>JAUYDL010000049.1 GCA_030691865.1 Candidatus Omnitrophota bacterium | reverse complement strand
GGCTGTAGGATTTTTCTTCTTCTAATTTCTCCATCGCATTTCGGCGGAATATTATTTGAAAGTCATCATTTGAATAGTTTTTTAGTTTTTCTTTCAAGTAAAATAAATTTTTATATTTAAAGTTGGGGCTTATTCTATTTTTACTTGACAGATGTCGGCAATAGGGTTTTATTACTAAATAATCCACTCCTATATTGCTCAATATCCTTGCTAAAGTTACAACTTCTTTGTAATTCTGCGGTATTAATAAAAACTGTACACCAATAGCGCAGGCGTATTTATTTTTATCTCTAGTCTTGACTGCCCCTTTAAGATTATTCAAAACAATCCTGAAGTCCTCTTTTTTTGTTCTATGCACAACTGCATACGTTCCTTCTGTCCCTGCATCTAAACTTACCTTTACCCATGTTAAATATTCTAAGGACCTTTTGGCTTTATCTTCATCAAACAAGACGCCATTGCTTACTAAAGCTACATCAATACCTACTTTTTTTGTAAAGACAATGATATCTATTGCGCTATTATGCAAAAGCGGTTCACCTTCCCCTGAATACAATATAGACTTTACCCCCTTTTTAGATACTTCAAGGAGAAATTTTCTAAGACAATTCGTATCTAAAATATCTGGTTTATATCTTAAAAAGTCAAAAGCGCAGAAGATACAACGATGATTACAACCACCATATAGGCCAATCTCTATATAAATAGGATAGATGGTTTCTCCTTTAAGCCACTGATGTATTCTAGAAACATGATAAATAAGTTTATGACTATCTATCCCGAACTTATCCATTATTTATCCATTTCACCATAGATCTCTTTTTTATAACTTTTAATCTTGTTTACTCTATCCGTATCGCCCCTTGATTCAAAATAATCTATCATCTCATTCAGCGAGCCAACGACCTCTTCCTTTTCAAATTCATTAGGGCCGATTATCTTAGCATTTTCAAAAAACCCATCTGCTTTTAGTTTCTCAACATTTCTTTTATTATTATATATATTTAGTACTGTAATAACTGTGTAGGCTGTATATAAATATATTGTAATTAAGACAAATGTATTAAAAGACCTATGTCTATCCTGGCTCCTGACATACCCTAAAACAGGAAAATTCGTTTCTCTGAATCTTTCTGTTATATAAAAGGTCATTCCAAAAACAATTGGTAATAAAGGCAAGCATGATTTTAATTTTATATCAATATCTTTTATATAAAATAAGGGGGGTAAAATATTTTTAATTGTGGCGATTCTTGCACCTAACTTTGGCGCTCCAGTAATATACTTCAAATCAACGCCCATCATATATTCGGAAATAATAAGCCAATTCCAGAGAATAAATAATATAGAAGCTATACCCAAAAAATATTTAATATATTTTCTCTGTCCTTGAAAAACGTGCGCAAACAACAAAACAAAAACAGGAAACTCTGTAAGTAATATCCTCGCCCCGGGTGTCCCTCCTCCCCACACACATCTAAATGAGAGTATAAATATTTTTATAAACAAATATGAAGTTAAAGCAAGAAGGAAGATTTCTTGTATTTTTTTTTCATTTATGTTTTTGACGTTCTTTGATAAATTTGCAACCAAGAGTATAAACCCTAATAAACAAATATAAAAAATAGGCGAGGTATAGAAAAAGCCATGGTATGATGAGAAAAGTTGTTCCAGGAAATAGGAATTCCTAAAGTTAAATAGATTTAACTCTCCTACATGCAATGTGCCATATTTGAGATAATCATTTATAATTCTCGGGATAAATCCTAGCGTGATGCCAACAAAAAAATATACTCCATTTCTCCATCTTGTTTGCTTTAATATAGCAAAGGTAATAAAGATAAATAAAATAAAGAATATTTGAAAACATAGTTCAGATTTAATCATAACGCAAATAGAGAAAAATAATCCGTATAAAAACCAGTGCGACCTCTTCATAGCAATTGCGTAACTACAAAACCAGATTGAGAGAATCGAGAATAAGCAACCAACCATATTAGAATTTCCAACCTCATACAATATAAAGTAAAAAAACGGTGTCCCTAAAAATATCGCCAGAGTTGACCAAATGGCAGTTTTATTTGAAAAAAAGACTCTACAGAGTTTATAAGTAAGAATGAGCGCAAGAAAACCAAAGACTATGGTGCTAAAAGACATAGCGCACTTAGTAACTTTATCAAGACCATTAAAACTTAAGCCCTTCAGGTTTAGCTTAGCGGCTATGTAATAGATAGATTTTGCATAGACATAAAAAGGTGCCCAAAGTATTACACCTGCGTGATTATGAAAATCAGCTAAATTATATGTTTTAGAAACGCCAAATTTTCCAGATGTAAGATAATGAGGGTAATGTTTGAGGTCAATCTGATTTGCTACATTCAGGTCACTATCTTCAACAACACTAGCTGTATAGGCAAAATAAATAGGCTCATCAGGGCCATGAAAATTTACATCATAAACGACAAAGAGATATAGAAAGAAAGTAACAAATATAAAATAAGCAATATACTTTCTCTTCATTTATTATGTACCTTTCTCTGGTATCTTGCTAATCCGCGTAGCTTAAATAAATGTCTAACTTAAAATTCTTCAATATCTTTAATTTCTACTGAAGTATGCCCATGAACCTGAAATCTATTTGTTTTGATCTTTATGTCGCAAGGGTTACAATCTCCAAACTGGTTACACTCTCTAAAAATATCTTCTATTTCAAAATTTCGGTCTAACAGATTACCGATAGATGAAAAATCCTTATAAAGGTCGTGATGACATCTGCGGATGTTAGTATCCGGCGCAATAATTAACTCTGATGTTCTACATAAACATCTCTTCCGTTTACCATTACCAATAGCATCGGGGTAAAGGTAGGTTCCATATAATTGCCCATTAAACTCACCTAAAAACTCTTTTGTTCTAAAGTCGATTCCTAAATTATGACATTTTTCTTCAGCTTCCAAAACCTCTTGCTTAAACTTAGGGTGAAGGATGCTAAAAATCCCAACAGAAAAACCCGCCCGCTGCATCTTTAACACTTTCTTTATAAGTTCATTTAAATCCATATAAGGAGAATGGTAACTCACTCTAATGCTTGGGTAAAGAGCATCCCTGCGTAATCGGTTGGGATTTATCTCGGCAATAAATTTATCCACATCAAAACAAAGATTGGTTAAAATATCGATATTTAAATTTTCTTTAATGTTTTTAATTATCCAAATGAAATCCGGATGTAAACCCGGCTCTCCGCCTTGAAGCGTAATCGGTAAATCCTTAGGGCAAACTATCCGATTCAATGCTTCAATCCACCTTTCACCCGGCATAATTTTTCTTTTAAGTCTACTACTAACTCCAAATGAATTTATACAATAATCACAATTTAAATTGCAATCTAAAGTCAAGAAACAGGCTATATAATTATAACTTTGAGGCAATCTTATTTCTTTTAAACTCATCTTTAATTCTTTCCTTAACTTTCTCAGGAGCAATGTATTCCATACATTGTCTTTCTTTATCGCAATGTGGCTTAAGGCAAGGTATGCATTTATAGGGCGCTTCCGGCAATAAAAACGAACCACAGTTATAAAAATAAATCTCATAGGAAGAAGTCGGTCCAAATAAGGCAACTATCCTCTTTTGCAGAGCCAAACCAAGATGAAGCCCTAAGGTATCGGCAGTTACTATTAGTCTGCATGAGTTTATCCAGTCTATATATTCATAGAGGTTATTTAACCCCTGTTGCCAAGAGATAGAATATTCATCCTTAATTAAATTTTCTAAACTCTTCCAGTAAATTCTTGGCCAGGCTTTATTTATCCATTTATTACCCACCGTCCAATTAAAGCCTATATCATATTTCACTTTTGACTTTGGTTCATAACCAAGGACATAGGTTTGTTCATTCCATTTTTTTCCTAATGCATCAGCCAAAATCTTCTGCCAAGAATCTTTATTTTTTCTTTTCTTATTTAAATCCTGAACGAGTTCAATCAATCTCTCGCTGTCAGAGTAACAATTAGGTGGCCCGTTGTTACAACTATTGAATCTAAAGCCAAAATACTTCTTTGCTCGCAGAGAATCCGAAAGCAAACAAATCTCAGGCAATTTTTCAAGATTAACTATAATGTCAAATTTTTCTTTTTTAAGTTGTTTTCTTGTATCAGAATTGTAAGTCCAGATTCTATCTATATATTTATTATTTTCCAATAATGGCCGAGCTTTCTTATCTACGAGCCAACTGACATGGTTACCTTTAAAAAAATGTAAAATAACTGTAGTCCTTAAGACATCACCTAAACTGGTGGTTAGGCTAAGCATACTGTCAAATGTTTCGGAATAACCCAACTTGATGATTAATACTTTTTTCATCCTCTTTGGTCCTCGTGCCTAAACCATTCCTGTTTTAAGCTTCTGACAAAAATACGTATTGATTCCCAAAAGGCAGTTCTGGTAACATATATCTTTTTTCTTAGGACATACATTTTTGTTAAATAATAAACCAATGTAAAAAAAGGATTATGCTGTATATAGATTAAATAACGCACAATTAAACTTCTAAAACGCGGCAAGGCTATAGCCACAGCTCCTAATACTGATAAATTCATCTGAGCATTCTTCTGTTTTTCGGTAAAACAGTTAAGAAGAGACCTATACTGATATGATGTATGCATCTTTTCGTAATCTGGCTTATATAATCCCATCTTAACTGCATACTGACCAAGTTCAGTCTTTGGATAAGGATAAAAGATGGGGAATTCAGCCCAAGTAACTTTAGCTCTAATCGCTAAATCAATTGACTCAATATCATTATCAATGGTTGTACCCGGTAGTCCTAATATACAATTAGTAAAAGTATAAATTCCATATTTATCGCATAAGCGATGCGCATCAACAATTTGTTTGTTTGACATATTACGCCTGAGCACCTTATTTCTTATATCGGCATTGCCTGCTTCTATAGACATACTGATTGTGCGACAACCAGCATTTCTCAACAACTTTACCATATCCTCAGTAAGTAAATCAGCTCGGGTTAAAATAAAAAAGGGGAGATTTATATATTTTTTATATTTTTGGGAGAACTCCTCCAGCCAATTATCAGCAGAATAAGTAAAAATATCATCATAAAATTTAACGCAACTTAAAGCCCATCTGTCTTTAACACAGCGAATCTCATCTATCACGTAATCTACGCTATGTCGACGCACCGATTTACCTCTTCCTGTATAAATCTTACGCCAAGCAGAATTAAAGCAATAGGTGCAATCATAGGGACATCCCCGTGAAGTTATAATATTCTTAAGAGGATATTTTCCTATGGGAGTATTATCGTATATTAAAGCATAATCGGGAAAAGGCAGGATATCCAAATCTTCCACTAAATGACGCACGTTAAATTTATCTTTATTATCCTTAATAACGATATTAGGGATATTCTCCAAAGATTGCTTATTTGATAGTGCCCCGAGTAAATCTATAAAAGCATCCTCTCCTTCTCCCACACAAACAGCATCCAAACCTTCTTCATAAATCACTTCCGGATAAAAGGTAGAATGCGGTCCGCCCATAACTGTAAATATGTGAGGGAATTTCTGTTTAATAATAAGATTCAATCTAAGATAATGTTTGGCTTCTCCGGTAGAAGAGCTATAAGCGACAACATCTGGTTTCAGATCCGCAATGCATTTTAAAGGATTTTGTGAATTTATCTCGCATAAATAAGTTTTATGGCCTTTCTTAATCGCCATAGCGGATATGGCGCACAATCCAATAGGAGCCAAAAAGTTCTCACTTTTGAATATAAATAATACCTTCATTTAAATAATTTTATTTAAAAATCAGTCCTGTATATCGCTCGGATTATTGTCGAGCTATATATTATTTAGTCAATAAAGAATAGACATCAAATGTTTCAAGAGAAACTTTTCGAAACGAAATATAAAATGGCAAGAGTCCCCAATCATGGGTGTAAAAACCTGCATGGAATTTACGGTTATGAATGAAAACATTACCTTTATAACAAAAGCTGTTTATTAAATTTTTATTATAATTTAACTTCTGAAAATAATCAGCGCAAATTTCATAAAAAGGAGGAGCAAGAAATGACCCATTTGGCACGATATAAATAGAATCCCGGATGCCGCTTAAATCCTTTTCTATTTTTAAATTTTTTGCTTGCGGATAATATTTCTGTAAATAATAAGCATACCCGTAACAGAGATTTGTATCAAAAGAGGTAGGGCAAAAATATATATCCTTATTTAAAGACAATTTTTCTTTAAGAGAAGATACGAAATCCCGATAGACCCCGGCGAGACGATAATCTCCGATAGCCAATGTAGTAGAGATAATTATAGTAATTAAAATTGAGGCAGGGATAAATTTATTGCGTAAACCTCCAGAAGGTGAAATTTTGCTCAAGTTTAACTCTTTAACAATAAGCAAAAACATCGGGGGGAATAGTAATAGAATAAACCGTGCCGCAACAAATTGAATACCAATAGTAAAAATTAGAAGAAAAATAAACCACAGGGACAGAAATAAACTATCATTATCACGCGATTTCTTGAAAATCGATAATATACAAGCCTTAAATATAATAACTATAATAAAGAATGATGAAATAAAAAGGAGCGCAAGGATACCTTTTTCTACATTGCCATACCTGATAAAAGGGTCTTTTACTAAAAATGGGCATAACCCCACAGGTAAGGATATTGCAAGAAGCAACTGGTTAATTTTTTTGCGTAAAAGACAGGGTATTAACAATATACTAATGATAGATGTCCCGCTTAAGAAACTTAAGCAAGCAAATATTCTGATGAAAATAGCGTTAATAGAAAATTCTTTCGCCCTCCGCAATAAAGCAACCAGAAAATAAATACGATTATAAAATATTAGATTATGGACGCACCCTAGAAAGAATATGAATATGGAAATAAGCAGAAACAAAGAATAACGTTTTTTAGAAGATGCTAACGCATAGATAAACATAAGTAAAATAACTAAGAGGCCGGAGTATTTAATAAGGCTTGCTATTCCCGCTAAAATAACTGATAGAAACAATAATTTTTTATCATCTTTATCTACCCCGTAGATAAAGGTAGCGAGTGCGCCGAGGAAGAAACCCAGGAGGGGGATATCTAACATAATATTCCCAGAGGTAACCACAAAGGCAGGCGTGATAAGAAAACACAAGGTGGCCAAAAGGCTTCTATTAGTAAACCTCCTTGATAAAATATACATTGATATGATAGCGATCAGAGAAAAAGGTAGGAAAAATATGTGTAACCATACTTCTTGTTCACCGAGTAAACTAATGATAGGAGCCCAGTAATACCCCAAGAGGATTGGATTACCACAAACCTGCTCCGTAAAAACAGGGTTACCCTGATAATTTTGGGGCACGCGTATAAAATGTTCTCCTATTGCTTTAGCGATGGTAATGGTAAATGGGTCATCGATGTGAAAGGCTTTATTTATAAAAAAGAGGCTGAAAACCACAAATACCAGCAATAACCAAATAATCTTTTTATTATCTCTCATCGTCTTCCGGGATATGATAGTTTTTAAGAAAATTACAAAATTTTTTATCCACGATACTGTAGTCCTCTTTACTCCACCACATCGGGACCCGTTTTGCCTCAGGGACACCCCATCCCCAAAACATTATTCCTGAACAACCCGCATAAAAGGCTGCATCCATATATTCTTTGAAGGTTAATATATAAAAGTCAACAGTCCCCGGTTCTGCCTTCATTTTTTCATTTAAATCTACGGAGTTACTGAATCCAAATTCAGCCATTATCACGGGCTTACCCAAAGAAAGGAATCTCTTTGTTATCGAATCTATTCTTTGTGTATTTTCGAAAAGCGTGTTTTTACTATAGTCTACCGGCCCCGATGAAGGATAAAAATGAAATGAAAAGAAATCCAATGCTGATGAGTCAAATATTTTTAACAAAGCTTTATTGTTTATAGATTCAAGGTTATTTGTACTAATACCTATGGTTACAAGATGGTTTTTATCCAGAGTTTTAATATATCTAGCAATCCCATCTACCCATTTGCGTACCTCTGATTCAGCAAAGAGCGAATATTCCAATTCATTTGCGATCTCCCAAGCCAAAATTGTAGGGTCATCCCGATACACCCTATTATTTAGAGAATTCTTTCTCTCAATTATTTGTTTTATAAGTTTCTTAAAAGCCCTTACGCTTTGTTCGTTTGTTATATTACAAAATGGAGCATGGACTTGGAAATATTTTTTTAGATTTGCGTAATCACCGCTACAACAACAATCCGTAAAAGCAAGTATGATATACATCCCATTTTTTGAGGCAATATCAAAAATTCTATCAAAATCATCATCTTTCCCCCAGCCCAAATCTATATAGAGCCTTAAAACAGAGATATTATTTTCTTTAGCAGTCCGTATGGCCTTCTCTACATCTAAATCCCAATCATCATAAAAGACTATATTAACTGCATTTGCGCCTATAAATTTAAATGGTTTTCCCCCCTTTACAAAACCTTCTTTTGTTAACTTAATCCAGGGCGGGTTAACTCTATTTTCAGTAGTAGCTCCGCGTGGCAGAAAAATAAAAAACCCCAATAAAATTACTGGTATCACAAAAAAAGCAGTTTTAATTTTGAGTAGGATTTTTTCTTTTATTGATTGCAAAAATTTAGCCATAGGTTTGAGAGTTCCCCTAAAACTGTACCGCTTCCAGGTTTAGATGTTTGCCTTCTGAAGCCAGGTTATTAAACCGCTCAGCGAATTTCGCCGGCGACAAATTCCCAATCCCACTATGTGGCCGGGTAACATTATAGTCCTTGAGCCACGACTCAAGTTTTTCCTGTACATCTGACAACGAATTGAAAATATTTGTATTCAGGCATTCATCTCTCTAGCCTACCGTTAAAACTTTCCACAAAGGCGTTTTCAACCGGTTTGCCGGGCCTGATAAAATCAAGCTTCACGCCATAATAATATGCCCACACATCCAATTTCTTGGAAATAAATTCAGGGCCATTATCTACTGTAATTGCTTGCGGTAACGGTCTGTTCCTTCTAATCTCCTCAAGTAATTTTACCACATGTGTTCCCATTAAGGAAATGCCTGCCTTCATCATAAGGCATTCCCGTGAAAATAAATCAATTACTGCCAGTATACAGAATTGCTGGCCATTGTCAAGCCGGTCGGAGATAAAATCCATACCCCAACACTGATTAAGCTTTTGTGGCTTAGCTATAGGCACTCGCGCATGGCTGGGGAGTTTCTTCTTATTCTTGTAGCGTAGCTGTAGCCCGAGCAGCTTGTAGAGACGTAAATGCGTTTATGATTCACTTCCCAGCCTTCTCTGCATAACAGAAGCCAGAGCCGCTTATACCCGAACCTCGGGCGTGCCGCGGCAAGGTCTTTTAACCGCATCAACAATGGACGAACATCACTTGCACGACCCCGCACGCCCGCCTTCGACTCACGTGATACTGCTGATATAGATGTTCGGCGAGGTCGCGCTTCCGCACGGGCTTTAAACTTTTTTTGACAGCACATCCTGCAACATATGCTTATCAAGACTCAAATCTGCAACTAAACGTTTAAGCTGCCGGTTTTCTTCTTCCAATGCTTTGAGTTTACGCAATTCCGTTATCCCCATACCAGCATATTTTTGTTTCCACTTATAAAATGATGCTTCCGATACCCCCATTTCCCGGCAAATGTCTTTTGCCGGTATTCCGGTTTCATGACGCTTGAGGGCATAAGCAATTTGCTCTTCCGTAAACCGTTTTTTCATCCGCACACCTCCTGATTACGGCCTCAGTATAGCGTAAAATACTCAACCAGGAAATGGTACAGTTTTTAGGGAGAAGGTAAGGAACCCTCAGTTTAAAGAATAAACAAAAAGAATATTAGAATATATGCCTTTTTATAATAGAAAAGTTGCCTTTGCGGATGAGTTTAAGATATGAATTCAAAACAGAATAATAAGTTGACCGCAATATTTTCCACACGACCGATGATCTTTGTTTCACATATTTCATATGGCGAAAGGGATCGCTTAAAATGACATTTAATTCATCTACGCTGATATCAAATTTTTCCAGAAATAATTTCAGGTCATTTTCCACATTAAATTTTGCCTGAACTCTATTTACCTGAAAAAGCGCCTCTTCTTTACTCATAATACCGGCACTTACTAACTTGCTATACCTGAGTAACTCTGGAATCAAAGAAGGGAATTTTCTATAACGAAAGTAACAAACAAGACCTGACATCTTACAATCTAGATGCTCCTGTTTTTCTCGATATGATTTCCATTTTAATTTTGAAGTTATAATTCTATATATTTCATTATAATCCCACTCCAGATAATCCGGTAAATTTTAGGAGCGCTGAATAAAAGTCTATCGATTTTGGTCATCCAAAAAAATCGATACTCCATCTTTCTTTTCCATCGCGTACGAAGAAAAAAGACTTTGGCTGATTTTTCTATTGCTTCGCCTTTTAAGACTGCTTTAAAAAAACCTATTGAGCCGCCAACAAAATATTCAGGTGCCGCATATTCTTCGCTCCTGAAGCAAGTGCCATTAATAATCAGAGGAATATTAAAAGCTTCTGCCGCCATTTCTGTGGCTACACTAATACCTCTCATACAAACAGGACAAAAGAAACCTGTCTTGATAAAGAAAAATCGATAAAGATCTCTCAAGAGAGACCAATCTACTCGATAAAAAATATGGTCTATGCCCAATATTTCAATGGTATTTTTAATATTTTAACGCGCAAGATCACTGAGAAACCCGTTAACAAAAGTTACTGCTAAATATCTTAACCCAAACCTTTTTTTACAAAGATACAAAACATACGTACTATATTTGCCTCCAGAAAACGGAACTAACACATCGCAAAAACGTTTCTTCCTGCGGCAGTCATTAAACATTTTTTCTAGTGCTGATATTTTATCATTTTTCCCCTTCTCCCAATCGCCCTAATTGTAATCGTGCCTTTGGCAAACTGAACAAATGCCATCTTCTGATATTTTTACTCCGGGAACCTGATCGTTCAATAAACACCTACTACACTCTTTCATGTTTTTCCCTTCCAATTTGGTTTGAAGTTCCTTTGGTTTTGTCCCGCGGGTGCGGGATCTTGGTTAAACTGCTTAACCAAAGGTTACCTCATGCCGCTTTATTTTTCCAGAACATTATAAGACATGATCGGCTTCTTTTGTCGTACATCTTGGAATTTTATTATATCATCACCAAAAGACCAATATTAATTTTACTTTTAAATTTAAGGTTGCGCAATTATAAAGTCCCATAACAACAGGACATAATGAAAAGGGGATCTTTTTATTTTAATAATGTGTGAGGCTGCCTTCTATCTTTGCCTTCTTTACCGCGTACTGGAATATCCACAGACTCAAAGGCAGGAGAACTAAACAAAATAAGAAAAGTATACTTATATCAGGAATAAGCATTTTAAAACTGCATCCTTTTAGTAATGCTGATCGCAGCGACCTTAAGGAATAGGTGAGGGGCAAAAGGTAGGAAACAAACTGTATTTTATTGGGTAAAAGAGTGATCGGAAAATAAGCTTATCACCCAAGCGATGGGATCGCCCTTTTTAAAAATCATAATAAAACTCGCGGAGATGATGCCGATACTGGTGAAAGAAATAATCGTTAGGACAAAAGGTATCATCGCCCCTAAAAAATTTGCGCCTGATAAATTAACGCCAAAGAATAAAAAACCAAACAAAAAATAGATTAATGTAGTTATTAAAGTGAAGATAAGAGTCCAAAGAGACATGGAAATAATCAAGAGCGAAGGCCTAAAAGGAGAAAGAAATACCATCTCTAATGTCCCCGACATCTGCTCCGTCCTTATATTCCTAGAACAGGTGGTGAGGGCTAAGGTGAGGTATCCGGAAAGGGCTATACCGATAAAAGCGAAAGGAAATATTGCCCGCCATATTCTCCAAGATATAAAGAAACTTTCCCGCCAAATAGCTTAGCTACAAAATAAATTATGGCTATAGAGCCAAATATATTTAGCCAGAGTAAGACAAAATGCAGCTCATAACTTAATTCTATAAGAAAATCTCTTTTAATAAAAGCCCCGAGTTGACGAAGGAACATTTTTTATCTCCTCGTTCTTAGTAACCCTAATAAATATTTCTTCTAAAGTTGCATGTGGATCTCCTACCATCTCTCGCAATTCGCCAATTGTCCCAGAGGCCCTTATCTGACCTTTATCCATAATCGCCAGTCGCTCAGCCAGCTCTTCTGCTTCGTTAAGATGATGCGTAATAAAAATAACTGTCTTTTTTTGCTCGCGGACAAGTTTATCTTTAATAAAAACTTTAAAATCTTTAGCCATTATAGGGTCTAAACTTATCGCGAGTTCGTCTATAAATAGAACCTGCTCTTTGGATTTATAGTAATAACTGCTTAAGCTTAAATTTAACATTTGGCATCACCTTTTAACTGTGCCTCTTGCGGCGGGTAGGCATCCGGCAATAAGCTTTCTTTTTTCCGAGATGCTTTCATGTTGAGCTGTAAGGCTTTTTTTAAAAGGTCGTTATCCATGGCAAGACGGCCAATCATACATTCCAGTTCTTTGATGCGTTCTTTAAACGCTGCCTCATGGGTAGGTTCATTGCCGAATTTGCCTTTTTCGTATTGTTCTTTCCAGTGGTTAATTAGGCCTCCGGAAAGATTATGTTTACGGCTGATTTGGGCGCGGGTGGCTATACCACTTAATAATTCTTCAATTACCTAGCGCTTGAATTCGCTGGTAAAGGTCCATTTGGGTTTCAGGATAGGTTCCTTTCTGCCCCTGCCGGCAGGCAGGCGTTTTGGGCTATTTGGCCCTATCAATAGCCTAACACAAGATTACAGTTTTAGGGGTTCAGTCTATTTTCACGCGACCGAGATTTATCTGCGGGAAATACTATTCGCACTTTTACTCTCTTATCTGGAATTTTGAGAGATTTATGTGGTTACCCCGCATGGACTCCGCGCTTCGCGCTCGAACCAGTCGTCCTCGTTTTCACTCGTCCTCCCCAAAGGGGCTCTGCCCCTATGACGCTCACTTCGTTCGCTGTTACCCCGAAAGCGCGGGGACGATCTCCCCGCACCCCTTTGGTTCTCGTCCAAACCGGTGAGTACATAAATCTTGCGGGCCTCCGTTTGGAGACCCCGCAAGATTTAATTGCCCCGCATGGACTCGAACCATGATAACAAGATCCAGAATCTTGTGTCCTACCATTAGACGACAGGGCAATAAACCTATTAATAGTTACAAAATTATTATCTATCCTAAAATGAACCAGAGCCCTTACGCGGTATTTGACTTTTTATTCTTATCTGGTTTAAAATTTTTGATTCGAGTCGATCAAGGATGCTGATTACAAGATCCTTATCTACCTCTATAAACTCTAGCCCTATTCTAAAGCCATTTTGCGCATATAACCTATGTTGCTTGACATGAACCACCCTACCCCTGCCGACTAGATGCTGTTCTACGGAGCTAAGAAAATCAAACTGGACGATGGCCTGAACTATAGCGTCTACATTAACGTTTTCTTTTAAAAAAACACTTAATCCTACAAAACTAAAATCTAACAATTTACCCTCGATAATTTTCGCAGGATCGCTTTCAAATTTTAAAAAAATACTATTTTCAAAACTAAATCTTCTATAATTTCTTTTATCATGCATTTTAGAAAACTGTTTAATTGGCTGCGATTTTATTTTACATCTTAAAACTTCAGATACCATATTCTATCATAAATTCTAAAATTACAAGCAGTTTAGTATTCGGGTTGAAGGTTATAAAAATGGCAGCTGGAGGTAATATAATGTTCCCTGGAGGATAATTAGGTGTCCAAAAAGTGTCCACCTTCTATACCTAACAATATCAATCCATACTAAACGGTAGTACTAATAAAAAACCCCTAAATTATTCAGGGGCTTCTAATTATCTGCAGAATAAATAGTTGGAGAAACTACACTATGTATGTTCCAGAATCTTGTGTCCTACCATTAGACGACAGGGCAGTAAACCTATTAAATTGCCTCCTACCTCCCGCCAAACTGCGGCGGGATTTCGCCAGACTAAAACTTCAAAGTGCCTTTGTATTATTTATGATAAAATTGCAAATAATTTAGTATCCGGGGGGCAGAGAAATCTATTAAGTGCAACGAATTATTTAATACCCCCCCCCTCTTGTAAATTAACACCAAAACAGTGTATACTTAATTAGAAGGAAAAATTAACTACGCAGCTGCTTAACCTTCGCCTGGCAAGAGTGAGGAGTTGGAGGAAATAGGAAGAGGACCTCGCGCCTTGCCTTTTTTTATTTATACTAATCATAAACCTATATTTTGTAAATAAAAAACCGGGACAAACCCGGTTCAATAAAACTAACCCAAAGCTAATCGATTATTAATTCATCTATAAGGTATTACCAAAGATTGTCTTTTATCCAATTATCAGCTTTTTTAATAAAGCTCACGTCGTCCCTAAATCCCTCTGATGCGCCTTGAGCACATCCAACAGCAGCCCCACCAACAGCTCCACCAGTTCCTTTAATCAGAGTGCAGCCACAGGTTAAAAAAATAAAGACAGATAGAGTAATTAGCAAAAATGACTTTTTAACCATTATTTCCCTCCTTTTACCTGCGGCTTGGACCTTTATAGCAATCTCATTATTAATATATCAGATCCTACAAATTAATCAAGTCTTTCTAGAAAACAGGGTGGGAATTTTTGGCTTTCAGTAGGGATAAAAATAAAAAGGCAAGGGGAAATTCTATTGGCCTTTATTTCTGGGCATTGCCTGCCCGCTGGTAGTTTACCCCTCGCCTTTAACTACAGAACCTTACTGAGTAAATATAACACAAATTTACTATCAATTTCAAGGGACGGGAAAAAATACTTTTAAGTTTAGAAAAAAAGGCACAAAATGGCGTAAAGAAAGCAACTTCTTATTTTACCCATTTTAATAACCTCCTGCGGCTGCGCTCTTTTCCCAGATAATAAATTACTTCAAATAATCCCGGCCCAATAGTCTTACCGGTAATGGCAACGCGTATAGGATGAATTAATTTTTTGGCCTCAATACCCAGCTCTGCCACTAACTGTCGGAAACTGCCCTCAATATTAATAATCTCAAAACTGGCCAGGTTATCCAACCTTTGGGCAAACAGGCTAAATTCTTTTGATAAATCGCCAGTTAAATATTTTTCTTTTGCCGCCGGCTCAATTACCGGTTCATCCAGAAAAAAGAAATCCGCCCAATCTAGAAAATCATTAAGCCGGGGAAGCCTGGCCTGAAATAGTTTCACTAAAACTAAGAGATAACCGCGATCAAAATTGTCTCTATTTATATAATGCTTTGCCTCAAGCAACGGGATAAGTTCATCGGCTAGCTTTTCCGGATCGGCACTTTTAAGATATTGGTTATTTATCCAATCCAATTTCTTTAAGTCAAAGGTGGCCGAGGTCTTGTTCACATTTTTTATATCAAATAGCTTTACCGCCTCTTTTACGCTGATCAATTCACGATTATCACCCGGAGCCCAACTAAGCAGTAACAGATAATTTAACAATGCCTCAGATAGATATCCCATTTTACGATAATCACTAATCGCCGTTGCGCCTGTCCTCTTGGAAAGCCTGCCCCCATCTACCCCCATAATCAAAGGCAGATGTGCAAATTGCGGCAACCCAAACCCCAGGGCTTCATAGAGAAGAATTTGCTTTGGCGTGTTAGAGATATGGTCATCTCCGCGAATAATATGCGTAATATTCATCTCAGCATCATCTACCACGCAGGCAAAATTATAGGTAGGAGTTCCGTCAGACTTGATTAATACCTGGTCTTTAATCAAGGAAGAATCAAATTCAATCTGTCCACGGATTAAATCATGGACTCTGATCTTATGCCCAGGAACCTTATAAATTATCGCTTCTTTACCCTCGCCAGATCTTTCAATATAAGCTAAGCCGGCTTTAAGTAATTTATCCGCATGCAGCCGATAACGGTCAAAACGCTCACTCTGATAATAGAGTTCATCCCAATTAAAACCCAACCACTTAAGACTATAGAGTATTTCATCTACAAATTCTTTCTTGGAGCGCTCTTTATCTGTATCCTCAATCCTTAAGATAAACTTGCCATTTTGCGACTGGGAAAAAAGCCAATTAAATAACGCGGTGCGTCCTCCACCGATATGCAAATTTCCCGTTGGACTAGGTGCAAATCTTACTCTAATCATGATTTAATCTTAACCCTTCTTTTAAAGCCTGCTGATTAACCTCTAAAATTTTTAAATTACCGGTAGGAGCGATAGATTTAAACACTTTTAAAATATTTTTAACCTTTATAATTTTCTTAGCCGCTACAAAACAACCTAATGCCACCATATTGGCAACTTTAATGTTACCCAATCTTATGGCAATATCGGTAAACGGAAATTGTAATATCTTTTTCTTGACATCCGCATCAATTTTAGCTAAAGAAGAATTAAGAATCAACAACCCCTTATTTTTAATCATCCCCTTGAATTTCTCTAAAGAAGGATGGTTTAAAATTATAAGCGTATCGGCTTCGGTTATATATGGTGAACCGATCTCTTGATCAGAGATAGTCACCATACAGTGGCTGGTCCCTCCACGCACCTCTGGCCCATAAGCCGGAAACCAGGTAACCTGCTTACCTTCAAGCATGGCGGTTTGCGCTAAAACCTTACCTAAAAGCATTACTCCCTGGCCGCCGCTACCGGCGATAATTATACGCTCAATCATTTAATCCTTCCTAAGGGAAATTCTTTTTGCATAACATCCCTAATCCAATCCAATGATTCCTTAGGGGACAGGCCCCAATAAGTCGGGCAGGGAGAAAGTATTTCCACTAAAGAAAACCCTAAATTGTTTATTTGATTCTCAAATGCTTGCTTAATTGCGCGTTTAGCTTTTAACACTTCTGGGGGGCTCTGCAAAGAAACCCGCTCGATATAACAAACGCCAGGTAATAATGCCAGCATCTCAGAGATTTTTAAAGGATAACCGTGAGCTTTTTTTTCTCTGCCCTCAATAGAAGTAGAGGTTTTCTGGCCTAAAAGCGTAGTAGGAGCAAGTTGTCCTCCGGTCATACCATATACCGCATTATTGATAAAAACTACAGAGAGATTTTCTCCGCGATTTGCCGCATGAATAGTCTCATTGGTGCCAATTGCAGCTAAGTCCCCATCGCCTTGATAAGTAAAAACGACATTCTGCGGATGTACTCTTTTTATCGCTGTAGCAACCGCCAGGGCCCGGCCATGCGCTGCCTCTGAACAATCAAAATTCCAATAATCATAAGCCACCACCGCGCAACCTACCGGGGCGATTCCAATGGTCTTTTCCCTTATATCCAGTTCATCAACTACCTCCGCAACCAGCCGGTGCGCAATGCCATGTCCGCAACCCGGGCAATAATGCGTAGGCACATCATATAAAGATTGGCAACGCTTGAATATCTTTTCCATTATAATATTTTCTTAACCTTATTAATAATCTGTTCTTCGCTGGGAACTCCGCCGCCTGAACGGCCAAGAAACTCAACCTCGCGCCTGCCGCCAACTGCCAGCCGGACATCCTCAAGCATCTGACCGTAAGACATCTCCAGCACCAGATATTTTACTCTGCTGTTTTTTATACTAAAAGGCTGCTGTGGAAATGGCCAAAGGCTGATCGGCCGGATTAAGCCTATTTTCTTACCCGCACTTCTTAACTGGCTAATCGCACTTTTAGCAATCCGCGCCATTGTCCCGTAAGCGACCAGAATAACTTTTGCGTCAGACAAGAATAAACCTTCATAGCGTGTTTCTTTTTGTTGGATAATTGCATAATTTTTCTGCAATTTAAGATTGGCGTCCTCTAAAGCCCCTTCGCGTAGGAAAAATGATTTAATGATGTTTGGTTTTCTTCCCTGGCAGCCATCAAGTGCCCAACTTTTAGCGAGGCTAACTTTAATTTTCTTAGTAGACAATTGTACCGGCTCCATCATTTGGCCTAATATACCATCCCCCAAAATCATGACTGGGACTCGATATCTATCCGCTAAATCAAAACCCGTTTGCGTAAGATCATATGCTTCTTGCACGCAAGCCGGAGCCAAGACTATCAAGTGATAGTCTCCGTGTCCGCCGCTGCGCGTAGCTTGAAAATAATCCGATTGCGCAGGAGCGATATTTCCCAAACCCGGCCCGCCGCGCATAATATTGACAATTACCGCTGGAAGTTGTGAGCCGGCAATATAAGATATCCCTTCCTGCATTAAGCTTATTCCCGGGCTTGAGGATGAAGTCATTGCCCTTGCCCCGGCAGCAGAAGCCCCATAAACCATATTAATCGCCGCCAGCTCTGACTCTGCCTGGATAAACACTCCTTGGGATTGACCCTTGCCTGTCCGACAGACCCCAGTTCTGGAACTGGGCATATGTTTAGCCATGTAAGCAATAATTTCATTTTGGGGAGTAATCGGATACCCGGCATAAAAACTACAACCTGCCTGAATTGCTCCTTGGGCAATTGCTTCATTACCGCTTAGTAATATCTTCATTTTATTTATATACCTCACTACAGCAATCCGGACAAATTACCGCACACTGCATACAGCCGATACAATCTGTTGAATCTCCCGCCTTTGGCGAAAACTCCACAAAATTCAAGCCCTGTTTATTTAATTTTACGCTTTTCTTAATTAAGCCCTTGGGACAAAAATTTACGCATAAGAAACAACCCTTACATTTATCCTGATTAATTATAATTTTAGCCATTATTTTTTATCACCTGGCGAATATTCGCGGCAATCCCCGCAGCAGTAAGTTTATATTTTTCCAAAAGCAATCCTCTGGCCCCATGTGGGATAAATTCAAATGGCAGGCCCAGACGTTCCACCGGCTTATTTAGCTGCTGAGCAATAGCACTGCCAAAACCTGCATCCCTTATCCCTTCTTCAATGGTAAAAATAAATTTTGTCACCCCGCAAACTCTTTTAATTAATTCCATATCCAGCGGCGCAACAAACCGGGCATTGATTAAACTACCGAATAACCCTTCCCGATTTAATAACTCCAGAGCTTTCTTCGCCTCGCAAACCATACTGCCTAAAGCAATAATTGTGAAATCCTTGCCCTCTTTAATTAGTTGCCCCTGCCCTAATTTCAAGGGGATCGCAAGATCCCCCTCCAAAGAAGCCTCTGCGCGAGGATATCTTATGGCTACCGGCTTATCTAACTGCAAAGCAAACTCTAACATCTGCTCCAGTTCCCGGCCATCGCCAGGAGCCATTATGGCCAAATTCGGGATACTCCTTAAATAAGCAATATCAAATATGCCTTGATGGGTAACTCCGTCTTCTCCCACAATTCCCGCCCGGTCAATAGCAAATATTACCGGCAACTCTTGTAATGAAACATCCTGAATAATCTGATCATATGCGCGCTGCAGGAATGTAGAATATATCGCCACTACCGGCTTAAATCCCTGCTTGGCCAGCCCGGCAGCAAAACAAACTGCATGGGCTTCAGCAATGCCGCAATCAAAAAATCTTTCCGGGAAACAATCCCGGAATTTATCCAAACCTGTTCCCTCCGGCATCGCGGCAGTAATCGCCACAATCCTCTTATCGGTGCCAGCCAACTGCGCTATTTTATCACGAAATATTTCAGTATAGCTTTTTGCGCCCGGTGAAGATCTTTTAATCAGCACTTCACCCGTATTGATATCAAAGTGGCTGATCCCATGGAACCTTACCGGATCTTTTTCAGCAAACAAACAACCCTTACCTTTTTTGGTCACGACATGCAAAAGGCGGGGGCCTTTAATCTCCATGATATTTTTTAGTGTAGAAGTTAAGGCGATTAGATCGTGCCCATCGATAGGGCCAAAATAGCGGAATCCAAGTTCTTCGAACAATATACCGGGAATGAACAGCCCCTTTAATCCTTCTTCAAACTTAGACATAAGTTTTAGCAGGCGGCTGCCGCGCGGGATACGGGTTTTTAAAAAATTCTCCAGATTATCGTGAAAACGGTTATACACCGGTAAAGAAATAATTTTATTCAAATAATTACTAATCGCCCCCACATTCGGAGCGATACTTAGTTCATTGGTGTTTAAAACCACTAAAATATCTTTTTTCAAATGTCCGGTATTGTTTAGGCCTTCAAAACAAAGGCCGCCGCTTAAAGATCCATCCCCAATCACACAGACAACCTTAAATTGTTCCTCTTTAGGCAAAAAATCCCTGGCGCAGGCAAGCCCTAAGCCTAAAGAAACCGCACTGGAGCTGTGGCCGGAAGTAAAAGGATCATAAACCGACTCATCTTTTGAAGGAAAGCCGCTTAATCCCTGATACTGCCTAAGAGTAGAAAAATTGTGGTTGCGTCCGGTTAATATTTTATGCGCGTAAGCCTGATGCCCCACATCAAAAATAATTTTATCTTTGGGGGTATCCAGACAATAATGCAAAGCCACGATTAACTCCACCGCCCCCAGGCTAGAAGCCAAATGGCCGCCGGTTACAGAAACAACCTCTATTAACCTCTGGCGGATCTCTGCGCTAAGACCACCAAGCTGCTCTAAGCTTAATTTCTTTAAATCCAGAGGTGAATTTATTTTTTCTAAAAACATATTTTATTTCTCTTCTGTGTCCGCGTCGTCAAATTTTTCTAAAGAAATTTTACCGTCTTTTTTCATCAGCAGCTCTACTTTTCGTTGCGCCTCCGCTAAGGTCATAGAACAAGATTGCGCAATTTTAACCCCTTCTTCATATTTTTTAAGCGACTCACCTAAAGTAATTTTTCCGCTAGAGAGCTCCTCAACAATCTTCTGTAATTTTTTCAAATCTTCCTCAAACAAAGCGCTTTGCGTTTCTTTCATCGCTAAATACCTCCAAAACGGCGCTAGTAAATGCGCCTTTATGTAAAACTGTTTTTAATTTATCTCCCGGTTTTATCGAAGAGGCGTCTTTGACGATTGAGCCTTGCGGCATAAGCACACTTAAACTGTAGCCGCGGGATAATATCGATAGCGGGCTTAATGCTTCCAGCCTTTGAATTAATGCGTTGAGCCGCTGTGCAGCCAGCTCTAAAGCATGCCGCATATTGTAATTTAATCCGGAAAATAATTCATCTATTTGTTGCTGCTTTTCAAATAAATAATCCCGCGGGCTTTTAAGCATATGCGTAAAAGCAGTAAGCCTGTTTTTTAAATCACTGATTGTATTGTTGATAGAAAAATCCAGTTGGTACCTAAACCCGGCCAACTGGGCTAATAAGGCATTCTTTTTATCCACAATAATCTTGGCTGCCGCTGATGGCGTCTCGACAAAAACATCCGCCACTAAATCTGATAAAGTGGTATTAATCTGATGGCCTACCGCGGAGATAACCGGAAGCCTGGAATTATAAATTGCCCGCGCCACCATCTCCTCATTAAACGACCAGAGGTCCTCAGTGCTGCCTCCACCCCGGCTGACAATAATTAAATCTAAATTCTTCAGATTATTCAGGTCCGCTATGGCCTCAGCGATTTCACTGGCTGCCTGCTCACCCTGCACGCGCACAGAACGCAAGATCACATCCACGCAAGAAGCGCCTTTTTTAAGAATCTGCAGAATATCACGTACTGCGGCTCCCTTGATAGAAGTAACTATCCCCACCGTAAAAGGCATTTGGGGCAGCGGCTTTTTATGGTCAGCATCAAACAGACCCTCTTGATCTAATTTTTTCTTTAACTGTTCAAAGGCAAATTGTTGTGCGCCGACTCCTTTGGGTTCAATTCTCTCGACAATAATCTGATATTGTCCGCGCGGTCCATAAACATCAACTTTACCAAAACAAATAACCTTTAGGCCATCCTCCAGCTTAAATTTTAGGCCTTTATTAGCATGAGCAAACATCGCCCCCAGAATAAGCGCTCCTTGATCTTTAAGTGAAAAATAAAAATGTCCGCTGGCAGCGGCTTTAAAGTTAGAGATCTCCCCTTCCAGCCAAACCTCGCCAACCTTCTCCTCAAGCAAACTCTTAATCACTTGAGTAATCTCGGAGACAGTATAAATATGTTTACTTAATTTCTGCATTGCTTATCTCTTTAAGCGGAGGCTTCTCCTCCGGCTTGACTTCGGCCTGCAAGGCCGTGGTTTGGCTTCCACTAGCCAAAGACGCAGCAGGCTTTATTTCCGCGGGTTTTACCTCAGCGGGCTTCTCCTCCGGCTTGACTTCAGGCGGAGCAGGCTTCTTCTTAAAAACTAAAAGTTGAACTGAATAAGGGCTTAATTCCATTGTCTCAACATAACCTTGGTTAAAATCTACATCATTTTCGGAGCTTGGTTTAAATTCGCAATTTCGGCTACAGTTGCTATCCATCACATATTTGCTCAGGACGTAGATATCTTTTACGCCTTTTAAAGAAACTTTGATCTTACGATTCGTCGTAGAAAATTTATTGGCCAAACTATTTAATTCTATAGCGCGACCAAGCATCCCTTTAGTTTTGACGCTTAGCCGCAAAGTAGCTAGGTTGAGCTGGCCGGTGAGGATCTTCTTCATGCGATCAGATTTAACTATGTTTAAAATTGCCTTTTGTTCTGCACTATTTAAATAAACTATATTATGAGAAATATAATTCATGGCAGCTTGAGGATCAATATAGTTGTAAATAAGCAAGGCCAGATAATCGGGAGATTTGGTAGAAATTACTCCCACAAATTCATCGCTAAATTTGGCAGTGAACAAATCCTGGCCCAACAGGCCGAGCATGCGCCAGACATTATAATTAGCTTTAGCATATCCCTTATTCTCCGGGCGGGCCAGCTCAAATGAAAAAATACCCAAATTTCTGATTGCCCCGGCCTCGTTATCTCCAAAGTCTTCAAGACAGAAATATGTCTGATAATCTATCCCGGCTTCATACATATTTTTAAGCCGCCCCGGTATATAACTGGCAGAGATATACGCAAATTTAGCTCTTTCAGCTAAAATATTTGCCGAGCCGTCAAAGCTCCATTCGCTAACCAGCAACGGAATATTACTATTGAATTTAAAATAAGTTAACCACTCGCGGATAAGCTTAACAAAAGGTTTATTATAAATTGTGTCCTGCTTTTCTTCTGCCGGATCACTGGAATAGGCGTGCCAGGAGATAAAATCCAGGGGTAGCCGATAACTATAGCAATATTTTATCAACTCATAAATCAGGCTGCGTTCAGGTGTTAGTATATTATTGGGCTCAATATTCCTAAACCAGGAACTGACCGAAGGCCCACCCAAAGGTATGGTGATTTTAGTTTCTTGACGCAGCTCTTTTACCGCCTCACCCACAATACGGTAAAGATTAAGATATTCCGATCTTTGCCCTATAAAGAAGTCCCCGATATCCGGGGCATTCCAGACCTCATACCAAATATTATATTTTTTATCACAACTAAATTTACGAATCGTATTCTTAATTAATTCTTTATATATTTTTAAATTATGGGGAGCGCTATTTTTATCCAGCACCGTGCCTAAACCATCAGGGGTACCGAATAAATCTAGAATTACTGTCCCTCCGCTATCACTTATTTTTTTAATTATCTCTTCATAATTACTCAAGAGCTTCTGGTAGGAGTCTTTGTCGTTGATTAGCTGTTGGATCTCCCAGAGATTATATTGAATACGGTAGAAATTACGGAAACCTAAATCCGCCTGCCAGGCAGCCAAGGCATCGCTAGCCGCTAGTGTTTGCGGTAAGGTTTTATCATGCTGCTTACCTCGGCCGCTTAAATCCACGCTTGATCTATATATTTTGGGAAGGCTGACTACGGGAGAATTTAGGTCTAAATTAAACTCTAACTCCTCTGGGATTTGAGCAAAAGAAGTCGCTAGAGAAAAGGACAAAAAAAAGATTAAAAATAACAAAACCCCACGTAAGATAACCGGTAGTTTTTTAATCATCTAAATTTTTCTGAATTCTTAAAATCGAGCGCGCCTTACCAGTTGCTTGGTCTATTTCTACAAGCGCGCCATGCAATTGAATATTTCCTTCGGCAACTTGAAATCTAACCGGAATAGAGCTTAAGAAACGGGTAAGCACATCCTCCACCCTTCTGCCAATCACCGAATCATAAGGGCCGGTCATACCCACATCGGTTATATAGGCAGTACCCTTGGGCAGGATTTTCTCATCGGCAGTTTGAATATGTGTATGTGTGCCAAAAATTGCGGAAACCTTGCCGTCCAGATACCAACCTAAAGCTATTTTTTCAGAGGTAGCTTCCGCATGTATATCTACGATGATAATTTTAGTTTCTGCTGCCAATTCCTCAGCAGCCTTAAGCGCAGCTTTAAAAGGGCACTCCAGCGCCTCCATAAAAACCCGGCCATTAACATTAATCACTCCTACCTTAACTCCATTTTGGGCTTTAAACATGCTTGCGCCGCGGCCCGGTGCCCCGCTAGGGAAGTTTAACGGCCGTAAAATTCTTTCCTCCTGGTTAATCAGCTCGAAAATTTCAGTTTTCTTCCAGATATGATCTCCGGAAGTAAGCACCTCCACTCCGGAAGCAAAAAGTTCAGCGGCCACCTTAGAGGTAATCCCTGAGCCGCCGGAGGCATTTTCGGCATTAGCAATTACAAAGTCAATTCCTAATTCCTGCTTAAGAGGGACAACCAGCCTTTTAATTGCCTCTCTGCCCGGACTACCAACAATATCTCCGATAAAAAGTATTTTCATGGCTTTATTTAGCATACTCAATCGTGCGCATCTCGCGAATTACTGTAACTTTGATCTGGCCGGGATACTCCATCCCCTCTTCAATCTTCTTGCGTATATCCCTGCACATCGTCACTGCTTCATTATCATTTATTTTCTCCGGCTGCACAATGACCCGAATCTCTCGTCCGGCCTGAATGGCAAAAGATTTTTCCACTCCCTTAAAAAGATTGGCAATAGATTCCAGCTTATCCAGACGCTTAACATATATCTCTAAGGTTTCCCTTCTGGCCCCGGGGCGTGCGGCGCTCACCGCATCAGCAGCGATGGCTAAAACCGCATACATACTCTGCGCAGGCGCCTCTTCATGATGCGATTCAATCGCGGCGACTACCTCAGCGTTTTCATTATATTTCTTGGCCAGATCCGCGCCTAACTTAGCGTGCGTACCTTCGACCTGATGATCCACGGCTTTACCAATATCATGCAGGAGCCCGATTCTTCGGCCAAGCTTAAAATCCAGGCCTAACTCTGAAGCCATGATTCCCAATAGAAAAGAAACTTCTTTGGAATGTTGCAAAGCATTCTGGCCATAGCTGGTGCGATACTTAAGCCGGCCTAACAGCTTAATTATTTCCGGATGCAGGCCGTTAACCCCTGCCTCAAAAGCAGCCCGCTCGCCCTCCTCGCGGATCTTCTCATCCATTTCTTTCTTGGTCTTTTCCACAATTTCTTCAATCCGTCCGGGATGAATTCTTCCGTCGGAAATAAGTTTTTCCAGGCTCAGGCGGGCAATCTCCCGGCGCACAGCATCAAATCCGGACAAAGTAACCGCTCCGGGCGTATCATCAATAATCACATCTACCCCGGGGGCCATCTCTAATGCCCGGATATTTCTTCCTTCCCGGCCGATGATCCGGCCTTTCATCTCATCATTAGGCAAGGCCACCACACTGACCGTTGATTCTACGGTATGCTCTGCTGCGCAACGCTGAATAGCTAAACTTAAAATTTCGCGGGCCTTCTTATCCGCGATACTGCGTATCTCTTCTTCTTGACGCCTGATAAATACCGCCTTTTCATTATTTAATTCTTCATTCAGGCGGCCCAGGAGAATTTGCTTTGCTTCCTCTGCAGATAAAGAAGCAATCTTCTGCAGGCGCTCTTTTTCTTCAGCAATTAAAGCATGCAATTGGTTCTCTTTTGATTTTAAAGATTCTTCATGCTTCTTAAGATTATCATTGCGCACCTCGATCTCTTTTTCTTTTTTCTCAACCAGATCAATCCGGCGGTCAATATTCTCTTCTTTTTGGTTTAGCCTTTTTTCAAGATTGACAATCTCCAGCTTGCGATCTTTAATCTCACGCTCAAAATCCTGGCGCATACGATACAAAAGATCCTTAGCTTCTAACTCTGCTTCCCGGCGCTTATCCAAAACATCTTTTTTGGCTACCTCTAGGATATGTTCAGCTTGCAGTTCGGCACTTTTTACTTTTTTCTCTGCGATATATTTTCTTAGGAAATAGCCGCAATATGCGGCAACCAGGGCAACAAATATGGGCACTACTATGTTAAGAATCATTTCTCTTCCTCCCTTTTAACCCTATTTATTCTTGTTTTAAGCCTGCGGTTTAGGAGTTCTAGGAAAAGATAATTTTCTTGACGCTTACATCATAGTAGGTGGTGGGGACTAGGGGTAAGATTTGGAAATCAAAAGCCAAACCTATGGAAGGTGTTTTTTCAGAAAGCGTACATAAGAAACGATCGTAGCAACCTTTACCGCGGCCCAAACGATTACCCTTTTTATCAAAAGCTAGGCCGGGGACAATAATAAGATCCAGCTCCTCTGGTTTAACCTGAGCTTGCGCTACAGGCTCTAAAACACCGTAAGGGCCTTTTTTTAATTTACCGTGATCTTTTAATATGGCTGGCTGCATAGTTTCTTTATCTTTTCTGCAAACTGGCACGCATATAAGCTTGCCTATTTTTTTGGCTTCCCTAATCATTTCTTCAGTATTTACTTCACCACCAAAAGCGATGTAAAACATCACTACCTTCGCCTTTTTAAAAACCTTATTCCTTAAAAGTTTATCTGTAATGAGCTTACTTTTTCGGTTTCGGTCTTCCTCCTTCTGTGTTTTTAATCTTAAAAGAATTTTACTACGTATTTGAGCTTTTGTCAACATAGCTAGCCTATAAATAAGTTTCCCCTTCGTGAGCATGGCCTTTGTCTTCAAACGGAATTGGCTTACCCTGTTTAGTATAGTAATCTTTCAATGCTGAGCGCAAGGCCTCCTCCGCCAGAACCGAACAATGTATTTTAATTGCGGGCAAGCCTCCTAATGCTTCTGCCACTGTCTTATTAGTAATCTTTAATGCTTCAGTAATACTTTTTCCCTTAACCATCTCGGTCACCATGGAGCTAGTGGCAATTGCGGCACCACATCCGAACGTCTTGAATTTAATATCCACAATAATATTATTCTCTATTTTTAAAAACATTTTCATTATGTCCCCGCAAATCGCGTTGCCAACGGTGCCAACTCCGCTAGCATCGGGAATTTCTCCCATGTTGCGCGGATTTGTAAAATGCTCCATAACTTTTTCACTATAAGGAAGCTGTTCTGCCATATTATTTCATAATCAATTTATGCGGCCTCGCTGATTTCTTAAAATCTTTAGGGCCGCGGATTTCTTTAAGGGACTCAAGCTTGTTATTTTTCTCTAATTCCTTATAAATTAAAACCCAGGCGCAATCCATCTGATTGTCTACTTCGCATTTGCCCTGGTTTACTCCGCCGCAAGGGCCGTTAAGCAAGCTCTTGGGGCATAGCGTAATCGGGCAGATCCCTGCGGTAACATCCAAAACACACTCTGCGCACATCGAACACTTTTCAAAAAAATTACCTTGCGCGTCCATCACTGCGCCAAACAGGGTATCTGAAGCAGGCAAAACCGCTAAATCCAGGCGATCATTATTTTTAAATGACTGAACCCCTAAACCGCAGGCTAAAATCAAAGCTGCCTCTGATTGACGTAAGGCTTTTATATTTTTGGCTAGCTCCGTTTTAAGTTTCGCGGCTACGCAAGGCGCAGACGGAATGCATGAGCCGGTAATAACTTTACCCGCCGCCTCCAGGAGCTGCTGCATTTTTGCAATCTCTGGCTCTCCCCCGCTCTTACAATCGGTTGCGCACTCACCACAACCCACTAAGAATATTTTGTTATACCCTTTAAGGCTGGATAATAAATCCTCCAAGGGCTTTTGCTGGCTGATAATCATAGTAGAAATTTTAACACACTTTTATCCCTAGCTCAAGGTAAAATAGGGATCTCTTTTTATTTTATTCGTTACGAAAATATTCTTCCAGGGTTTCAAAGAATTCTTTATTCTTTTTACTTTTTTCTCCAATAATATCTTCTAATTCTAGATCATCCAGTCCATCGGGGACAGGAGCGCTTTGCACATCTACAAACTCTCCCAGCAAACCACCCTGCTCCAGGAAACGAGAAACCTGGGTAAATACTGGGCCGCCCCCGTCCATAAAACTCCTAGGAGAACGGTCAATATGCGGTTTTAATAAAAATAAATTTACTTTAGCCCGGGTAGCTGCAACATAAAACAGGCGGCGCTCCTCTTCGATCTGCTCCTCTGTTTCTAAGGATAAATAGGAAGGCAGATGCCCCTCGGCAACATAGATTAAAAATACCGTATGCCATTCCAGCCCCTTGGCTGAATGTATTGTCGAGAGGGTAAGCGGGGCATCCTCTTTATCCGGCCTGGCAGGCTCAACCAGCATCCTTTCCGGAGGCTCCAGAGCCATATCAACTAAAAATTGCTCGGTTGTTTTATAGCGCTGGGCGATTCTTAATAGTGAATCCAGGTCATTTAAACGCTTGTTAAAATCATCATACTTAATCTTTAATAATGGCTGATAATAACTAAGGAATCTGGCGATAATCTTAAACGGCGTATCACGCTGGAGATCTACGTTTTTCAATAACTCAAACAACTTTTTAAGTTCGTCGTTCTTCTGCCACAGCTGCTCTAACCTGGACTGGTCTAGGATTGCCTCGATAATTTTAGTCGCGGTTTTAGGGCCGATTCCGGGAATCAACAAAAGAGCGCGCAACCAGCTGACCTGATCATGCACATTGTAGGCAATACGTAAATAACTCACCAGGTCTTTGATGTGTGCGGCCTCCACAAATTTTTGCCCGCCGTATTTTGCAAAAGGAATATTCCGGCTGGCTAATTCAATTTCTAAATCATTAGAGTGCCATCCGGAACGAAAAAGCACGGCCATATCTTTTAAAGCTACGCCCTCTTCTCTTAATTCCAGAATTTTTTCTGCCACAAAAACGGATTGCGAGTTTTCATCCGGGCAATCAATAAAAACCGGAGCGTCTCCTCCCTGCTTCTTGGTATAGAGATTCTTTTGGAATTTTTCTTTGGCTTGAGCGATAACCGCATTCGTCAAATTCAGGATCGGCTGGGTGGAGCGGTAATTCTCTTCCAGAGTAATAATCTTAGTGCATTTAAATATCTTGGGAAAATCAATGATATTTTTAAAATTTGCCCCCCGAAAAGAATAGATGCTTTGGGCATCATCGCCCACTACCATAATATTGCCATGATCCGCGGCCAGCAGGCAGGCGATATGCGCCTGAAGCTTATTGGTATCCTGATACTCATCGACCATAATGTATTTGTATTTGGCACCCAGGCTGGCGCGCACAGCTTCATGCTTGGTGAGCAGGTTTTTTAAAAAAACTAACAGATCATCATAGTCCAAGAGCGATTTTTGACGTTTATATTTATTATATTCATCGCGTATTTTCTTAATCTCTTCGGCAAATTCGATAAACTGCGGATATTCATCAAGCAGCACTCCGGCGATCTCTTCGGATTTATTCACGCTTTTAGAGATCACTTCTAAAATAGCGTGTTTGCGCGGAAAACGTTTTTCGAATTTATGATAACCTAATTGTGTACGCACTAAATTTACCGCATCTTGCGCATCTGCTTGATCAAGAATAGTAAAATTATTATTGATCTCTAAAAGCTTGGCGTATTTTCTTAAGATCATATTGGCAAAGGAATGAAAGGTGCCTCCGGAGATTTTCTTGCAGCGCTCATCTAAAAGCAGGCTTGCCCGGCGCAACATCTCTTCAGCTGCCCTGCGCGTAAAGGTAAGCAATAAAACCTGGTCCGGCCTGACCCCTTGTTCAACTAAATAGGCCACCCGATGCACTAAGACGCGTGTTTTTCCGCTTCCTGCCCCGGCAATCACCAGATACGGCCCGTTAATTGATTCAACGGCTTCCAGCTGCGCCTGATTAAGTTCGTTTTTATAG
>JAUYDL010000055.1 GCA_030691865.1 Candidatus Omnitrophota bacterium | reverse complement strand
TCCATAATTTATAAAGAAACTGTGCATCGCGGATTAATTCCTGCTCGCTACGGCCGCTAGCCGCAGTGCGTACAATAAAACCTACCGGATCAGGTAATTTAAGCTTTTTAAAGATATCCCGCAGGCGCCTTCTTTCCGGTTCATCCTCAATTCTCCGGGAGATGCCACCTTGTTTCTCTAGCGGCATAATTACTAGATACCGGCCGGCTAAACCGATCTGCGTGGAAAGACGCGGCCCCTTGGTGCCAAAAGATTCTTTAACTACCTGCACTAAAACTTCCTGTCCTTTTTTCACCTCTTTAATCGGAGTCTGTGCCGGCGCCTCGATCGACTCATATGCCGATTCAATCTCCGATAAATACAAAAATCCATTTTTAGGCAGGCCAATATCCACAAAAGCCGCGCCAATGGAAGGCATCACTGCCTCAATTCTGCCCTTATAGATATTACCGACGATCGTACGATCCTGCGGACGCTCGATATGAAACTCCAACAGCAGGCCGTCTTGGACTATCGCCACCCGCTTTTCCTGTGTATCAGAATTAATTAAAATTTCCTTGGACATCTTTTACTTGTATCCCTTCTGGTAATTGTTTTTGCAGCCTATTTTTAAAGTCAGCCGGCTCAACCGGAAATCTTAAAACTATAGAAGCTTCTTCGTGTTCGCTTTCTAATCCTAACTTTAAAGCCCTTTTTAAGCTTAATTTAGGATGCGGGCTAAAACCCTCTGACATCTTAAGAGGTAGTTCTGCCCGGCGCATAGCACGCATGAATAGGCGCATCAGGTCTAAATGCGAAATATATCGCATGAGGCCTTTTTTAGAGAAACTAAAGTTTACTCTATACATATTTTAGAAACCCGGGGAAACCCGGGGACGGTTCTCTTTTGCTAAATTTAGCAAAAGAGAACCGTCCCATAGTTTTATTATTTCTTTTTCTTCCGGTCTAAAGGTTCTTTCTTAATTTCAACAACTGCGGGACGGCCTAACCTCTTCTCTAGCTTAGCCAACGCCTCAGGAGTATATTCACCTTCTTTAATTATTCTAGCTGTGATAAAAATCAAAAGATCAATTTTTTGCGTACTCGTTGTTTCACGGCCAAAAATCTTCCCTATCCCCCAAGGGAGATCTTTTAAAAAAGGTATTCCGATGGTTTCTTTGCCTTTAACATCCTTAAGTAAACCGCCAATCACAATCGTCTCCCCGTCTTTTACTAAAACCTGAGTCTGAACTTCGCGTACGTCAATAATCGGATAAAGTGTTGTCGTGGTATCATCAGCGCTGCCAGCAGTAGATGTAGCGGTAACATTAGAATTAGAAGAGGTAATACTCGGGTGAATAATCATGTTGATGTAGCCCTCTTCACTTATCTGAGGCACAACATTTAATCTGATACCTATCTCCTGATAATAATCTAAGGTCTGAGTAACTGTAGAATTGGTTCCCGAAGTGCCAGCTGTAACCGTAGATTGGAGTATGGGGGTATGGTAACCAACTAACATCGATGCTTCTTGATTATCAAGCGTAAAAAGGCTTGGCGCAGAGAGCGTATTGGTATTGGCATCATCCTCCAAAGCATGGATAACTGCTTCAAACTTAGTGCCGGTTAATTTTTGAAATATAAATTCACCTCCTGCATTATAAGGCTGATATCCTAAAATTGTAGATGTTGCTGGGTCAAATAAAGATGGCACTAGCGGTTTACTGGTAGTAGCAATAGTACCCGCATGGCCTCCTACGGCAGTTCCTGTTCCCTGTGTTGTTATGGCGTTGGTTGTTGCAGCATCCTTGGATCCCAATCCCCAATCCAGGCCGACATCCCTTAATTTATCACGATTAACCTCAATTATTTTTGTTTCAATTAAAACCTGCCTAGGCTTAATATCGACCTTAGGCAAAATAACATTGCGTATTCGATCAAGTGTACTTGCGGTATCAGTAATCACCAGTATCTTAGATTTTACCGCCGGATCAAATTCTGCCTTCTTCATCACTGTTTCTCCAGCGGCATTCTTCTCATAGGAAACTGTCTCAGATTTAGTCGCTCCAGCTGCTTCTTTTATCAAAGCTGCGCTAGAAGTAGACTCTCTACCAATCTTAAAAGTACCAAACTGCCAACCTTTTTGCCCACGGGTATATAGCACGGAAATCTTTCCGCGTGGGGAAAGCAAAGGGATGATAATTTTCTGGGCATCCTGGGCATCCAGAAATTTCAAAGTAATGATCTCTACCTGCAATGGCTCCTCGGCGGCAATCTTAGCGACATTTTCTATCTTGGTAACTAAAATAACATTGCCCTGCCGCTGATAGCCAAAACCATAGGTCTTTAAGATTACATCCATGGCTATCTCCCAGGGGACATCTGCTAAGCGTACTGAAATATTACCAATCACATCCGGGGTAGTTACAATATTGATTCCGGATTTATAGGAGATAATTTTAAGCACATTGGTGATATCCGCCTCTTTAAAATCAAAGGTTACGTTTCCCGTAGCCGGCAACTCCGGCTCTGCTGCGGATGGTTCTTCAGTTTTAGGGGTAACTGCTACCTGCACCGTTAGAGGCTCTAGCTTAGGCTCACCAGGTGAGCTGGGGGCTTCTTGGGCGGCAGCCGCAAAACCAAAAACAGAAAAAGAAAAAATAAATATTAATAATATTTTTTTCACTCTACCTCCTCCTTAGTCAACTCCACCTCTAAGGGCTCTCCATTTTTAATAAAAATGACTTTATTCTCCAGGATTTTTAAAACCTGAGAATCTCCCACCATATCTCCAATTCCCACTACCGTAGCATTAACGATAGCAAAAGAGCGGCCAAGTTTATCATAAATAATTCCTTCTACTGCTAAGCCTTCCACAGAAGTCGCTTCCTGCTTATCTAGCTTAAGCAAACGGCCTTCCGGAGTTACTAATGGAATAAAAGGATTGCGCTTGCCTTTGGCATCATAAGTAAACTCTTCTTGGGCAAAAGAAACCCTACAGAAAATGAAAACCAAAAATAAGAATAGAAAAAATCGTTTATTTAGTAACATATGTTTTTAGCACCAACGTAACTTTCTGTTTCATATAATCCGGCAGCTGCGTTGAAATCTCCAGCTCCTGCACCCCCATAAAAACCGGCAAGTTCTCCAGGGCCTGAATAAATCTGCCCAAATTGTGATAATCACAGATCAGCTCCAGATTAATCAATATGGAAGTGAGCTTATCCTGTCCAATAGCTGATTTTTCCTTCAGCGCTTGGCGGCTGGGACGTATCTGAGCGATTTTAATATCAAATTTATTCGCCGCAGTTGAAATTTCCTGCAGGAGCTCGGAGATCTGGCTCTCCCGAAGAATCATGGAAGAGCTAATGGCTTTCTTCTGCCCTGGCGCACCCGGCTTGGTTTTGCTTGAGCGCATATTTTCCAGGCCTCGGTTTAAATTTACTAAATCCGTATTTAATCTGGCAATCTTCAAATCCAGGCTGCTTAATCCGGTTCTCTGCGCCTTCAGAATATAGCTATTATCCATATAGGCAATCAGAACAAAAAATATCACAATTAATATTTTTTTCTGCTTATCTAATTGTATATTGGCTGGGTTCATCTTGGTTTAAAGGCCCCCACCAGGACAAAATCTGCGATATCGTAACCGCCGAGGCTCCTCTTCTGCATGTTGCTTAATTCAAAACCGGAAAAATCCTTGGAGAATTCAGCGTCTGCCTTCAGGTTATCCAGCAGTTTATTAATCAAATTAATCTCCTCTTTTTGTAGGGAAATAACCGAACCTTGGATCGTTATATTTTTACTGTTAAGCACTATATCGTTGAACCAGACCCCGGCAGGTAAATGCAAACTTAGTGCATTTAAATTCTGCGACATAAGGATCCTTTGACGGCTCAACTGCGCAAGAACGCCGGCATCCTGTGAAGTGGCAGAAAACTCCTGATTAAATTCATCCAGCGCCTTTTTCTGCACAGCTAAATCCAGCCATTTCCGATTTAAAGAAACCAACTGCCCATTTTTAGATATCAAGAGGACTGCGAAATAAAAATGCGCCAAAATAAATAACACCAGCATTGCCGGAATAGCATAAATAAACACCTGCTCCTGAATCAACGCCAGCGAGCTTTTTACAATGGCCTGATCGGGGTTCCTGGCCTTGGTTTTGATCTTTAATTCTTCCGGTAATAGATTTATCTGGATCATCTTTTATCGTAATGCCAAACCCACCGCAACATTAAATTGTCCGTCAAATTTATTTAATTTCTGCGTATCGATAGTATCCGGGATCTTGATCTGCTTAAAGGGATCCCAGGTCTCTACCGGGATACCTAAACAGGTAGTTAACATTTCTTTTAATCCGGTTATTTTACTGGCGCCGCCGCTTAAGAATATTTTAACCACATTGGAGGTATTCTGGCTTTCGTAATAATCAAATGAAGTGCGTATCTCTGAGGCTAAATCTGTAAGCACACTTTCTACGCAAGCCTTAATCTTATCAGCCTTATCTTCCGGAGGATTAATTTTGAGCTCTTCGGCTGCTTTAAAATCCATCTCGAAAATATCCATAAGTTTCTTAGTAAAATTAGCCCCGCCGCAGTGGATATCGCGGCTTAGGCGCACCAGTCCGTTATCCAGAATATTAACATTGGTTATGGTTGAACCGATATTTAAAAGGCAGATTGATTTGCCCTCCGGAATTTCTACTTTGGGGTAATTAAAATTAAAGGCATTCACCAAAGCCAGCGAATCGATATCAATGATATTGGGCCTTAACCCGGCATTTTCCAAAACCTTAATCCTTTGCGGGATTAATTCTTTCTTTATCGCAGCGATCAAGACCAGCATCTTATTATCAGGCAAGTCATCTCTTAGGATTTCCGCATCCAGATTGACTTCCTCCACTGAGAAAGGAATATGTTTCTGAGCTTCGAATTTAAGCGCTCCTTTTAGCTCAACCTTATTCATACGCAGGAAATTAACATAGCGGATAACGGTCGATGCGCCACAAAAAGAAATATTTACCAGATCCGCTCCTTGAGCATGTTTAATTTTTTTTAAGGCCTCCGTAGGATCCAGCTGGCTCTCTTGCAGATCAAAAGCCACCAACTCAATAGCGCTGCCGTTAACTTTTAATTTTACGCACTTAATCGATCGCGTGCCGATATCCAGCCCAAAACTGAATCTTTCTTTTGTTGCAAGTATCTTCATTTTAGAAAAAATATTCTTCATTTAAATTTAATTCCCCATCTTATTTTTTATCACAGCTCTGTGCCATAATTAAACCCCCGGTGGACACCGCATATACCATTTTTCCGGTAAGCTGGCAATTTACGGGCGAGGCGGTGCAATTATATCCGGCAGCGTCTAGCCGCTGGCAATCATATTCATAACCTCGCAGGGAAGTTGCCGCCAGATAATCTCTCTCCAGATAAACCGGATTACGCTTAGTGAGTAAATCTATGCTCACCGGATAGACATTCTTATTATCTTTGGCGTAATTCTCCACCGCTGTAGAAAAAAGCTTAAGATTAACTTGAGCCAATAATTGGTTCTGCTGGATCCTATAGATAATTATCCGATGTAACCCCAAGCGTAACAACAATGCACTTAAAGCCACCACCACCATAATCGTAACGAAACTTTTAGCTCTTTTATTAAACATATTTAAAAATTATTAAATTCCGTATCGCTGGATACGGAAGTATTACTACGTAAAATCTTAGCCCCCGTTAAAATCTGGTAATTGTGTTCTGCCAAGACAGGGTTAACTGCCATGGCCCGGATATCGTAACCCGCAGGCGTAATTAAGCCAAGCTGATAGCGAAAATTAGCAACCTGGCCTAAAACGATAAAATCCTGCGTAGCGTATTTACCATCAACTAAATACTGCAAATTATCCATCGATGACGCAGCATATAATCCGTCGTGGCCGGCAGCATATACCTCAAAACTCGTCGCAATGGCCTTGAGGTTTGCCTGAGCATTCATCTCATTAGCCATCCTTCTTAACCTTATCCCTTCCAAAGCCACTATTGATAATAGGAGTGAGATAATAAAAACTACCACCATTATCTCTACCAGCGTAAAACCGGATTTATTATTTTTCATTTATTTATTTTAACACAAAGCAGGAGATTAACAATCATTTTTTATTAATAATTTTATAAACTAAGCCCTTGCCTATCAAGTGATTAGAAATAATGGGGACGGTTCTATTTTTCTGGCATTAAACTCGAAAAAAATAGAACCGTCCCCATGTTTTTTTAAACAATGAAAAAAATAGGGGAGAAGATCTCTCCTCTCCCCTATTTTTAACTGTTTCAAAAAACTTCTTTATTGTTACGTTGTTGGTGTAACGTAGGCTACCTCTGTAATTACCCCTCCGGTAGTTACAGTAAAAGTTGTGTCCCCGGATGTCGCACCTGCAGGAGTAGCGGTCAAAGAATACGAACCAGCGGCTAATCCAGTGCAATCATAAACATAGCCCTGTGCAGGCGCAGCTTCTGTACTAGCACATAATCCCGGGGCTGCAGCAATATATGCAGCCAAACCAGTGGCCGGAGGTCCAATAACTCCAACTAAAGCCGGATAAGCGCCGTTATGGCCAGTAGCATAAACTTCGGCTGCTGTAGATAACGCACGAATATTAGCCTTGGCTGCTGCGGTGTTAGCCGTTCTCTTGGCACTTAACAAGTTAGGTATGGCGATAGCTGCCAGGAGTGCGATGATGGCTACAACGATCATGATTTCGACGAGTGTAAAGCCTTTTCTATTCATTAAAAATTACCCCCTTCCTAAGGTCAAATTGTCTTTTTGCGTTTACTTAAAGCTAACTCTTATTTTGTATCCAATAATTATGACTTACTTCTCATAAGAAGCCAACTTTTAAGTTTACACTAAAGCGCACCTCATCTATCTTTAATAAAGATAACACTTTAGGTAACTCTTGTCAAGTGAAAATTGAGCACCTTAAGCTTTGGTCTAACGAAATCCTACCGAGCCTGGAAAAAAGGGGACGGTTCTATTTTTCTAGAACTAGGCTCGGGGGAAAAATAGAACCGTCCCCTTTTTTCCCCTATTTTAAACTCGAGCAGCTATATAAATATATTTCAGTAAATCTTCGCTGGTGTTAGTAATATCATGCGGCATTTTTGGCGGAATATAAACAAATGTGTTTTTCTTAACTTTAAAACTACTCTTTTTACTATAATGAATTAGCCCTGAACCATTGATTATAAAGATCACCTCTTCGTTTAGCCCAGTATTATGCAACCCCACAGATTCCTTCGGCTTCAAAACTACAAAACCACTGCGCAATCCTCTTGCTTTAGAAGAATCACCGAACAGACGCAAAAACCTTTGCCTGCCTTTAAGTTGCATGCAAAACACTTTCTCTTTAGACATAGCCTTTGATCCTTTCTGGGAAACCGTAGAAAACCGTAGACAGTAAAACCGTAGAAACCGTAGACAGTGTATGTAACCGTATGTTTTCTAATTAGTTACGTAAGAAATACGTTTTTCGTATTTACCCAAAGGCAAGCAGAAAAGCAATAGTATTTCTTCGGTAACCAATTGTCATCTATAAGATTACGTAAACTGTCTACGTATTACTGTCTACGTATTAATAAACTGTCTACGTATTAATAGTATTTCTTCGGTAACCAATTGTCATCTATAAGATTACGTAAACTGTCTACGTATTCTGTCTACGTATTACGTATCTGTCTACGTATCTGCGTGATGGTCCAAATGCACGTGCGGATGGAGATGCTCTTTATCTTTATGCCGATGGCTATGAATATGCACCAGGTTATTTGCAGTAAGCAAGGCCGTATCATTTAAGATATTGTCTGCCTGGCCAAACTTAACAATTTTCTTATCTGCGCCAAAAACATAGACGATATCCGATATCTCCTCCACAATGTGTAAATCGTGCGTGGCAGTAATAATCGTTTTACCGGCAATATTCTCATCAATAAGCAAATCAATAATATGTCTAGTGGTTGAAGGATCAAGACCGGCTGTTGGTTCATCTAGAATAAGAATATTCGGGCCAATAATCAAAGTGGAAGCTAATGCTACTTTACGTTTCTCCCCTATACTTAATTGATTTGGCGATCTATCCAGTAAATCCAGAATACCTAATGTAGTTATAAGTTTTTCCAGGCGCTTTTGGATTTCGTTTTTTGCTAAACCCAGTTGCAGTGGGCCAAAGACAATATCTTCCTTAACAGTCGGACAAAATAACTGCACATCAGAGTTCTGAAAAATAAATCCTACTTTACGCCTGAATTCCTGCGAAAATTTAGCATCGCTAAAAATTTTCTCGTTTAATTGCTGCCCGCAGAAACTCACCCTTCCTCTATCGGCGAAAATAAGGCCGTCTAGCATCTGTAAGAAAGTAGACTTACCTGAACCATTGGCTCCGATAATACTTATTTTCTGCCCTTGGTTAATCCTGATATCTATTCCGCATAAAGCAGGAAATTTACCCGGATAAGAAAAATAAACATCATTTAATTCAAAAACTATATTATCCATATAATCATCACCACTGCAAATAACCACATGCAATCTCTGGTTCTAATTTTGAAATCATTCCAGGCTAAAGCTTCTCCCTGATATCCCCGCGAAAGCATCGCCTTATATACCTCTTCATTAAGCCCAACAGAACGATCCCATAAAGAAGCAATATTCCAAGCCACAATATTCTGGCCTCTCTGATATTGCACTCCAATACCAACGCGGCTTTTAATCGCTAAATACGTATTCTGAATTATCCCGACAAAAAGATAAACATAGCGGTAGCACATCCCCAAAACCATGATAAAAATCTGCTGGATCTTAAAAATTCTTAGCGCCTTAAGCAATGCGAAATGTTTAGTGGTCAGGTTTAAGAGGACAACAAAAGATACGCAGGTAATCACGCGCATAACAAAAATCATGGCCCCGTCCAGCCCCTGATGCGTAACCGAAAATTTAACTCCCAGGATCTGCCAGATAAGCAGCGGCTCCCCGGGTCCAAATATCGCCGGAAGGGCAATGAATAGAGAAAATAGCGGAATAAAAATCCAGGTCCGTTTCAGAAAAAATCCTAAATTTATCTTTGAAATTAATACCAAGAGCAGAGATAACGCATAAAGAAAAAACAATACCGAAATATTTCTGGTTAACAACGCTTGAAGAATAAACAACAGAAGGCCAATTACTTTGGCCCGCGGATCCAGTGACTGCAAAAAACCGCCTCCCTGGGCAACCTCCTCGGCAAAAATTGAATCCTTCAAAAATGTTAAGGCACCTACAATCGAACGCTCGATAAAATTATTACTTTTCATTCCTTTTAGACGTCTTAGCTTTTCACAGGATATTTACCCCAACGCCTCACATTAAGTATTCAGCGGCCAGATACGAACTACGCACATATGGCCCACTTTCAATATGTAAGAATCCTAACTTCTTAGCTTTTTCTTTATAATCCTCAAAAGCGCCAAGGCTAATATAATCTTTAACTGGATAATGTTTTTGACTTGGCGCCAGATACTGGCCGATACTCAATAAATCGCATTCCACAGAACGTAAGTCATTCATTACTGCCAAGACCTCCTCAGGCTTCTCCCCTAACCCCAGCATCAGGCCGGATTTTGTCTTAAGCTCTGGGGCGATTTTTTTTAGCGCGCGTAACAAACCAAGTGAACGCGCATAATCCGCACCCTGACGTACGGATTTATAAAGCGATGGGACCGTTTCCAGGTTATGCGCAATAATCTGCGGCCGGGATGCGGCAACTATTTTCAGGCAAATCAAAGAAAAACCAAAATCCGGAATTAAAACCTCAACGGTTACCTCAGGTAACTTTTGACTAATCCGGCTTACCGTATCCGCAAAAATCCCTGCCCCGCCATCAGCAAGGTCATCCCGGGTAACGCTGGTAATTACAACATGCTTTAAACCAAGCTGCCCAACTGCCTGCGCAACTCTTTCTGGCTCATCCCTATCTGCTGGCAAAGGCTTTGCTTTCTGGATATTACAAAAACTGCAGCTACGCGTGCAATTTCTCCCCAATATCAGAAATGTCGCTGTTTTACGCGAAAAACATTCACCGATATTCGGGCACATTGCCTGCTCGCAGACAGTCTCAACGCGCAGCCTGCGCAAAACCTGCTTCATCACTGAACAATCTTTAAGGCTAATTTTTTTATTCAACCATGCTGGTTTCATAATTTTTGTTTTGTAGACAGTGTACGTAAGTCATCTCAAATCAATAAGTTATGTAAGAAATAATTTATGGACAAGCATTCTGGCACACCAAAAGTGGCAGTCACAAAAGGCATGACAGTCACTTTTGTTTTGAAAAATTAACGTTAAATGTATAGGCGAATGCATCTATTAGTTTTTGTTCAAGAATATCTTTTTCCGGGACGACCTTTAACTCATCCGCCAGAGTTGTCACGCATACAGATAGATCATCAGGCAAAGACTTAAGGTATTTACGCACAAATTTCCAATTTATTCTGCAAGGAACAGAACCATGCTGAAATATAACCTGTCTATTTCTTTTCTGAGCATTCCCGCCGATTTTTTTTGCGCCAATCACAATGTCATATTTTTCATGCGCAGCGCTGCAAAGCTCATGCGGCGCGCATCTATCCTTAAAACCCGCTGCCTCCAGAGCAAAAGCCGGAACCAGGCCCAAAGATTCATAAAAACGCATAAGAAACCCGCAAATATTACGGTAATCAACAAACACTCCTTGCGGCTCCCCCACATCAAACTTACTACAAACAAAACTATAAGTTATTTCGTCATCATGAAAAAGAATTCCTCCGCCGGTAATTCTTTTGGCTACTTCCACTCCATCAGTTGCGCAAGCAGCCAAATCAATCTGGCTTTGGGGTTCTTGCGAAAATCCATAGGTAAAAGAAGGCACCTGCCAACGGTACAGGCGCAATACACCAATGCCGTCCTCTAAATAACGCTTAAATATTTTTTCATCCAGCGCCATATTGCCAGCGGCGCAAGAGGCGCCTGATCGGATAAGTCGGAATAACTTCATTTTATTTTTTTCGTTTACGGTTTCCAGCGGAGATCCGGCTGGCGCGCTGCCCTTACCTCATCCAGGCGTTTTATCGGCATATTCAGAGGTGCCTGAGTAACCACCGAAGGATTATTTTTTGCCAACTCAGCAATCTTAATCATTGTGTCAATAAAGTCATCCAAAGACTCTTTTGATTCTGTTTCTGTGGGCTCAATCATCAACGCCTCTTTAACAATCAGCGGAAAATATATTGTCGGCGGATGATATCCTTGATCGATTAGATATTTAGCGATATCTAAGGCATGCACGCCATTTTTTGCCTGGCGAGATGCGGAAAAAACACATTCATGCATACAAGTTTTATCAAAAGGTAAATCATAATATTCTTTAAGCCTGGCCTGGCAATAATTGGCATTGAGTACCGCAATTTCCGCCACTTTAATCAAACCCTCTTTGCCTAAAGCCAGTATATAGGCATAAGCCTTAAGAATCACCCCGAAATTCCCGTAAAAAGGCGCGATATAACCAATGGATTTAGGATGATTATAATCAAGTGCAAAAGTTGCGTCAGCCCGCCGGATAATGCGCGAGATGGGCAAAAACTCAACTAATTTTTTACTGACTCCCACCGGGCCTGCTCCCGGGCCTCCCCCGCCATGCGGAGTAGCAAAAGTCTTATGTAAATTAAGATGCACTACATCAAAACCAATATCTCCTGGACGGCATTTCCCCATAATTGCATTAAGATTAGCTCCATCATAATACATTAGCGCACCAACATTATGCGCAAGATCAGTGATCTCTTTTATTTTTGGATTAAAAATCCCCAAAGTGTTCGGGCAGGTTAACATCACTGCCGCTACCTCATTATTCAATTGTTTTTTGTACTGCTCTAAATCCATATAACCATCTGCTCCGGTAGGAATAACTTTAACCTTATAGCCGGCAATAGCCGCGCTTGAAGGATTAGTGCCGTGCGATGAATCCGGAACAATAATATATTTACGCCTCAAACCTTGATCCTTATGATAGGCGGCAATCAGCATTACTCCGGTTAGTTCACCGTGCGCTCCGGCCAAAGGCTGCAGAGTAAAGGCGCTCATCCCGGTAATTTCCGCAAGCAGTTTCTCCGACTCATATAAAACTTCCAATGACCCTTGCGCCAGCATGCCCCCGCCAGAAAGTTGCGGCAACAAAGGATGTAACTGCAAAAATCCTTCAAAGGCAGCAATGCGTTCAGTAAATTTCGGGTTATACTTCATGGTACATGAACCCAACGGATAAAAGTTTGTATCCACGGAAAAATTAAGGCGCGAAAGATTTGTATAGTGGCGCACTACATCTAACTCACTCAGGCAGGGCAGGCGCGCCTCGGTTGCGCGACAATATTTTCCAGCTAAAGGTTTGGTCCCGGAAACATCACTTAAGCCATAAGAAAATCCCCGGCGGCCATCCCGATGTTTTTCAAAAATTAATTTCATCCCTCGGCTCTTTCCAGTCGCTCGGGATGAACCATCAAACGGGTTCATAGCACTGCCTCCAAGCTATCAGCAAGCCGGCGGATCTCTTCTTTAGTTCTTTTCTCAGTAACCGCAATTAACAAATAGTTATCCATGCCTTTATAAAACCTGCCCAGCGGGAAACCGCAAGCAAAGCCTTTATCAATCATCCGGTGCACTACTTCATCTGCGTGGCGCGGCAAGAAAACTGTAAATTCATTAAAAGTAGGAGAAGAACGTTTTACCTGCACGCCGTTAATCCGCGATAATATCTCTTTGGCAAACTCCGCCTTCTGGTAGTTATGCTCGGCTAACTCCTTAAAACCCTCCCTGCCTAAGAGCGACATAAATACTGCTGCCCGTAAAGCGCAGAGCGCTTCATTTGAACAGATGTTGGAGGTCGCCTTTTCCCGACGGATATGCTGTTCGCGGGTCTGCAAAGTCAACACAAAACCTCTTTTGCCGTCGCTATCAACAGTGGCTCCCACAATCCTGCCGGGCATCTGACGCACTAACTGGCTTCTTGCCGCCATAAATCCAAGATACGGCCCGCCAAAAGAGAGCGGAATTCCTAAACTCTGCCCCTCCCCTGTAGCAATGTCAAATCCCATCTCTCCCGGAGTCTTTAACATGCCCAAAGAAACCGGATACACTGAAGCAATGGCCAAAGCACCAAACTTATGCACCCGCTCTACCATATCGCTATGGTCATCAACTGCGCCAAAAAAATTAGGATTCTGAAAAATTACCGCAGCGGTCTTATCGTCCAGAAACTTAAACAACTCTTCGCGGCAGCTTTGCCCATGCACAACCGGAATCTCCACGAATTCAATGGAAAGATTCGAAGTATAAGTATAGAGCATAGTGCGGTAAATCAGGTTCACTCCGCTATCCAGAATAATTTTATTCCGTCCCGTATGCCGCACAGCCATCATCATCGCTTCAAAAAGCGCGGTACCGCCATCATATAAAGAAGCATTGGAAACATCCAACCCGGTCAATTCACAGATAATACTTTGATATTCATAGATTGCCTGTAACCAGCCTAAAGAACACTCCGGCTGATACGGCGTATAAGCAGTATAAAATTCTGACCGGCTGGTCAGCGCATCAACTGCGGCCGGAATAAAATGATCATAAAATCCAGCTCCAACAAAATTAACCAGACCGGTAGCATTTTTTGCCGCAAGTTTACGTAAAGTTTGCGTTACCTGGAACTCTGATTTTGACGCAGGCAGGTTAAAGGATTTTGGCCTAAGGGTTACAGGAATATCTTTGAAAAGCTCATCAATGCTTTTGACCCCGATGGTTGAAAGCATCTGCTTGATATCTTCTGGTGTATGTGGAATATAATTCATTTAGAAATTCCTTCTACATATTTCTGATAACTAGCGGCATCCATAAGATTTGCTTTTTCTGCTTCATTAGAAAATTCCATTGAGAAAAAATATCCTTTTTCATACGCCGATTGATTAATCAACTCCGGATTAGTAACCAACTGCGTATTTACCGTCAGAACCTTACCCGATAAAGGCGCGAACACATCAGAGGCGGCTTTAACCGATTCTACCGTAGCGCAATAAGCTGACTGTTTGAGCTCCTTGCCTATTTTAGGCAGCTCTACAAAAGTAATATCACCCAGAGAATGCACAGCATAATCGGTAATCCCGACATAAGCAATCTTACCTTCAATACGCGCCCACTCATGATCCTTGGTATAAAAAATATTTTTTGGTATGTTCATTAGGACTCCTCTTTGCTATGTATTGATCCTTAACTCATATAATGACGTTTTTTTCAAAAAAGGTTTCTTTACAATTCTTACCGGAATTTCCGTAGCCTCTTGCTTAACTACAAGCTGCGCACCGATATCATAATTACCCGCAACATACCCCATCCCAATACCCTTTCCCAGGCTGGGCGAAAAAGAACCGCTGGTTACCGTACCAACCTGCCGGCCTTTATCCAATATAGCAAAACCATGGCGCGGTGCCCGCCGGGAATCTGCTTGAAAATAAATTAAATGCTCCTTGGGCCCATTCTTTTGCTCTCTAACTAAAGCATCACGGCCGATAAAATCTTTAGAAAAATTAACGAATTTCTCTAAACCCGCGGCGAGCGGTGTGTGATTTATATCCAAATCCTGCCCATAAAGAGGATAGCTCATTTCCAGGCGCAAAGTATCCCGGCAACCCAAACCCGCGGGTAAAACCCGGCTGTCTTTAAGTAAAAGTTTCCAAAGCCTGCCGACATAATCATTGGCAATGTAAATCTCATAACCCAGCTCCCCGGTGTAACCCGTGCGGCTGATTATACAGGTCTCTTGATCAAAAATAAATTCCGAAAAAGTGTAATAGTTAAGCTTTCCTATTCCCTCGCCAAAAATCTTTTTGAGCACATCAAGCGACTGCGGCCCCTGCACATCAAGCTTAGCCATCTTATCAGACACATTCTCCAAAGAGCATCCTGCGGAAAGATTTTCTTTTAAATGCGCCAGGTCGCCGGAAATTGTCGCCGCATTAACCACAATCATCCAGTTGGCCTTATTGATTCGATAAACGATAAGATCATCCAATATTCCTGCCTGCTCATTAAGCATAAAACCATAACGACAGGAGCCAAAAGGCATCGAGATGATATTTTGGGTAATCAAGTGGTCAAGGCCACTTAAGACAGGATCTGCCTGAAGCTTAAATTCGCCCATATGGCAAATATCAAATACAGAAACTCCCTGGCGGGTATGCGCATGCTCAGCCAATATCCCTTGATATTGAATGGGCATCATCCATCCGCCAAAAGGAGCCATTTTTGCACCAAAGGCAAGATGAGTTTCGTAAAGCGGGGTTTTTAACACTGGGTATATTTTCTTTTTATCTATTTCTTGAGTAATTTTAAAGATTATACCACAAATTTTATTTTTTGCTTAAATTAAAATAAAGGGGACGGTTCTATCAAGCGGTTTTATTGAAGATAGAACCGTCCCCTGTTTTTTACTTTTTGCTTAAAAATTTACCCAATATTAATACAATACCAATACAAACAAGTACCCCGATAACCGCAGATAGTATATAAGCAAAACATAAACTTATGTTCGATCTTCCTTCCCAACCTTTAAATGCGTAATCAGGAATCGGCGCGCTCCATAAGCTTGAGAGTTTCTCTAAACCTTTAGGAATATAACCGGCTAATTCTCGTATTTCACCAGCGCCCCATTCACCCCAGGCGCTGCCTGCTTTAAAATGTTCAGGCAACAGTAGCCCCAAAGGAGACAGAGCAATTAATACCCCCAGGCCAATCAGAAATTTAGTAACTATTTTCATTTGACCACCTCGCTTCCGACGAGCAGCTCTGATGATTGCTTCTGCAAATATTTAATGACCAAAGCAGTTACAATAGCCTCCACCCATCCGAATATTAAAAGATGTTCACCCAGCATCACCGGCACAGCCACATTTAGTCCATACGGACAATACAGCGCCTGACCGCTGGCTGTATGATGCAATAATGGTTGCAACCCAAATTCAACACCGGCTAAAAATGCAGCTAAATTAATACCTATATATCCTGCTAAAGCTGCTGCAAATATCCTTCTAGGCGAATTAACTGACGCCTTGTAACTAACAGCTTTATAGATATAGTAACCCGCAAACGGCAAAACAAATGCCATATTAAAACAATTAGCGCCAATGGCAGTAATCCCGCCGTCACCAAACAATAACGCCTGAATTACGAGTGCCACGGTGATGGCGATACAAGCAGACCAGGGCCCCAATAATATAGCCACCAGAACACCGCCTACTGCATGCCCGGTTGTACCTGCCGGTATCGGCACATTAAACATCATAATTACAAAACTAAATGCCGCGCCAATTGCCAACATTGGCACCTGTTTTACCTGTAAAGTTTTCTTAACAATTTTTGAGGCAATTGTCCAGATTGGCAACATGACTACATAAAAAAGTCCACAGGTCGCCGGGCCTAAATATCCGTCTGGTATATGCATTAATCCTCCTCCTTGTCTACCTAGACAACACCCACGCAATTCCAATTAGCACCGGGTGTTGTCTAAAAAGTATAAACCCCGGTTAATACTATCGAGTCATTAGCGTCTGTGTTCGTTCCTAGCACTACTCTCTGATAAGCCAACAATAATTGCACCTTATCGCATGACCAACCAACACCCGGAGATATAGTCAAATAGTTTATCGCCGTTGATGCAGTTCTTTGTCCATCCTGCCAGGTATCCCCCTGCAGGTACCCATTTGCCTCAAGCATTAAATTAAAACCTTTAGGCAAAAAATACTCTACCCCAAAATCATAGTTAGCATAACTAGCGTATCTCGTTTTTACCCCGTCTATCATGACCTTTTGAGAAAAGCTAAAAATGGCATCCGCGTGGAATATAAATGGCTTGAGCTTCTTGGTCAGATTAAAACCAAACCCGGGATCCCAGGAACCGTTACCCATGGAGTCAGTCTCTAGTTTATCCGGATTCAAATGCTGGTATTTACCTGTAGGTATTCTAAGTTGCAACAAACCGGTCAGATGAGGCAGCCAACCTTTTTCCTCAAGAGCACAGTAGCGCAAAAATAAATAGCTATCGCCAAAGCCGTTTTTATGAGCACTTAGGCCTTCCTGCTTGATATAATTTTCCTGATAAACTGCCTGGGCATCGATCTCTAATCTATCCGTAATACCATATTGCATAAATAACTGTTCTTGATATTGATATTTTTTATCGCCTTTAGCTAACCCATGATCTTTGCCATCTGAATCAAAATTACCTCTGGTTCTATTATAAAAGAGAAACGGTTGAATTACAAACTTTCCCTTACCGCAAAGCGGAGCTGTCCAGGTAGTAACCGTACCAGCCGAAGATGGATTCCATTCTTGCGCCATGGAGTCTTCAGCTGCCCGGGCAAAAACATTAAAGCTGTTTATCAATATCATTAAAATCAAAACCCTGCATAACATCTTACCTCCTTTTAGTAACATTAATAATAATTTCGTGTTACTGAAAGTTAAAAAAATAATCCTTAAATTCCTTTTCCCGTAGCCGACATGCTTAATGTCCCATGCTTAACCCCCTTTACTGATTTTAAACTATCCGCCAGCTTCTGCGCCTGTTTAGGGCTTCCCTTGATCGCGACTATCTCCAAACAATGATCATGATCCAAATGAATGTGTTGGGAAGAAATTATAATCCCGCCAAAATCATGCTGGATATCCATTAGCTTATTTACCAACTCCCTTTTATGGTGATCATAGATTAAGGTAATTGCCCCGGAGATCTCTTGATCAGTCTGCCATTGTTTTTGAATCAACTCCTGACGGATTAAATCACGGAAAGCTTCAGAACGGTTAGTGTATTCCTTGTCTTTAATAAAACGATCGAATTTTTCCAGGAGATCTTTTTCTATTGAAACCCCAAAGCGGATTAATGCCATACCTCTCCCTAAATAATGTGTTACTAATTTTGAAATAGTAACATACTAATATCTTACTGTCAAGGCCTCTTTTTTCCGTCCCCTTTTTAAACTAATCTAGCGATAAAACTTAGGCTTGGGGTATTTATAAGGTTTTTTCGTCTGTCCATGCCTTGGCTGTCCATAGTTTGACTGTCCATGCCTTGGCTGTCCATGACTAGACTGACGAGCCGGGGCCCGGCCAGGCTGATAGCCAGGTTCACCGAATTTATCCAGGGTAAGCTCAGCATGTTTTGAAACAGGCAGGGTAGCTTTAATAAGTTTTTCAATATCACGCACATCATGCCCCTGATCCGGAGTAGCAAAAGAAATCGCATGCCCCTTATGCCCTGCGCGGGCCGTGCGGCCGATACGATGCACATAATTTTCCGCATCCTCAGGCAAATCATAATTAAGCACCAGCTCAATTCCGGCAACATCAATACCGCGGGAGGCAATATCCGTAGCCACCAACACCCGATATTTGCCGGATTTAAAACCTTCTAAGGCTTCCCGACGCTGGACAAGAGAACGGTTAGAATGTATTTCGGAAGCAGAATGCCCCATATCCCTGATTGACCGGACAATTTTTTTGGCATTATGTTTAGTGCGTGAAAATAATAAAACTGAACCGTGGTATTGGCCCAGGAGTTTTTTAAGTAACTGCGTTTTAGCTTCTTTTTTAACAATAAATAATTCCTGGGTAACCTTCTCCACGGTAGTGCCTGAAGGTGCAATTTCAACGCTCAAAGGTAATTTCATATGCTTAGAGGCGATATTCATAATTTCTTTGGGCATGGTTGCTGAGAAAAGCATGGTTTGTCTATCGCGAGGCAGGAAACGTAAAATTTTATCGATTTGCGGGGCAAAACCCATATCCAGCATGCGATCCGCTTCATCAAGCACCAGCATAATTACGCTATCCGGCAGAAAATTCCACTGCGACATATGATCAATCAATCTTCCGGGTGTGGCAATCACCACCTGGGGATCCCTGCGTAAAGCCTGTACCTGGGGTGGCATCGGTGCCCCGCCAATCAAACAGGCAGTTCTTATGCCAAAAGCACGCGCGATTTCCTGAAAAGCTTCATCAATCTGAATCGCCAATTCTCTGGTCGGAGCAAGTACTAATCCGATACCTTTTTTCTGCACCAGGCGCTGGACCATGGGAATAGCAAAAGAATGAGTTTTAACGGTTCCAGTATGAGCAATACCCACGATATCCTTTCCTTCCAGTGCCAGAGGAATCGCATTGAGCTGAATAGGAGTGGGAACTTTAAACTTCATCCGCTCTAAAATATCCAGGATCTTCGGAGCAATACCCAAACCATAAAAATTCGCCGTTACCTGTGTAATTTTATCTGTAATTACCGGATTATTAGTCATGCTGCTTTCATCGCTTTAGGTTTATAA
>JAUYDL010000039.1 GCA_030691865.1 Candidatus Omnitrophota bacterium | reverse complement strand
TAGCAAATGTTATAATAAAAGAGGTGTTTAAAAAGTAATATTTTTTAAGAAGATATAGCGCAAAATGGATTTTAATAAGAGTATATCTAATAGATTGATTGAAATGATGAAAAAGAAGTTTCTTCCAATATATTTTTCTTTATTATTTATTTTATTGTTATTTATTTATTTTCCTTCTTTTTTCTATCCTCCCCGCAGTGATCATTGGACAGATTTATACTTTTTCAATCATATAGAGGGGCTCAGGGGATTTGATAAATGGAAAGAGATTTTAATACACGATCCAATAATGAACATCACTTTTAGGCCGCTTAATCTTTTAATACTGTATTTCGGGTACCTTATTTTTAAGGCAAATTACGCATATTACCAATTTGTGAATTTTGGTTTATATTTTATAAGCATATTGTTACTGTACAAATTAGCCATAAATTTCTGTCGGGATAGAGTATTAGTAGCCGCCTTTCTTACTGTATTTGCCTGTTTTTTTTCGCATTTTGATCTCATCTGCTGGCCATATCAGTATCTCATTATTTTGAGTTTTTGCTTGTTTATTTCAGGATTTATATTGTATATAAATTACCTAAGATCTACCCGCAAAGTCATTCTAATTTTTATCGTCTTGTTTTTTCTAGCGGGAATGTTATTGTATGAAGCTTTTTTATTCTGGCCATTAGCAGTTATATTTTTAACCTATATAAATGGTTTTATTAATAACGTTAGATTTAAGAAAATCAATCTATTGAGGTCTTGTTTATTGGTTATAGTATTAACTTATATTACTTATAGTTCCCTATTTTTTTTAGATAGATTTTTAAGAATCCCATACGGACGGAATATTTCTTTAGCTTCCTTATTTTCAGCAAACTACATTATTCGCAGCGGACTTACCGCATTATTTAATATATTATACAATAATTTTTTAGTAAACTTATTCCCGATACTAGCCTATCCGTTACAGGTTGAAGAGAATTTAAACATGGGCGGATTTATAATCGCACATGCGCGGTATCTAGATAAAATTATATTTTTGGGTAGCGGGATATTTATAGCTATGTTTTTATCAGTGACAATCTATTTATTTCGTAAAAAGCATTTTGAAGTCATAAGAAAGCTTATGTTTTTTATTTTTTTATTATTTTCTGAACTTTTTGTGCTATTTAATTGTAAATATTTGGTTAATCCCAGTTTATATCTTCTTACGCAATTTAGATTCCAATATGTTCCGAATGCCATCTTTACTCTTATAGCCCTCTTTTTGGCAGATAGGCTCTTAAAGTTATCAAAAAGAAAAAAAGTTATATATATTAGCCTATGTCTGATTTTAATCTTGAATATCCAAGCCATTAAAGAGGGTACTTCAATTCTAAATCTGCAATTAGCGCCCTTGGAAAAAATCCTTTTCAATATAAAAACAGGTATACGTAACGGTTCTATTGGTCGCCATAATAAACTTTATATAGATAGAGATATGCCGGATTACCTCCCAAGTTTATGCTGGAATATATATATGGGCAACAGGTTTATTAAGAAAGGAAATTACCAGTGGCTGTTTTCAAGAAACGAGATTGAGTATTTTTCTGAGAGTTTAAAAGATGCCTTCTGGATTATCGATAAAAAAGATTTTAGTGTTATCAGAAAATCTTCAGAGAATGCCACTGAAAAAGCAATAAAAGTAAATGTAGTAGAGAATAAAGCATATATTGATTTGGGTAAAGATAAAAAGTATGTTAATATAGGATGGTTTTATATACAGCAAGGTAGATACCCCGAAGCCGAGAAGATGTTTAAGAAGGCCCTGGAACTAAATCCAAACAACACCAGCGCCTATGATGGCCTAGGTATATGTTATAGAGAACAGAAGAGATACCAGGAAGCCGAGGCGCGCAGGCCACTATGAGCTTTATATGAGAATCTTCTTGTGGCTTGGTGCTTCTTGTGGTACTCTTGGGATATTTGAGAGGTGGAGAACAAAACAGGCCAAAATAAGGATATAATCTATGATTAAAAATAAAATAGTCGATAATAAAGAATTAACTGCTAGACAGATAATGTGGTTAAGCAAAAAAGCGAACTGGGTAAGGAATAAAGCTCTAGAAATGGCTGTCAAGGCTGGTGCCGGACATATAGCCCCTTCATTCTCTTGCGTAGATATTCTGGTTGCTCTCTACTACGCTAATATTTTAAGGGTGAATCCTAAAAATCCCAAATGGGTGAACCGTGACCGTTTTATTTTAAGCAAAGGCCAGGGGGCATTAGCATTGTATCCTATTTTGGCAGACCTGGGCTTTTTCTCTTTATCAGAATTAATGACATTTACCCAAGGCGGAAGCAGATTGGGTGGTCTCGCCGAGACTGATGTGCCTGGCGTGGAAGCCTTAACCGGCTCGCTCGGGCATGGATTATCAATTGCTGCCGGCATAGCTTTATCTGCGAAAATCGATAATAAGAAATACCTAAGTTTTGCCTTATTGGGGGATGGCGAATGTCACGAAGGTTCGGTTTGGGAAGCGGCTATGTTCGCAGGGCATCGCCATTTAAATAAGCTAATTGCCATAGTTGATAATAACCGTCTTTCCGCAATCGATTTTCTTAAAAATTATCTTGATTTGGCTCCTCTGAAAGAAAAATGGGAGTCTTTCGGCTGGGAGACTAAGGCTGTTAATGGCCATTCTTTTGAAGAGCTACTTGAGGTGTTTAATAATATTCACTCCCGCCAATCCGTTAAACCATTAGTTATCATCGCTTTAACCACAAAAGGGAAAGGCGTATCATTCATGGAAAATCGTCCAATCTGGCATTATCGTATTCCTGTGGGGAAAGAATTAAAAATAGCTAAAAAAGAGTTGCGTTTTTATAAATAAGGATAGAAAAAATGAAGCGTTGGACGAGTGGAATGAGAGATAGTTTTTTTGACTCCCTCTATGCCATAGCCAAAAGAGACAGCAAGGTTATGCTAGTTATTTCCGATACAGGAGCGATATGCCACGATGAATTTAAACGCAGATTAAACAACCGGTACATTAATGTTGGCATAGCCGAACAGAATATGGTCGGGGTAGCAGCCGGATTAGCGATGTCCGGCAAGATTGTTTACATATACGCCATTGTTCCTTTCGTCACCGCGCGCTGTTACGAACAGATAAGGGTCGATTTATGCTGTATGAATTTACCGGTAACAGTGGTGGGCATAGGGGCAGGTTTTGATTATTCCACCTTAGGCCCGACCCATCACGGATATGAAGATATTGCTTTAATGAGCCTTCTGCCAAATATGATTGTTTATAGCCCCAGCGACAGCCTGATGGCAGGATTTAT
>JAUYDL010000005.1 GCA_030691865.1 Candidatus Omnitrophota bacterium | reverse complement strand
AGCCGCGCAACCACCGGCCTTACCCATCTGAGTAAATAATTCAAAAGGTTTACCATCTTCATCAAGATTTATCGTGACATAAAGATTGCCGCAACCGGTGGAGACCTTAGTCGTAGTTCCGATGATTACTTCCGGCCTGGGACGCGGGGCAATCTCTTTTTTAATTTCATACATACCTTTAGCCTCTTGCTTCTCTTTAGGCTTGCCAACATTTAATACCTGCTCTTCACGGCTTCTATCGCGATAGATAGTTATGCCTTTACAGTTTGAATCAAAGGCCAGGATATAAGACCTATGTACCTCTTCAATGGTTGCCTCATGAGGAAAGTTAATCGTCTTACTGGTGGCATTATGCACATATTTCTGAAAAGCCGCCTGCATACGCACATGCCACTCAGGCGCAATATCATGCGCGGTGACAAAAATCCTGCGCACATCTTCAGGAATCTCCTTAATATCTTTGATCGAAGCGCTCTGGGCGATCTTTTCCATTAGTTGACTGCTATAAAATCCCCTCTCGCGGGCAACCTGTTCAAATAACGGCTCGACTTCCACCAACTTATCATTATCCATAACACTACGATGATAGGATAGCGCGAATAGTGGCTCAATTCCCGATGAGCAGGGTCCGGCGATAATGCTAATTGTTCCGGTAGGAGCAATGGTGGTCAGGGTAGCATTACGCATTCTGGTTGTTCCGTCTTTCCGGTCATAAATACTTCCCTCAAAAGCCGGAAACACGCCTTTTGCCTTTCCTAGCTCTAGAGATTTTCTATTTGCTTCATCTAAAATAAATGACATTACTTTTTCTGCCAGAGCTACTGCCTCTTCGCTATTATAAGGAATGCTTAAACGAATCAACAGGCTTGCCCAGCCCATAACCCCTAAGCCTATTTTACGGGTAGCCTTAGTCGCTTTCTCAATTTCCGGAAGCGGAAATTTATTTACATCAATTAAATTATCCAAAAAAATCACTGCCAGTCCGGTTACTTCCTTAAGCCTCTCCCAATCAATTTCGCAACGCGATCCTGTTTTTCTATACATCTGGTCTAAATTTATCGAACCTAAATCACAGCTCTCATAAGGCAACAATGGTTGTTCACCGCAAGGATTAGTACTTTCAATCATCCCCAATTTCGGAGTAGGATTATATTGATTAATCCGATCAATGAAAATAATTCCAGGTTCACCGTTTTTATGCGCCTGTTTTACGATTAAATTAAATACCTCTTTACTGTTAATTTTCTGTACGGGCTTATGCGTATGCGGATCAATTAAATCATAATCCTCAGCCTTAGCCAACCGGCGCATAAACTCATCGGTAATCGCCACGGAAATATTAAAGTTAGTGATGTGCGTATCGTTCTCCTTGCAGGTGATGAATTCCAAAATATCCGGATGATCCACGCGCAAAATTCCCATATTAGCGCCGCGACGTGTGTTATGACTTACAAAACCATTGGCAATATAGGTATTATTCGCCGGCACAGAAAGATCAAGCGTTTGAGACCTGCCTTTACCTATACTTATTACTTGGTCATAAAATTGTTTATTATTTAGAAACCACTGAATGGCTCCAGAAGAAGAAAGTTCATAATGTGTAGCGGCCAGCTTCACTAAACGCGAACGCGTAAAGTTTCTTGAGGAAACGACTCCCGGTAAGTAATGTTGAATATCCCTATAAAGTAATCGGTTTGCTCCGAGCTTACAACGATTTGGCCCGCAGCCGCGGCCCGGGCCGTCATAGAGATCTTTCAATAACCGCTCCTGATTGGGGATAATATCATTAAATTCCCACGCTTTTAAATCTGCGCCCCTTAGGCGTCTATTTTTCTTTGTGTGAATAAAACCTACATCTTTACTAAAACAACGTAGCCCCTCTATGGTAATAACACTTAAGACATAAACCGGATTCTTTCCAAAAGAAGATTCTCTCTTGGTTATCTTGCGGATTTTTGTAGGTATACCTAAGGAAAGCAATAATTGCTGGGCATCTTTTATTAGTCCAGCCGAGACGCTACTTAACGACGGATACCCTTCTTTGCTCACCGTGCCATCAGTAGAAAAAAGGCCTCTTAAAAAACCCCGCGCGAACTCAACGGTACCGGAGAATATGATCTCAGGGATTCGCGCGGTCAACGCGGATTGCTTAGCTGCCCCAATAAAACAAAGCCAATCTACCAGAACCGTAGAATTAAAAAAGTAGTTTGTGCTGGCGTCGTTTTTCTTCTTCTGAGTTACGGGATTTATGCCAAAGAGGTTTTTCGCAATTCTCATAAGGTGGCTACTAAGCTCCTTCTCCTCATCAGAAAGACTAAAAATAAGCCTGCCGGTTCCGCGCCTGTTCCTGGTAATAGAGCCATCGCCGATAAAAGCGCCTATAAATTCCCCTAATTCTTTAGAAATTTCAGACGGGATTTTAATTTTTTTCGCGTTGAAATGCGAACTGGCCTTAAATTCGGGTAAGCGAAAACTTTTGTTACTAACAAACGTATCCTTCTGCAAGGCAGCCCAATCTCCGATTTTTATATCTTTTAATTTCTTCCAAGCATAATTTCCTCGCTCGTCAATTATACGAAAACGGTGTTCTCCTGTTGCGGAAACCGAATAGCCATTACGCGTGGATATTTTCTTTACCGCTACGGTGCCATTATTATAAAATTCAGTGCATCTTTTGATCCCTTCGTCCGTAGATACCGCGAAGGCATTCCCGTTATACAGATACCATCCTTTTGGCGGAACTTTATAATCGCATAAATCCTTGATCTGCTTAAGACCTTTTTCTGTGGCTACTCTCGTTTCAGGAACAACACACCCGCCCTGTTTTACCGCTTCGGTTGCCGCATCATAAACGCGCATGAATGAAATCGGCCCACTTGCTACCCCGCCGGTAGTTTTAACTACCGCATTTTTCGGACGCAGGCGCGAAAAACTAAATCCTGTTCCGCCGCCGGATTTATGAATAAGGCTGGTGATCTTTAAAGTCTCAAAAATTGATTCCATAGAATCTTCAATCGGAAGCGTAAAACAGGCGGAAAGCTGCCCCAGCTCTTTACCCGCATTCATCAAACATGGAGAATTCGGTAAGAATTCTAAATTAGCCATCATCTTAAAAAATGAATCCGCAATAAGCTTTACATCCTGCTCTGTCGCGCCGTATTGCTTATCCGCAATCGCAATAGCGCTGGCCACCCGAGTAAACATTTGTTCCGGAGTTTCAATAAGCCTGCCTTCCTGATCCTTGCGTAAATACCTACGCTCCAAAACCTTGATGGCGTTAGGAGATAACTTTAATTCCATTTTTCACCTCGAATAATAAGGAAGATTAATTTTTAAATTACCCAAGCACTATAACAAAACAGCTGCCGGTTGTCAATAAAAAAATTTACAAGATATGGTATAAATATTTCTATAGTCCACAATGGATTGTAGCAAGAACTTATCCGCCGGCAAAAGGCTTGCAGGACTCTCGGATGACCAATTCTGCAGGAAGCAGAATCTTTTTTATTTCTTTTTTACTTAAACCAATCAGGCGATTTAATTCTTTGACACTTTCTTCGGCCATACGGATTAGCGGCTGACGCACTGTCGTCAACCCCACCGGGCCATAAAGCCCCGAAGGATTATCATCAAAACCCACAATCGATAAATCATTCGGGATATGCTTACCCAGTTCGCGCGCCACCGCCATTACCTCTAAGGCCATCGCGTCAGAGGCAACAAAAACAGCAGTTGCCGGATCAGCGGCCTTAATTAATTTTTCCGCCGCGCTTCTGGCCGCGCCTCGAGAGTAATCGGTTTCGAATATATAATCCTGCCTGAGTTGGATACTATTTTTCTCCAGTGCCCGCTTATAACCCTCCAGGCGCTTAGCGGCTGCCTGGGTCATTAGATCACCGGTAATATGCGCAATTTTTTTGTGGCCTAATTCAATCAAATAATTAACCGCATTTTCCGCGCCTCCGGCATTATCTATAGCAATACAAGAAACATCCAGGTCATCCACATAATAATTAATTACTACGCTGGGTATACCTTTGGCTAAGCTATCCTCTAATTGCGCGCGATTACCGATAATATCAGAAAAAATCACTCCCCCTACTCCGCGTAAAGATAACGGGGTGCGCGCATCGGTTAAATGCAACAGTAAATCCAGCTTTAAAACTTCACACATCGTACCTACGCCACGGATAAGTTCCAGGGCATAAAATGAATAAAACACCCCTTCATAGCGCGGGATAACCAGAGCCACAACATTACTTTTACCGGGAGCCAACCGCTGCGCAAAAATAGAGGGCTGAAACTTTAGCTCCCGGACCGCCTGCATTACTTTGGCGCGATTAGATTCTTTCACCGTTGTGATCTTATTGATCACCCGGGAAACAGTAGTGATGGATACGCCACTAGCCTTGGCAACATCAATAATGGAGATATTCTTGGAGGGGGTTTTTTTTGTGCGCGTCATTATATTCTAAAACTAAAAACTTTAAGGTGCTCAAATTATTTAATACTATCTCCGATTTTCAGCGGAGTACTCATCCTCTTTATATCACAGGCAGAAATGTTGGCTCTGGTTTGAATTACACCAATGGAGCCTATGGATCTGGCATCGCGATAAACATTAAATACATCCCCAACTTTAACCCCGAAAGAAGAACCTAAATCTATAACCACAAAGTTGCTATCTAAATTTACTGCCAGGATCTTACCGGGAAATGCCTGTATCCCTGCCCTCTCTCCTCCCGTGGCCGGTGCTGAACGCACCACGATTGCCGGCAACTCTACAGACTCTTTAGGCTCTTTATCTATATCTGAAGCCTTGCCGCTTTTTATCGCATCCAGTTCATTTTTAAGGGCATCGATCTTAGAAATCCTGTCTGTAAGCATTGTCTCCATCTCATTTAAACGCTTCTCTACCGTAGATTTGCCTTCTTGAAGATTCTGAACTTTTTTATCCAAAACCTCTTTACGACTGACCAAGCTTTTTAATTGCCGGCTAAGAACATCATTCTCAGCCCGGATAGTTTTAAGGCTATCCTGAATCGCCACCTTATCATTCCTCTCCCGCACCACCTCTTGGGACATGCTATCCAGGAGCTTCTGATTATAATCAAGCTGTCTTGAGAGATCCTTTTTATCATTACGTAAACTGTTAATATCTATCTCTAAGACACTCTTTTCTCTCTGTAACGACTCATTACTAATCTGCAGGTTCCTTAATTCCACCTGGATGCTGGATAATTGCATCTCTAAATCTGTTTTGGTTTTGAGCACTGTCCCCCAATAAGCATCGGTATTCTCTGAAACCGGTGCCTGCTGCTGTACCGGTTGGGGAGCACTAGCGACTACCTGAAGCCGGCTCTTTTCCTTAAGCTTCTCGATTAACTCATCTCTGGCCTTACTTGCTGTCTCAAATTTTCCCTGTACATCATTGAGCTCTGCGGCCACCCTATCTCTTTCAGCCTTAAGAGAACCTATCTTGCCCTGGGTCTCTTTTAAATCATTCTCCAGCTTACTGGCCTTGCTCACCAAAGCCGTATTTTCAGTTTTTAAATCGTTGCTTTCCCTAAGCAACCTCTGCTGTTGGCTAGCTGCCTGCACAAAAAGAAAAAGACATACAATACAGAAACCAACCAAACCGATAATAATAAATTTTATTTTCTGTTCCATAATCCCCCCTATTATAATTGGGCGAACACTTTCTCTAAAACTAAGCTGGCCGCGCCCATGGCTACGGCATTTTCTCTTAATTGAGAATAGGCTATTTTTAAATTACTGGTTGATTCACGAAAAGCCCAATCGCCAACTGTGCTCCTGACCATATTCAAAAACTCTTCGCCGGATTCTTCAAAACCTCCGCCAATAACTACCATCTGCGGATTAAGTAAGTTAACTAAATAGGCGATTTTAATCCCTAACCTTTTGGCTGCCCTTTCTATGGCGCCTAAAGCTGCCGGATTCTTTAAACGAGAGGCATGAAAAATACTTTTTAAATCTAAATTCTCAATGTTGCTTGAACTGATGCGAAAAAACTCTTCTGCCTTTTGCTTTTCTTTAAGTAATGTTTCTTTCACATCCTGAACAATTCCTAAATCCAAATCCCAACGCTTAATAAAGCAGGGCTTGGCGCTTTCGCAGCTAAAAAGATCCTGCTCTTTATAATTATACACGGAAACCTCACCGGCATAACCTTCTGCTCCATGGTAAAGTTCACCGTTAATAATCATTCCGCAGCCAACCCCGGAAAACATATAAAGAACGTTTTTATAATTTTCCTTTAAATCAAACCAATGCTCACCGAAGCAGGCGCTAGTGGCATCGTTTTCAATCAGGGTCGGTAAATTAAACTCTTTTTCCACCAAGCCCCTTAAGGGAAGATCCACCGAGGCATAAGTATAATAATGATCCATCTTCTGCGGCCAATGGATTGAGCCGTCTTTTTTATTAATTAAACCGGCAATCCCCACACCGATGCCTTTTATATTTTCAACATACCCCTTAGAGCGCCTCAAAATTTCACGGACAATTTCTAAAAGACACTCAGAGACTTCCTTTACCGATGCCTGCGGACGGGCAATTTGCGTCTTGGTAATAATGTTGCCCTTTAAATCCACCAGCAACCCGACCATATTCATCAGGTTCAATCCTACGCCAATAGCATATCCGGCGCGCGGATTTAGATCCAGCAACACCGGCCGGCGGCCGCCTTCAGATACATCAAGTTCTTTCTCATAAACCAGATTAGACTTAATGAAATCATCAATATAATTAGAGATGCTTACTACATTTATTCCCATCTCCTGCGAAATATCCGAGCGGCTAATCGGCCCCTGCCTTCTGAGTATGCTCAGTATTTCAATATTACGTTTTTCTTTTTCGCTAAATGCTTCTTTTTGTAAATCCGGCGCGCGCATTATATAAATTATTTTTCTTGTCTAAAAAAGTCAGCTCGGTTGAAAATTTTACTGCCAAAAACAAAAAATTTGAATTTTATATTTATCTTATTTATACTACTAAAGAAGCCTTAAGTCAAGTATTTTCAAGAGAATCGGTTAATTTTAGAATAAAGGGGACGGTTCTATTTTTTATAATAAAAAATAGAACCGTCCCCATGATTCTAATAAACATCCACCATAATGAATGAGCGGTCTATGGTGCCTGCGGGTGAAATTATAACAATATTTATCTCTTTTGTTCCGCTATCAGAATAGGCACCGCCAAAATTACTTTCCGTAACAACCGGATTAGCGCCTCCTAAATCACCGCTCCAAAGATACTGCAACTCAACCCGATTACAGCCGCTCTGCGGCATATTCACTATTGAAGAAACTGTATTGTTTTGATTCTTTTCCAATATATAACTAGAGGAGTTTAATTCCGTCTTATTCATCTCAATAAGCGCGGATTCATTTTTTAAAGATAAATCCAAAAATGTTTTTAAGTTATAGCTAAGCTGCCCATTCTCCTGGATTTCCTTAAGTCTATCCTTAGCCTGCGCTACGGCTGCAATATACTTATCCTGGGCATTCTTTAATAACAACTCATAATAATCTTTAGCTTTAACTAAGTTGCCCTCCCATTGGGCTAGGAGCCCTAACTGATAAAAAGCAGAGATTACCTGCGGGCTAAATACAGTTTTAGCGGCAAGTAAATCAAAATATTTCCTAGCTTCATTTATATCCGCCAAAGCATAGGCATTAATCATTGCCACTTTATAAGTAGCCTCATCAAAATACTTGGTATCCGGATAGATTTGAGTTAACTGTAAGTAAAACTTCTTGGCATCCTTATAGGCGCTAAATTTCTCTAAGTTAAAGGCGCGCAAATAGATTGTATCCTGATTAAATACATCCTTCTGTCCCAATGCTTCTATTTTGGCATAAATTTTCTCCGCGTAAGCCATATCATATAAACCGGCTGGCTTATAAACAAAAAGGCTGGCAATCTCAAACAGCTCCGGAATAAATTTATCGGGAGTAAAGGTTTTAGAAATCTCCTCTATATAAATATCATAAATACTCTGAGCTAGCTCTAAATTACCTTGTTTATAAAACCCCGCGGCTACGCTCTTAAGCTGCGCCTGGCTCATCTTTTGCGCAACCAGCCCCTCCACATAAAGTTTATAAATTTCGCGAGCTTTTGATTTTTCTTCGTAGGCTAAAAGTTTATCCGCAACCTCCTTAATCAAATCCAGATCACCGGCTTCCTTGGCATAAACATGCACATCGGTTACTAAATCCTCTAAAGCCTGCTGGGCAAAGGCATCAAGCTGGTCACGGTGAAACTGCCAAAGCAAAAGCCTGCTCTTGGCCTTTAGGCAATTGGCGCTGTCAGTTTGACTGATAACCTTTTGGGCATTTTCAACTAGCTCGTCACGGTAAGTATTCCCATTAGCAAAATAAGCATCCCAGGATTGTTTATCCTCTAGATATTTAAGCTGTAAATAACGCGCATTGGCTTTATAATAATCCAGACAAAGCTGGGTAGGCTTATCTTTATCCTTAAAATTATTTAAAAAATCAATAAATTCATTATACTGATTATCTACCAGATATTTTGATTCGGCATCTTGGATATTGGGACAACAAGAGTTGGTTTTTTGCGCTGCCGGCTGGGCAAAAAAAGTCGCAGGCATCCCTAAAATTATACTTAAAAATATTAACACGCATCTTAAAAAAGCTGACATATGTTCTCCTTGTCTACCTAGATAACACCCGCGCAATTCCAATTAGCGCGGGGTGCCTTTAAATATCTTTTACCCCCTAGCGGGCTTTTTTGGTACGCGTTTTTTTAATTACCGGATTTTTCCAAAACTCCCTGATCACATAATAAGCCTTACGCGGTATGCGTTTATTTAATCCGTTCTCTAACTGCGGACTTAATGCCACAAGACCAAACCATTCCTCATTCATATTTTTATTTCCGGCAGCGCGGATATCATAATAATAGCTGCCATTGGACCAACTGCTTTCAGTATCCTGCTCCTTCCAGCCTTCAGGATTATCCGGGCTGTGTTTCCACCATTCATCCGTCCATTCAAAGACTGTCCCTCCGATGCAGTTTCCCGCGCCGATCTTATTATTAGCCAGATTTTCATAAATCTGGTTCCACTGTGACTGCAAAAAGAACGCCTGCATATTTTGATCTTCTTTTTTTAAATAGGCGTCATAAGAATCCGCGCCAAACTCCGCCATTAACAGCGGCTTATCAAATGTCGCCTTAAGGGATTTAAAAAGATTACCAAAAGTCTTACCGCGGTAAATAATACAGGCAACAAAATCAACGTCTTGACAAAATTTGTTAGCCGAGTCCAGGCCCACCAGCTCCCCATTGCCCAGGCCCACAGGATGGTTGGGGTCTATCTTATGTATCTGTTTAGATATTTCGTTTACAAAAGAATAATAAATCTTTGCGCGCATCAATTTCTGTTTCTGCGGATCCGGCTCAAGATCCACCTCCGGGCTGCTCCATGGATTTACATGGCCAAGACAGGAATAATTATTTTCATTACCTAAAATCCAGCCCAGAACCCCGGGCTCCTCGCGATAAAGACTGACCATCTCCGATACCTGCTGCATTACCTTATCCTGAAACTTTTTATCGCCATAAAAAGGACAAGGATATTCCCAGAACCCCAGCCAATCACCCAAAAGCGTACGAATCCCGTATAATTTATATAAATCGCTGATTACCTGTTTTACTTCCTTAGGATCTTCATGTGCCTGATAAAAACGGATGGTATTAATTCCCATCTCCTTCATCAGCTTACCGTCAGCAATCCAGGGTTTATTTGGATCGCCCCACCAATCATATTCGTGATTTGAGCCTATAGGGATGGGATTATAACAAACTCCTTTTACGATATAAGGCCGGCCGCTCACCATCAGACGGTAATGCTGATTTTTTAACTTTTGGATATAGATCTTGGGGGAAGAGTTACAGGAAATACCAGCGATAACCGTAAAAATTAACAGAAAGAAAAGAAAAAAATATTTTTTAAGCATAATTTTACCGAAGCCCTGCCTAAAATCTGGGGACGGTTCTATTTTTGTCATATTTTTACCATAAAAATAGAACCGTCCCCATTGTTTTGTCCCTGTTTCTATTATTCAAACTTAATTTCATCCAGATAGAATGTAGCGCCTTCCGGGTTATTGTCTACATTAGTTGACCAGCAAAAACCGCCGATAACATATGAGGCATCTTTGCCTTTTAAGTCAATAGTGTATTGAGTCCATTCCTTATTCAAGAGCACTGGACCGATAGTAGCGCTATCTGAATCCGAAAACTCTCCCATAATCCCACCCACTTTAAACTCTTCAATGCGCTCGCCGCCTACTGCACCGCGTGCCCAAAAAGTAAGCTTAGTGGCCAAAGAAAGATCAAATCCAGCATCCACGCTACCCCAGTTGTTCGCGGGATTCTGCCAAAAGATTCCTGCCCAGCGTGCACCTTGAGTGGCTTTTCCGCTATAGATTATCTTAATGCAGGTATCCCCTAAATACGCATCTTCTTTTGAAGAACCATCATACTTTATGTCACCATAATCACCCATCCAACCAGAAGGAATAAAATGGTTAGCGATTGATGAACGATCAGAATAAATATAGAATGGCATCGCTTGCTGTTTTTTACCTTCGGGCTTTAAGGCCGGATCAAACTCAAATTTTATATCATCAAGATAAAATGTAGCACCGTTAGGATTTAAATCCGCAGTGGTAGTCCAACCAAAAGCGCCGTTAACATAAGAAAGATCCTTACCCACTAAGTTAACTGTATACTGTTTCCAGGCATCGGTTAACTCAATCGGGCCCATCTCAACCACTAGAGAATCAGGATAGGTTCCCTTGATACCACCGACTATGACCTTCTGAATTATCTCGCCGCCTTTGGCGCCGCGCGCCCAAAAAGTAAGCTTGGTCATACCCGTTAAATCAAACCCTCCTTTTTTATTTCCCCAGTTGTTTGCCGGATTCTGCCAGTAAACACCTGCCCAGCCTTGAGTCTGTGATTTTTTGGCGCTATAAACAAACTGAATGCTGGTTGTTCCGCCATGCGGATTATCCGCTGACTGATCATTCATTTTGATATCACCGTAATCACCCATCCAGCCAGAAGGAATATAATGATTATCTTTGGCATTCTTATCCGAGAAAATCACAAATTCCTTAGGGCCTGCGGCTTTATCTTCAGCTACGGCCATAACCGGAACTAAAAAAGTTAAAGCCAACAACACCGCTAATAACTTCTTCATACCCACCTCCTCATTTTTCCCCAGCCTCCGGCGCTTGGGGAAAAATGACCCCGAGCCCCTGCGAGGGGGAACATTACTTTACATAGTTTTCCTTATTATTATATTATTTCCATTTCTTCTGATACATATAATAAACTTTGCGCAATTGTCTTAAAAACGGAGTTTGTTTTCCATCCCCTTGGCCGGCAACCCCCAGCCATTCTTCATGCATAAATCCATCAGGAAACGGCCCGGCCCATAAACCTTTTACGTCATGAATTGCCGGCTCATAAGCCTTCCACCATTCATCTAGCCATTCAAAAACTACTCCCCCCAAAGCATTACCCATTGAACCATTAAAAGCCATATTATTTTCCATATCCTCCCAGGAGCCTAAATGATATTGTGCTTGCATCTGTTCGGCCTCATCAGCACTTTTACCCTCGGCATAAGACGGGCAGCCAAACTCTGTAATAAAGGCCGGCTTTCCTGCCTGCTCTTTAACCTGTCTCCAGAAAGCCCCAAACCCATAATCTCCCCGGTAAGCATTAGTACCAAAAATATCTATATCCGCAGAGTTCTTACCAAATTTATCCAAAAATAAAATATCTCCGCTGCAGATGGCTACTGGGTGCTGCGGATCGATAGACTTGATGATTTTAGCTACTTTGTTAGCAAATTTAAAGTAAGCTTCGGGTTGTTCATTAGCGTTGCAGGCATAACCGTAAACATTCTCATTGCCCAGAAGCCAAAACAAGATATACGGTTCATCTTTAAATTCATTGACCATCTTGGTAACTGAGGCAATCATATTCTTTTTATGCTCTTGGTTATTATAGTCAGTACCGGGATTCCAGGCAGCGCCCGAACCAACAGCGTATTTGCCCAAGAAATCCCCCATAATTACACGTATCCCGTAAGTATTATACATCTGGCGCATTAACTCTTTATTTACCTTCAAAGGATGATGATACAGGCGGATAGTATTGACCCCCATATCCTGCATTAATTTAAAATCGCCGATACCAGGTTCATCGGTATCCTGGATATTATTTTTATTCTTATCCACAAAAGCATCAAATGGCCCATCGATCTTCCCATTTTTATTGAAATCCTCTTCCATCCAATTACCCAGAGTCCCTTCATCCGGAGACTGCCCGACCTTAGTCGGAGCATAAGTAATTCCTTTAATAATATAAGGCTGATTATCCACTAACAACTGCCAGTCATCATTTTTATATTGCACTAAACGCACCTTGCCTGACCCGAGTTTTTTCCTGATGCCTAAAGAATCAGCAGAAGGTTTAACCCTGGCTGCTTCCTGGGTTAAATCAACTTTTACAAACTTCCCTGGATTAGCTATCGCAGTATCATTGACAATCTCATTATCAAAACCATTAATAATATCTATTTGCGCTCCCAGGAGTTTATAACCTAACTGCGGATTACGCCTTAAGAGAAAATTTATTTTAGCAATCGCTGCCTGCCCCACATACCAAGGCGTATGCCAATAAGTCCAACCGTAGCTGCCGGGAAAATGCACCAGAATAGAATAATAACATTTAATCGCCTGAGTAATTAAACCGGCTCTCTCAAGAATCAAACCGGTACAGAATAATTTTACCCCTTGCGGCTCAGAAGAGGTTGTCCATTTAACAAATGCCGCCTCTGTATCCGGGGAATAAAGAAAATCCCAGGCATCACCTTCCAGGCGCTTATCTTTGATCACCTGTTTAAAAATCGGATTCTTCCTGATAGCGCTGTTATTAGGATAAACACCTTCTCCGACTGCCGCCATCAGGCCCTCTTGATCAGTAATCAGATACTGATAATTCTTAGTTCCGACATTTTTAAACTCACCGTATTTTTCATAATCGACAAAATCTTCTTTGCCCGGATTAGATAAAACTAATTTTGTCGGTAACTGGCTAACCCGCTTTTTCTGTTCCACCTCAATCGAGCCGGTTTCGATTTTCTTAATACTCTGCTCGGCAGCCAGCCTAAGCGACCAGAACCAACCCCGCGGGTCCCAGGCCTGGCCGTAAGAATATTTATCCATAATTACTTTAAATATCTTTTTGGCCTGGTCATTTTTTTGCTGACGCATCAGGCTTTCTGCCTGGATAAAATAACAGGTAGCCACATCATTCAAAGCCTGCACTGTTTCGATCTCTTTTTTATTTTTAGGTAGAGCAGCCAAACTTGCCTGCTCTTTATCCGCCTGATCCTGGTATAAATTAATACACTCCTGGGTATATTTATTCGTCGCCTCGATATCTCTTTTGCCGTGGGCAATCCAGGATTTAGTAGTCAGCTCTCCCGAAGAAGGCGCCTTAGCAACATCTTCTGCCATACAATTACACACCAGTATTAAAAACAACCCCACAAAAACTCTAAATCCTAAACTCGAAATCCTAAACAAATCCAAAATCCAAATGTCCGAAACTGACAATTTTTGAGTTTTAAGTTTTGGATTTTGTGTTTGTTTAGAGTTTAGAGTTTCGAGTTTAGTGTTTATCATCTCATCCTACTACCGCTCCCTGCGTAACTCCCTTGATAATATACTTCTGCATTAATAGATAAATCAAAATAATAGGTAAAGCAGTAATGGTTAAACCTGCCATTAATAGCGGATAGTTAGTGACAAACTCTCCCTGGAAAGACTGTAAAGCCACCTGAAGCGGCATAAATGAACGGTTGTCAAAGATAATCAAGGCCAGAATATATTCATTCCATACTGCCAGAGCATTAAAAACAATTACTACCGCTAATACCGGCTTAGCCAGCGGTAAGGCCACATGCCACCAAACGCCAATTTTCGAACAGCCATCGATACGCGCGGCGTCTTCTAATTCTTTGGGCATCTTGTCAAAAAATGTTTTAAGTAAAAATATACTGGTGGAAAGCCCGACATTGATCATGCATAAGATATAACCAATGGGGGTATTTCTTAAATGCAGCTTGTTTAATAAAACATAGAGAGCAACAAAACTTCCCGGAATAGGAATCATCATTGCTACCATAAACATGATAAATAAAAATTTGCTTCCTATAAAACGCAGGCGGCTAAAAGCATAAGCAGCCATAGAAGAAATAATCACGATACCAAAGACTACTGATACAGTATAAATAATACTATTAAAAAAGTTACGGCCGAACCCTCCCTCTTTCCAGGCTAAAACATAATTCTCCAGGCGAAACTGATGCGGAATCAAAGAAATGTCCTTAAAAATCATATCCTGGGTTTTAAGGCTGGAAGAAATCATCCAAAGCAGCGGATACAGGCAGGTGATCGCCACGCTAATCAGGAAAATATGTATCAGCGTGTTTATAACAACTTTTTTACTCTTATAATAGATGGCGTGCCTCATTTAAAGTTATTGGCCTTTCTTAGAAAAACGATACTGGATAAAAGATATTACAACCAGCACCATACCAAAAGTGATTCCTTGCGCACAGGCATAACCAAAGCGCGATGAGCCGCGCATAGAAGCAAGGATTCTTAAAACCGGCACCGATGTATGCCCGGCAAATTCTCCTCCCACCAGGCTGATAATTAATACAAATACCTGCATCGTGCCTAGCACGGTAAGAATAGCCACCAACACCATAACCGGGATCATTAAAGGCAGGGTTATTTTCCTAAATGACTGCCAGGCACTGGCTCCGTCTACACGCGCCGCCTCGTAAAGTTCGCGCGGAATAGTCTGCAGGCCGGCTAAGAAAATAAGAAAACCCCAACCAAACCCCTTCCAGCAATGTACGATCGCCACAGTGGTCAGGGCAGTTTTGGGGTCGGACAACCAATTATGCGCCAGATTAGAAAACCCCATCCCCACCAAAGTGCGGTTGATGATATTTGCTCCATCAATATCGTTAATAATAAAACGCCAGGCCATCCCCACCACGACTTCCGATAAAACCGGAGGGATGAAGAAAATTACCCGATAGAAATTCTTCATTTTTATTTCCCGGTCGCACGCCCAGGCAAGCATAAAAGCCAGGATATTCTGAAAGGTGAGTGCAATCAGAGTAATATAGCTGGCATTCCACATCGCACGCCACCAGTTAACATCCTGCAGAAAAATTTCTTTAAAATTCCCTAACCCTACAAATACCTTGGTAAAAGAAATCCCATCCCACTCAAAAAGCCCCAGCTGAAAAACCCAAATAAAGGGAATGATATAAAATATAGAAAATATCGCAACTGCCGGTAAGACAAAAACATAGTTTTCTAATGTATCTTTA
>JAUYDL010000065.1 GCA_030691865.1 Candidatus Omnitrophota bacterium | reverse complement strand
GCTGCTGGGTTCTATCCATGGCGCAGGAACGGTTGTTATGCATGAAGGTTTTAAAATGCTTCAAGTTCCGCTCTGGCGCAGTTATTTTGCCGGGTGTATTCTGCTTGGCATTGCTCCTTGCACAGCCATGGTTTTGGTCTGGGGATTTCTTGCGAAAGGTAATGATGGCCATACGCTAGTTATGGTTGCCATTAATTCGCTGACTATGCTCTTGCTTTACGGAGTTTTGGGTGGATTTCTTTTGGGTGTTGGAAGAATGCCGGTTCCATGGCAGGCGTTATTATTGTCAATCGTTATCTATGTGGCATTGCCTCTTGTAGCAGGATACTTTTCGCGCAAGCTGATTGTATCGCTTAAGGGCTTAGAGTGGTTTAATGAGAAGTTCCTTCATGTATTGTCGCCCGTTTCAATCATTGCGCTTCTATTTACCCTTGTGCTTTTGTTCTCTTTTAAAGGAAAAATTATTCTTGCACAGCCGTTAACGATTCTATGGATAGCAATCCCGCTTTTTATCCAAACGTGTTTAATTTTCACAATTACATACTGGATGGCCAAGAAATTGAAGTTAAGCTACGAAGATGCGGCTCCATCGGCAATGGTTGGCGCAAGTAATCATTTTGAAGTTGCTATAGCCACGGCGACTATGCTTTTCGGGATTTCATCGGGAGCGGCGTTGGCAACGGTTGTCGGCGTTCTGATTGAAGTGCCTGTTATGTTGATGTTAGTAAAATTTTGTTTACGAACACAGAATTGGTTTACGCGTAAAAACGCTTAAAAAATATTTATTGCTATTGGGCTAATAATTATGGGAAAGGTAATTTTTATATGACCGTCATCCTGATGTTCAGGCGCTTGATATTATCGGCTAGGGATAGGATGTTTGTACTCTGCGAAATTTCACTCCCCTAAATATGCACAATTAATTTAAGACAATCAATAGCAGTCCAGGAGAAGATAAGTCAAATCAACTGGTCCTCAAGTTATTGTTGTCTGTAAGGATGCCATCGGCAATATAAGAAAAGAAAGTCCGATTTTTAGGCTTGAGATTAGGTTGAAATATTTATTTTAGAGAGGTATAATATTAACACAGTTTGGAGGCAGAGTTATAGATGGATGGCGGAGAAATTAAGAGAAGGGCTAAAAGAAAAGATTTTCTTTACGAGATCAAGGCGCGTTTTGCCGGGCAAGACAATTATACTGCTTTAGCGGTTAAAGATATCAGCGCATTGGGCTTGAGAGTTATAGTAGCAAGATTAGTTAAGGCAGGCGATTCTTTAGGGATCAAGATGTGCATTAATGGCCGGGATATCCAATGTAAAGGCAAGGTTGCCTGGGTCTTACTGTTAAGGCCCTGTTTAGGCAGTATCAGTTCTTTTGATGTAGGAGTAGAATTCTATGAAATGAATGCAGAGGATAGAGAATTCTTAGAGGAATTAACCGAGAAATAACCAGGAGTATCTAAAGTAATGAAACGCTTTTTAAAGGTACAAGATATGCCTGCACAAAAAATTGTTTTAGATTATTCTATACCAAAAACTCTCTGCATCAGATTAAATGGGGCTTGGCTGATTACTGGCGGGATCCCTAAGGTAAATGAAGTTATTGCGCAGGTTACTCAACCTAAAGATATTCAACAGCTAACTTTTGATACTTCCGGGATGGATGAATGGGACAGCGGCCTGGTGGCTTTTTTATTTCATTTAATTAGAGAGTATGAGCATAAGCATATTCAAGTTAACTTCCAGGGGCTGCCGCCAGGCGTACAGAAGTTACTAACCCTGGCTTTAAAAATTAATGAAAAGGCCCCAACAGATAAGGCCGAAGATGAATCGTTTTTTACCAAGGTTGCGGATAAAGTTTTAAAGCGCCTGGATGGTATGTTATCTTTGCTCAATTTCTTAGGTGAGATTGCGGTTGCTTTTGGCCGCTTGATTATGGGTCGAGTGTATTTTCGTTGGGATGAATTTATGGTCATCCTGCAGCGCTGCGGCGCGGATGCCTTGTTTTTGGTTTCCTTGATCAGCGTATTAGTAGGCATAATCCTGGCTTTTATCGGGGCCACTCAGCTTAAGTTGTTTGGAGCGCAAATTTATATTGCAAATATTGTGGGTATTGGAATGGTCCGGGTGATGGGGGCAATGATGACCGCTATCCTGATGTCCGGCCGCACCGGAGCCTCATTTGCGGCGGAATTAGGCCTGATGCAAACCAACGAAGAAATTGATGCTTTGAGAACTTTAGGTGTTTCCCCGGTTGAATTTTTAGTGGTCCCGCGTATTCTGGCATTAGTGATTATGATGCCGCTTCTAACTCTTTATGCAGATTTGATGGGGATATTGGGTGGTTTTATTATTAGCATAGGTTTGCTGGGCCTTAATCCGGTAGAATATTGGCAGCATACCCAGTCATCAGTAACGCCGGGCAATCTCTGGGTGGGGCTTATCCACAGTTTTGTTTTTGGCATCATTGTTGCTGTTGCCGGGTGTTTTCGCGGAATGCAATGCCGAAGAAGCGCCTCAGCAGTAGGAGAGGCAACGACTAATGCCGTGGTTAGCGCGATTATCAGTATTGTGATTGCTACCGCGATTATTACATTTGTTTGCCAGGTTTTAGGAGTGTAATTAATGGAAGAATCTGTAAAGCCGGTTATTCAGGTCAAGGATCTTGATTTAAGCTATGATGATTATGTAGTAATGCGTAATCTTAACTTTAGCGTAAATAAAGGTGAAATCTTTATCGTTATGGGGCCATGCGGATGCGGTAAGAGTACTTTACTTAAAGCCCTGATTGGCCTTAAGGAACCGCAGGCAGGAGAAGTCTTGTATAATGGAGTAAACTTCTGGGCTCAGAATGAAATAACCCAGCAGAATATTATGCGTGGTTTTGGGGTTCTGTATCAGGGTGGCGCTCTGTGGAGCTCTTTTACTTTAGAAGAAAATGTCGCGCTTCCGCTGGAGTTATATTCAAATTTATCGGTTAGCCAGATTCGGGAGGTAGTAGAATTAAAACTGGCTTTAGTCGGGCTTTCAGGTTATGCTGATCTCTATCCTGAGCAGATCAGCGGAGGCATGCGTAAGAGAGCGGCTTTGGCGCGGGCAATTGCCCTTGATCCTGAGATAATTTTTTTTGATGAGCCTTCGGCTGGCCTTGATCCGATAAGCTCGCGTATGCTTGATGATTTAATTCTACAGTTAAGGGATACCTTGGGAGCGACGATTGTGGCGGTCAGCCATGAGTTGGCCAGTATTTTTGCCGTAGGGGATAAGGCAGCGTTTCTGGATACAGAAAGCAAAAGTATGATTACTATCGGAGTCCCCAAAGAATTGTTAGCTAATTCTAAAGATTCCAGGGTGATGAAATTTTTGACTAGAGGAGCCAAATAAGACACCCCGCGTTAAGAAGTCACCCGGCGCTTATTTGAATTGCGCCGGTGTCCCCTGGTGGGGAGCACGGGTGTTGTCTTAGGTAGACAAGGAGCCGAATAATGATGAGAAAAGCAAATAAAACAAAAATCGGTGTATTTGTCGTAGGAGCGGTAGTTTTGTTAGTGGCAGCGATTTTAGTTTTTGGTTCAGGGTTCCTTTTTAAGCAGTCGGATAAATATATTGTATTCTTTGACGGTTCGGTTAAAGGCCTCTCGGTCGGAGCGCCGGTAATTTTTAGAGGAGTAAAAATCGGCAATGTCAGCAGTATCGATTTGGCCTATGATGAAGAAACTAAGAGCGTGTTGATTCCGGTAGTCGTTGATGTAGAGCTGTCGCGGGTTAAAGGTGTTCCGGAGAAGTTCGGTTACCCGGATTATGCGCAGTTTATTCAGCAGGGGTTGCGGGCCAAACTTGAGGTGCAGAATTTTATCACCGGAGGGCTGATGCTGGGGTTTGATTTTTATCCCCAGGACCCGAAGAAGATCTATAACCTCGCAAAAAACTATCCCGAACTGCCCGCGCTTCCTATCTCACCGGATATCTTTGAGATTATGAATGAAATCCCGATTAAAGAGATTACCAATAATCTGGCGCAAGCGGTTATCGGAATAAATAGGCTGGTAAATTCGGAAGGTATTGCGGATTTAGATAAAACCCTTAGAGAGATAACTCAATCTGCGCGTTCTTTCGGTTTACTGGTGGAGTATCTTGAGCTGCATCCGGAAGCGCTTTTAAAAGGAAAATCAATCACTAGGAGAATAAGATGAAACAAACCGGTTTTTTGTATTATGCGTCAGTAGTTTTGTTTTCTTTTGTCTGCAGCGGATGTTTATCTGTTCCCAATAGCCCGGTGCCTAAGTTTTATACTCTACATTCAACAGGCAGCCCTGGAGAAAATAAGTTGTTGGATATTGCGCCTAAGCTGATTATCGGTATTGGCCCGGTTGAAATCCCGGAATACCAGAACCGCCCGCAGATCGTTACTCGAGATAAAGATGGCATGCTTACATTTGCTCAATTTGAGCGTTGGGGGGAATCCCTGGATTCAGGATTGGCGCGTTTGATTTTAGAAAACCTGACGATGATGTTTCCTCAGGCGGAGTTTCAGATATTTCCTTGTAATTTTTCTATCCCGCTGGATTATCAGGTAATCGTCAATGTCGTGCAATTAGAAAGCCAACTGGATAAGGACATATTTTTTGCTGCACAGTGGACAATTATTGATTCTAAAACCAAAGAGATGCTATTGACGAAAAGATCAGGGATCCGTCAGGCGATTAATCCACATACTTATTCCGGTTTAGCTTTAGCCTTAAGCAGAGTTTGCACATTATTAAGCGGTGAAATTGCCGAAAATTTATCAAAATTATCAATCCTTCGACGTACCCCGGCCTGAAGCGGTGTATAAATCTTTCTTCTTGCAACCATGGGTAGTGTTTGTTAGAATAAGCCAAAACCAAAGAGACAATAAAAAAGCAAGGAAGGAAGCGGTATGAGCAGGACTCAAGAGGGGGTTTTTGGTAACCCAAAAATAGCAGCAGCAGGGCCTGAGCGCAGGGCATACCTGCGCCTCGACATACTCTTGAGATAGATTATAAGATACAGCATAGAGATGAGCCGTTTAGCCATTCAACCGGAAAGAATATTACATTAAGCGGTATGCGGTTGTTTGTGCCGGAAGAATTTTCTCTGGGGACAATATTAGAGTTAGTAGTACGGTTCTGCGGTTACAGTAAGGCTCTGGATGCAGTTGCCGAGGTAATTTGGTGCAAAAAGTCTGAAGAAAAAACAAATTATTACGAGATGGGGCTGAAGTTTATAGACATAGACTTTTCTAAATTTACAGAATTCCTTTTGGATTGCGCCGCAAAGGAGAAAAAAGAATAAAATTTCTTGGCTGGTCCGCTAATATTTGTGGCGGAAAAAGGAGAAGGCAGTGCCAGAGCATAAAATCAGGGCTTTGATTGTTGACGATGAGAAGATTGTGCGGGATTTTTTTAAACGGCTGCTTGCTTTTTTAGGCGTAGAGGCGTTAGACGCTGATAGCGGCGCCTCCGCCATAGAGCTGGTCCGCCAAAAAAAGTTTGACCTTTTCTTCATCGATGTGCGCATGCCGGAGTTGAATGGCCTGGATACGTATCGGCAGATACGCAAGCTTGACCCTGAGGCGACAGTTGTCATGATGACAGGGTATGCAGTGGAGGAGATACTGAAGGTGGCGCAGAAAGAAGGGGCGTTCTGCCATATCCATAAACCATTCGATATTACCGAGATAAAAGATATTATCACCAAGATTAGCCAAGTTTGATTTAATCTTTCTCGGCCTGGACTTATGACCGGCTATTCGCAGAAGATAGCAGAGTTAAAAGGGAAAATTGATATTGCCGGTTGTTTATACAAGCCTTTTGAAGAAGACAATATTGTTAAGTACATTGAAATGGCAAAGGCAAAGGTCAATGGGTGAAATAGAGGTATTACGAGAAGAAAACGAGAAGCTCTCCCAGGAATTAAAGCAGCGGCTTTTTGAACTATCCGTGCTTTACGATATCAGTAACAGCATCAGCTATACGCTGGATTACGATATTATTATGCGTTTTATTATGGATTCGTTGCATAAAATACTGGACTACGACCTTTGTCTATCCCTGATAGTCTTAGAGCAGGAAAAGAAGGCTAAGATGGCCATACGTATCGCTCATAAAGTAAATAGGCTGGTTGTCCAGGAGGCTAAGCGCAGGGCGATAGAGGTGCTCGCCAGCTTCAGGGGCATTCCTTTTGCCGAGGATGAGATCATTCTGGAGGTAAGGGGCGAGATGTCGGAGGATAACCAAGCGCCCGAGAAGATAAAATCATCCTTTGACGTTCCCCTCTTTGTGCGTGATAGGGCAGTGGGTATATTAAATGTGGTAAGTACCAGGGATATCTCTTATTCTGACGACGAGATAAAGTTATTCTATATCATCGCCTCTCAGGCCCAGGCAGCTATTGAAAGGCTCCAGGTGCTGTTGGTTGCCGAGAAGAGCAAGATGCAGGTTATGGTTGAGGGGATGTCTGAAGGGGTGGCGATGTTTGACGAAAGGGATCAGTTGGTTATCCTGAATGCCACAGCTAAAGATATGCTGGGCTACCACCAAAAAGAATTAAATACTGATTCTTTAATGAAATTTATTCAAGATTTGGGTTTAGTTGGGTCGCTTGATGAAATAAGAAAAATAAATAGATTTCCTTGGGTTAAAGAATTGTGTTTAGATAGGCCATATCCGCATATTATCCATACTGAGGTAAGTTGTATTCGGAATGAAGTGGGAAAGCCATTGGGTATGGTAATGATTTTAATGGATGTAACCAAAGAGCGTGAAATTGGCCAAATGAAAGACGATTTTATTTCGCTGGTTTCTCACGAGTTACACACGCCTCTGATCGCCATAAAAGGCTCTACGGATATTCTTCTGAATGGAATCGCCGGAGAGTTAAATCTACGACAGACAGAATGCCTCTCCATTACCAAGCGCAATATCGATCGACTGAGTCGTTTGATCTGTGACCTTTTAGATTTCTCCCGCATTGAAGCAGGGAAAGTGCAGTTAAATAAGCAAAGAGTGGATATAACTAATCTGATAAATGATCTGGTGTCTCTTTTAGAAGAGTCAGCAAAGGAAAAGGATTTGAGATTAACTGCTTGTTTTGGTTCTGATTTACCTGAAGTTGAAGTTGACCCGGATAAGATTACCCAGGTAGCTACTAATTTAGTAGGCAATGCCATAAAATTTACGCCTGCGGGTGGCCAGATTACTGTTAGGGTAGCCAGATGTGAGGACTCTCTTCAAATAGATGTCATAGATACGGGCTTAGGTATTTCGCATCAAGATTTGGGTAAGATATTTGATAAATTCTATCAGGTAATACCCCTAGATAATTCCCAAATGACAAAAGGCACGGGATTAGGTCTTCCTATATGTAAGGGCATTGTGGAGAAACACGGCGGGAAGATTTGGGTACAGAGTGAATTGGGAAAGGGGAGTAAATTTAGTTTTACTTTGCCATTATGCTCTGTCAGATAAATAGCAGAAGGATGTGTTCATTGCAAATATAGAAAGTGCCTTGCACTCCAATCATAATCGGGTTAGGCTCATATAATTAAATCAGTATTTTTAAAAACATTTTATCGACTTAAATAAAAGGAAAAATATTATCTTAAGAAGACACCCGGCGCTAAGCGGAATTGTGCCGGTGTTGTGTTTCTACACAAGGAGGCTTCATGTATAACGAGGAGATAAAAAAATTAATTGACAATGTAGAAAAAGTAATTGTGGGTAAAACCGAAGTGGTGAAATTGTTGGTGGTGGGAATTTTGACCAACGGGCATATTCTCATCGACGATGTCCCCGGGATGGGCAAGACCATGCTTTCTTTAGCCTTAGCCAAGTCCATTAGCGCGGATTTTAAAAGAATTCAGTTTACCCCGGATCTTCTTCCTTCAGATGTTACCGGCGGGTTTATTTATAGCCCTAAGACCGGAGAGTTTGATTTTAAAAAAGGCCCGGTGTTTACAAATATTCTTTTGGCCGATGAAATCAACCGAACTACCCCCCGTACGCAGTCTGCGCTCCTGGAGTGTATGCAGGAGCGTTCTGTCTCCGTAGATTGTAAGACCTTTATTCTGCCGCGGCCTTTTATGGTGGTCGGTACGCAAAATCCCATCGAGTATCAAGGGACATATCCTTTACCGGAGGCGCAGTTGGACAGGTTTATGATGAAAATAAATGTGGGTTATTTATCTTTGGAAGAGGAAAAGAAAGTGACTATTGGGCAGAAACTGCAACACCCAATCGAAAACCTGCAGCCGGTTTTAGGTATTGAGGCGGTTTTGGGTTTGCAGGAGAAAATCAAAAATGTGGAAATTTCTTCTACCGTTCTTAATTATATTGTTAGTTTGGTTTCCGCTACCCGCAAGAAAGAGGAGATCAGGTTAGGCGCCAGCCCCCGCGCTTCGATTGCGCTAATGAAAGCAAGCTGTGCCTGGGCCTTTATCGAGGGCCGGGATTATGTTATTCCGGAAGATGTGATAAAACTTGCATATTGGGTACTTGGCCACAGGATACTACTGCATCCTAAGGCCTTGGTTGCCGAGAAGACAGCCGCATCTCTGATTACGGAATTAGTGCATAAGATCCCTGTCTCCTAAAATATGATAAAAGCCTTTTGCGTAAAATGGTTCCTGTTGGGGTTTTTCTTTATTTCCAGCCTGTTTATCGGATTAAAAACGACCCGGGAATTTTTCTTTTTCTTTGCCTATTTTTTGCTCTGTGCAACAGCGGTCAGTTTGGCCTGGCTGCTTCTGACATACTTTACGGCGCAGTTGCAGTTATCCAGAAAAATGATTAGCCGGGTTACTGAGGGCGACAGATTAGAAGTAGCCGTCCAGATTCGCAACGTTAGTTTTTTGCCGGTTTTTAATTTCGTTTTAAAGGACAATTTTTCCTGTTGGCAACCTAATCAAGAAAAGAAAAGTTTTTTCGTAAGCTACCTGGGTTTAAAATCTTCCTGTGAAATTAAGTATGATTACCTCTGTTTTAAGAGAGGTGAATATAAAATGGGGCCTTTTGTAGTTTATTTTTTTGACCCCCTGAACCTTTTTTTCTTTAAACGCATCTATTATGTTTATTCCGGGGTAGTGGTCTATCCCCAAATATTTAAAATTGAGAAGTTTCCTGCTTTAACCCGCAGCATTCTGCCCTGGTTTGGGATCCAGACGGCTCGTTCCAGCGGCGATGAGGATGAATTTTATGGTGTGCGGGAGTATAAAGAGGGTGAATCGGTTAAGAAAATTCACTGGATCTCCAGCGCCCGTAAGAATAAGTTGATCGTGAAACAATTTCAGCTCCAGAGTTTTTTTGGGACGACGATTATTTTTAACTTGGAGAAAGCCAGGAATCTGGGCGAAGGTAAAGAATCCGTAGCGGAATATATTATTAAGATTGCCGCCAGCGTGGCGCATTATCTTACCGAAAGAGGGGTCTCTATAGAGCTTCTGGCGCATATCGGGGAGATAGTGCATCTGCCCTTTAATAAGGGCCAGGAGCATCTGGAGAATATCCTTAGAGTATTAGCAGTAGCTCAGGCAGAAAGCAGGATCAGTTTCGGGGAAGCCTTTGAGGAGTTTGTCCGCTATATCCCTAATGATTCCAGCTTGGTGGCGGTGATCTCCGATCAGGACTATACAGATCTACCCCGAATGGTATCTTTGAATAGCCGGGGAGTTTCTTTGATCCCTTTGATTGTGGTCTCGGATACTTTTTTGCCGGTTTCCGATAAGAAAAAGATCATGCGCCAGACAAAAATCAGGGTTTCGAATTTAGTCAATATGCACGCAAAGTTTTTTTCGCAAGGGGATAATTTATCAGAGGTATTTATTTAGAATAAAGGGGACGGTTCTATTTTTTCGTCTCAAGGTCCTCCCTTTACGTTCGCTTCTATTCTTTATATTATAATAAAAAATAGAACCGTCCCCTTTATTTTTAACAAAGTACTATTAATTACTAAGATGACACAGAAAGACAAACATCTATTTGGGGAACTCGGCCTGACATACCTGCTTTTAATTACGGCGGTTTTCTTATTAAAGCCTGCGCTCTTTTGGCAATACCAGCTGCTTTTGATCAGCGGCTCGGTTGCGGGTTTTGCCTTTGGTTGGTATAACCGTCAAGGTGCATTTGAAGGCATAAAATATTTTACTGATGCGGCTATTTTAATTACCATCACTTGGATTGGCTACCGAATATTTAAATCTACTTTTTTATATAAAGAAGTTATTGCCATACTTATTCAAGGCATCATTATTTTAGAGATTATTTTTAGTTTCAATTTTAGCGCCCCGGGAAAGACAGCCTATATCCGGATTTTAAGTCTCCTTGTTTTTATGGTTTCCCCGATTTTTGCCATTGTCTATAATATTCCTTTGGCGATAGTGTATTTATTGGTCTGGCTGGCAATACTGCGTTTTCAGTTTGCAAGATTTTTACAACCCATCAAAGAAAAAGGCTCGCGGCGTTATTATTCTCTGGCTGCTTCACTGGTTTGCTTTCTGGTGGTTTTGCTTTTGGCATGGTTTATCTCTTCTAATGTTTATTTGGGGAGAATTAAGAAGGGGATGTTTCTTTTAGATGAAGACCTGCAAAATATGGGTTCAGGAGGCGGCAAAGAATCTAATCAGGCGGATAAGTTTTATAGTTTGCAGGATGATTTACAGAATAAAATAACAGATTTGGCTTTAAAACTGGATTCCTATGAAAAGAGGCGTCAGCTTATCTATTTGTTCTCGCAGTTAGTAAAAGACACAATTAAGACGATGGAGGTGGATAAAGCAGAGATCGGCTTAATCGATATCCTAAAGCGCCAAGGCGTAGGCTTAGAAGGTGCTGCGCAGGCAATTACATTGACTAAAGGGTATCTTGATCAAAAAAATTCCCTGAATCTGCAGAAGAATAAAGAAGATATTATGGATATGCTCAAGGATTATCCATTAGGCATCATCGATAAGATTAAAATTATCAGTTTGGCTAATAAGATTCAGCAGGCTAACTCCTATCAGCAGCTGCAAGAAAATAGCAGGGCACTCCAAACCGCGATTCAGAATGCACCATTAAGTAAAAATGCCCAGAAAGATCTCAGCGCGCTTGCCCGCAACCTTGCTAATTTAAAGGCTTTTGAGCTCTACCGCCGCAAGATCCGGGATTTAGACCAAAGGCCTCCATCACTTGGTGAGGAAATCGAAAAAAAGATCGCGGATGTTGTTTCAGATATCAAACATACGCAAGGTCTGGATGATTTTAAGCAGACCGCTAAAAAAATTCGCCAACTAAAAAACGATCCGCGTATCTTGGAGCAGAAATCCGGAAAAGATGTGCTCAAAAGCCTGGAAGAAGCATCGCGCATGAAATTAGATTTATTTTTTACGGAGAAATCAGAAAAGGTAAGAGAAGATGCTTCCCAAAAGCAGGATTTAGGCTCGCAAGCAGAAGAGTTCGATAAGAAAATGGATAGGGTTGGAAATGCCGGGAATCATCAAGAATTCATCAAGGAGTTCCTGGGGCTTAGCCAGCAGAACAGGGATAATAATCTGGGGCTGGCGGAGGGGTTAGGCGAGATGTTGGATTTGAAAACCGAATCTTTTAAGCAGGTAGAGAAAGATAAATTAGATAATCTGATGAGTAAGGATCTTTCCTCCGGGGCAAAAAAAGAGATGCTTGAGGCAACAGAGGCAATGGAAGAAAAAGAGAGCTCCCGGGATTTAGAGAGCCAATTAGAGGAGCTGGTGAGCAAGATTAGAGAGTTAGAAAGAAAGGGCAATATTTCGCCAGAGAGCGCCGCCGAATTACTTAAAGCAGCCGCAGATTTTAAAGATCTGCTGGATGCCAGGCTTCAGGCAGAGGCAGAGTTAAAAAAGGAGGAGGTTTCGGAAAAAGGCTCCCGGAAATCTGATTATATAGACCAGTTACAGCAAGCCATTGAAAACTCCTCTTTGAGTAACCGGGATAAGGAGAAGCTTAAGGCTTTATCAGAGCAACTGCTTAAAGCACAGAGTTTATCTCAATTGGAGGATGTCAAAGAGGCCCTGGAGAATGAGATCTCTTCTTTAGGGCTTCAGGGGGTATCCGATAAAGACCGCACGGTTTTATCCGCTGCCGCAAATAATATCTCTGCTGATTTAGAGAAAAAAATAGACAATTTGGAGAATGCCACTACCGAACAAATCAGGCAGCTGCAGGAGTACTTAAAAAAAATGCAGCAGAGCCAAGACGCCCGAGAGTTGCAAAAGACTGCCCAGGAGTTTAAAGAGGAGATA
>JAUYDL010000074.1 GCA_030691865.1 Candidatus Omnitrophota bacterium | reverse complement strand
AGTTCTTGCGTGATCATACTGCCTTTCAACGACCGCTTTCCCCCCCCACTATCCTTTCGCTTTTTTTCCTAATCTGCCCCAGGAGGATAATCTGTACGTCCCCGATCCACAATTGCGATATTGCAAGCCTGACCCGAGAGTTTGACCGGGGAGGTGTGCTCTCCCTGTTGGCCGCCAATGTAGAGCCCCGCTTTAATCTGGTTTTTCAGGTTGGGGTTGTCATGAATGAGCCAGGCCATGCGCTTGGCCTGGTCTGTGGCGAGGGCATTCATGGGGTAGATGATGATGGCTTTGACACCCCGTTCCCCTCGGTGTCGCCAGCAGTAATCCAGGATAGGATAGAGAAAACATTCCGTCTTTCCCGACCCGGTGCCCGTGGCGATAATCGTGGAGGCCGGCTGCTCACCGGAAAGACGTCGAAATGCCTGTTCCTGATGCAGGTAAGGTGTAAAGAAAAGAGGAATACCCGGGAATAAATCAGGACCGATGGATGATGTTCGATAGGGAAGCTTGATCGACAGGTAAGGTCCCTTGAATATACCGCCGTCCTCCCCCAGAAACCGGTCCATCACGCCATGAAAGAATGGCGTGGATACCGGGAAGGTCGTCTTGAGAAAGTCCTCAACGCCCTTTTTGGCCTGGCTGGACAGGACGGATGGGATCATGGCATGATCCTCAAAGGGGTTGATTTACTTCTTTTCCAATCACTTGATCCACCTCATTGATGAACGATTCCGCCAATACAAGCCATTCTTTGATTTTTGCCTCTTCGAATTGGACAAAATCGGCGTAATCCCCCTTTTGCCGAAAATCGTACATCCGCGAAAAGAATCTACCCGATTCCACACTCACTTTGCCGGTCCTGATGAAATGCTCATTGAACAAAGCCCTTATGCCTGTATGCCTTGCCGAGGAAAGGTCTTTGGTCAGGAGAAGAGCCATGACTTCATAAAACAGGGCATAATATATCCGATTCAACGCCGAGAACAGCCGGCCTGCCCGAAAAAGAATATAGGCATCTTCAAGTGTCTCTTTTGATTTTTCCCGCCGATACCGGATCAAATCCTCATTCATACGAAGAGACCTTCTCTCTGGATGTTTTTGTAAAGCGGCATGGCAGCCGCGCGGTCCGAGTACCAGAATTCCTTTGAATAGACGATGGTTCCAATAACAAGGCCGTATTCCAATTCGATGTCGTAGGCCAAATCAAAAACCTGTTCTTCGACGGCGTTGTTCACCACAACCGGCAGGACAACCAATATATCGATATCCGAATACTCTCGATTGTCGCCCCTGGCCACAGAGCCGAATATCCGCAATTCAACCTCCGCGCCGAATCGATTGATCAGTTCTTTTTTTAATGCCTGAATAGCCTTTTCAATCTGCGCCTGGTTCATAATTTGTCCTCGTTATGGCTTTTGTACCATAAATAATTAACGATAACAATAGAATAGAACTCTCATTCTTTGGTTTTACCCCGCTTCTCAAAGGCTGCCCAGGCCGTGGCGTGAAAAAATTTGGGGTCAGGTCTATTTTTTTAGCATTTCGTCTTTTGCCCTTAAAATTCTGCTGACAGAAGTAAAATGTATCCTG
>JAUYDL010000038.1 GCA_030691865.1 Candidatus Omnitrophota bacterium | reverse complement strand
TTCCTGAATCGGCGCCAGTAAATTAGTGAGCAAAACCCACAATTCCTATTTACATTCCGTACAACCAATCATAGCTTTAGTGCAACGCTCGCAAACCTGATTCTTGAGCACAGGGAAAAATGCCGCATAATAAGAGGAAACATTGCATTTATCCGGATGCCCGCGATCAGTGACGTGAATACGCTCTGGATCTGTGAACATACTCTGCACCTTTTTACGGATAACCTCCGGCGCATCAGAAAGAGCAATATAATTATTATAACTCTTACTCATCTTGCGGCCGTCTAAACCCAAAAGGCGGGTAGTTTCAGTAAGCAAAGCTTGGGCTTCCGGGAAACAAGTCGTTTTATAAAGATGGTTGAACTTACGCGCGATCTGACGGCTCAGCTCTAAATGAGGCAGCTGATCCTCACCCACAGGCACGCTATCCGCTTTATAAAGCAAAATATCCGCGGACTGTAAAACCGGATACCCTAAAAAAGCATAGGTACTTAAGTCGCGATTAACCACTTGCCGTAACTGTTCTTTGTAAGTAGGACAGCGCTCTAATAAGCCTAATGGCGTAATCAGAGAAAGAATAAAATAAAGCTCAAGATGTTCAGGCACTTGCGACTGGATAAAAATAGTGGATTTTTCAGGGTCGATCCCACAAGAAAGCCAATCAATGACATTATCCAATATGTTAGCTTTAAGGAGAGCCGGATTTTCATACTCAGACATCAGCGCATGCCAATCCGCGACCACAAAGAAACAATCATATTCATATTGCAGCTTTGTCCAATTGGCCAAAGCACCCACAAGATGGCCCAGGTGTAATTTACCCGTAGGCCGCATCCCGCTTAATATCCGCTTTTTAGTCATATTTTATAATTTTCTCGCTATCTTCTCTATATCATAAGCTTCAATAATATCACCTTCGACTAATTGATCAAACCCACCAACCGCAATACCACATTCAAACCCCTCGCCAACCTCGCGGGCATCATCCTTAAAACGTTTAAGACTGGAAATCTTGCCTTCAAAAGCAACCGCACCATTGCGCATCAGCGTAACCATGCAGTTACGATTAATCTTACCCTTGGTTACGAAACATCCGGCAATGATACCGGAATGGGAAAGCTTAAACATCTTCCTGACTTCGGCCCTGCCTAAAAATACTTTCTTTAATTTTGGATCAAGCATACCCTCAACCGCAGCTTTTATGTCATTAGCTAGCTCATAAATAATATTATATATTTTTACTTCTATGCCTTCTTTAGAGATCAGTTCCTTGGCCGGCTCATCAGCAGAAACATTAAATCCCAAAAGCAACGCATCAGAAGCTACCGCTAAAATTACATCGGAAGTATTGATATTTCCCGCCCCCATATGTATTATATTAATTTTTATCTCTGAAACATTCAACTTATCCAAGGTATCTTTAATTGCCTCCAGCGATCCCTGGACATCTGCCTTAATAATTAAATTTAGTTCCTTGATTTTGCCTGCGGCAATCTGGGCATACAACTCTTCCAAGCTTACCCTATGCACCTCTTTAACCTGCTGTTGCTTCTCTTTTTCCACACGCGCCTGAATTAAACTCTTGGCCTGCTTTTCATCTTCAATCACAAAAAACTGCTCCCCTACCTGCGGAATTCCGCTTATCCCCAAAATTTCTACCGGAGTTGCCGGACCGACAGTAGTTACTCCCTGCCCCAGGTCATTGAGCATCGCCCGAATTTTTCCGTATAAATTACCTACGATTATATTTTGGTTAAGATGTAACGTACCGTTCTGCACAAGCAACGTAGCGACCGGCCCCCTGCCTTTAGCCATCCTGGCTTCCAAGACTACTCCATGGGCTAGGCGATCAGGATTGGCTTTTAACTCCATAATTTCGGCTTGCAACAAAATCATCTCAAGTAAGCTGTCTATACCTTGGCCGGTCTTAGCAGAGACCGGGACAGTAATCGTTTTACCGCCCCAATCCTCAGGGGTTAATCCGACTGTGGCTAACTGTTTTTTAACCATATCCAGATTTGCCTGCGCTTTATCTATTTTATTGATCGCCACGATGATCGCTACTTGCGCAGCCCGCGCATGGTCGATTGCTTCTTGAGTTTGCGGCATAATTCCGTCATCAGCAGCCACGACTAACACCACAATATCGGTAATCCGCGCGCCGCGAGCACGCATAGCGGTAAATGCTTCATGACCAGGTGTATCTAAAAAGGTAATCTCACCCTGCGCAAGGCTGACCCGGTAAGCACCGATATGCTGAGTAATCCCTCCGTGCTCTTCTTCTGTAACTTTAGTTTTACGTATAGCATCCAAAAGAGAGGTCTTGCCATGATCAACATGCCCCATAAAAGTAACTATCGGTGAGCGATTCTTGAGCTCTTCAGGCTTATCTATTTTCTTATGCGCCTGCAAAGCCGCTTCTTCGGCATTAAGAGCTTTCTTAATTCCAAAATTATATTTTAAACATAACTTATTTAAAGTGACCTCATCCAAAGGCTGGTTAATCCCAATCATCACCCCCATGTCCATGAGATGTTTAATGAGAATCGAAGACTTCTCCTGTAATTTTATGGCTAAATCTTTAACCGTAATCGGCAGCTCAAGCTCAATCTCTTTTTCCGGGCCAGCCTTAACCTCAACCTTTACTTCAGGCTTTATTACAGGCTTAGCCTCAACCTTAACCTTAGCCTTAACCTCAACCTTTGTTTCAGGCTTTATTACCGGCTTAGCCTCAACCTTAACCTCAGCTTTAACCATAACTTTCGGCTCAGGTTTTATTACCGGTTTAAGCATAGATTTAAATACCGGCTTAATTTTCTCTTTAGCCTTTTTTACTACCGTTTTAGACTTAAGCGGCTTAACTGCAGGCTTAAGCTTGGCCGCCTCTCGCGCTTTGGCAACCGGCTTCTTAGTTTTTGCCCCCATTTTAACCCTAGGCTTAACTTGCGATTTTTTTATGGCTGTTTTTTCTTTTTTTATTTTTGGCATTTTTTTCTCTTTCCTATCCGCCAATCTTTGTGGCGGGCCTTTATATTAAAAAGCTATGATAGTTTCTTAGCTTCTGTGATAATTTTTTGAGCCTTCTTTTCTCCGATACCCTTAATCTTTATCAGTCCCTGCACCTGGAATTTAATTATATCATCTACGCTCTTGATTCCTGCTTCTTTTAAACTCTCGGCAATCTTTGCGCCAACTCCCAAAAGGTCTCCTAAGGAAGCTTCTTTTTTGGTTTCTTTTTTTACCTCTTTTTTAACATCCTTCTTAGCATCTGTTTTAGATACTTTTTTGGATACCTTTTTAGTTTCTTTCTTAACCTTCTTAACCTTAGCTGACTCCGGCACGCTAGCTGCTGCTTCTGTCGCAGCAACAGCTACTTCTGCTTTGCCGCCGAGAGCCTCAGCAGCAATCATACTCTTAGTACGGATATCCAGCTCCCAACCCACCAGCCGGGAAGCCAAACGCACGTTCTGGCCGTGCTTACCGATACTCAAAGATAGCTGATCATCATCAACAATCACCCCCGCCTTCATTTTATCCCTGTCTAACTTGATTTCTGAAACCTTAGCCGGAGAAAGTGCGGCTTTAATATATTCGCGTACATCATCATTAAAACGCACGATATCAATTTTCTCCCCCTGTAACTCATTAACAATATTTCTTACCCGGTTTCCCCGCATACCTACGCAAGCGCCTACCGCATCAACCTTATCATTCTTGGAGCAGACCGAAATTTTAGTACGTTCACCGGCTTGGCGCGATATGCCCCTGATCTCCACAATTCCCTCATAGATCTCCGGAACCTCTAATTCAAACAATTCCTTAACTAAATTAGGATGGGCGCGCGAGAGGATAATCTGTGGGCCCTTGGTATCTTTTTTTACCTCCACCACATAGGCCCGAATACGCTGCCCCTGCTTAAATTCTTCTTTAGGTGACTGTTCGCGCTTAAGCAAAACACCTTCGGCCTTACCTAACAGATCTACAATCACATTGCCTTTTTCAAAGCGATAAACCGTGCCGCTGACAATCTCTCCCACGCGGCTCTGGAATTCCACAAACACCACATCTTTCTCCGCCTCGCGCATTTTCTGGATAATTACCTGACGCGCAGTAGAGGCAGCAATGCGTCCAAAATCAATATTGGTGACTAACTCATTATTACGATATGCGCGGATCTCTCCGGTAGCCCGGTCAATCTGAACCTTAAATTCCTCATCCGGCTTTAAATCAATTACCCTTTTAGCAGCGCTAAGCATAGCGCTTTCTACAGCCTCCAGCATAATTTCTTTTTTAATTCCCTTTTCTCGTTCAATCTGTTCAATAATTGCTAAAAGTTCCTGACTCATTTTTTTACTCTCCAGTTCTTATTATATTACTAATTGTGCCTTATTTATTTTTATTAACGGAATCTCCAAAATCTCACCCGGAGCCTGGATAGATACGGTAGCTTGGTCCACCTTACTGATTACCCCCTGCCACTGGCATTTGCCGTTCACTAAATCATTAAGGAAAAATACCGCCTCTTTATTTAGAGAACGTAAAAAATCCTTTTGTCTCTTAAGCGGCCGATCCAACCCCGGTGAAGAAACTTCCAAAACATAATCACCCTCAATTATATTTTTTTCTTCCAGTAAATCACCGAGCTGACGATTGAGTAGAGCGCATTCTCCTAAAGTTATACCACCTTCCGGTTTATCTACCAGGACCCTCAAAATCAGATTATTCCCTTCATATCTACAAATCAAATCAATAAGTTCTATGTTTTCTTTGCCAGAACATAAAGAGAACAATTCGTTTAATTCTTTAATTAAAACTTCTTTGACCAAAAACTTTCCCCCCCCAACTTCCAATATTAATTAAGATAATAATTTCGTAATAAACTTTACTGCGTTCTCCCTAGGAATAAGCTGAGTACTTTTATCTTTACGTATTCTTAATTCTATATTTTTTTCTTCAATACTCTTTTTACCAATGACGATGCTTGTGGGTACACCGATCAAATCCGCATCCTTGAATTTAACTCCCGCGCGCTCATCGCGATCATCAAAAAGTACATCCAAACCACCTGCGCAAAGCTCCTGATATAAACTGTTCGCCGCCTGCATAACTTTCTGGTCAGTTACATCTAAAGGTAAAATTATAATTCCAAAAGGAGCAACCTGGGCCGGCCAGATAATTCCGTCAGTATCATTATTCTGTTCAATAATCGCTGAAATCAGGCGCGATACTCCGATGCCATAACAACCCATAACCAAGGGTTTAAGCTGGCCTTTAGCATCAGAGAAATTAGCCTGCATTGCCTGGCTATATTTTGTACCCAACTTAAAGATATGGCCAACTTCAATAGTATTAACTTTATCCATATTTACGCGGCATTTAGGACAGGAATTGTTGCCCTCCTTTCCCGCATGGGGAGATCCCTCCTCATTTTCTATTTTCTCGCGGGAAAAAGCCCTGGTCAGTTTGCATTTTGAACAAAGCAAAATTATATCTTCACCCAGCGGTGAAGGTGCCATAAATTCATGTGAAACTTTACCCCCCATCACGCCGGGATCCGCCTCGGTAATCAGAGTTTCCAATCCACATCGAGAAAATATCCTCTTGTACGCTTCATACATTAATTGATAATTTTTATCCAGGCCGGCTTCATCCTGATCAAAACTATAAGCATCCTTCATGATAAATTCACAGGCACGGATTAAGCCAAAACGCGGCCGGATCTCATCACGGAATTTAGTCTGGATCTGATATAAAACTAGCGGCAATTGCCTGTAGCTTGAAAAATTATTCTTAATCAAATCTGTAATTATTTCTTCGTGCGTCGGGCCAAGAGATAAATCTCTGCCACGACGATCTTGAAACTTAAACATCACCTCGCCTAAGTCTTTATCCCGTCCGGTTTTCTGCCAAAGTTCAAGCGGATGCAAAGCCGGCAGGAGCAACTCGCTGGCGCCACAGGCATTCATCTCCTGGCGAATTATTCCCTGGATTTTTTCTAAAACCCGTAACCCCATAGGAAGATAAGTATAGGCCCCCGCCATCAGCATACGCACAAACCCGGCACGCAATAACAATTGATGGCTTAAGGATTCTGCTTCCTTGGGCGTTTCTTTTAATGTGGGAATAAATACCTTACTCCAAAACATATCAATCCTTATTAAAAACTTCTTTAGATAAAACTACTCCTCTTTTGCCAAAAATCGGATAAAATACAGGCACCACCCCCGTAGCTTTAAAACGGCCATGCACCTTTCCATCTCTATCCACATGTTCAATGTCATAATAAAAAATATCCTCCAGATTTACCCAGCCGTCCTTTAGGCCGTTAATCTGGGTAATCCGGGTAATCTTACGCCCACCGTCGGCAAGCTGATCCTGCTGAATAACTAAATGTAAAGATGAAACAATCTGCCGGTGTATCGCCTCTAAGGTTATGGGAACCCCGGACATCAGAATCATTGTCTCTAACCGATACATAACATCCTCGGGGGTATCAGCGTGGATAACGGAAAGTGCTCCGTTGTGGCCTGAGCACATTGCCTGAAGCATATCCAGGGCTTCGGCACTTCTAATTTCGCCTAAGATAATCCTCTGAGGACGCATACGCAAAGTATTACGAAAAAGATCTCTAATGGTAATCTCACCCTTACCTTCAATATTCGGAGGTTTAGTCTCCAATCTGACTACGTGATCCTGCGCCAGATGCAACTCCGCCGTATCCTCAATGGTAATGGTACGTTCATCATTACCAATATAGCTAGAGAGCACGCCAACCGTAGTAGTTTTTCCGGAACCAGTAGCACCGGCAAATATAATATTGGCCTTACCTTTAATACAAGCAATTAAAAAATCCGCCATTCTTCTATCTAACGTCCCTAAATTAATAAGATCTTCGGCACTTATAATTTTTTTAAGGAACTTGCGGATAGTTATAGTCGGGCCATCCAAAGCCAGGGGCGGGATAATGATATTGACTCGCGAACCATCCGGCAGGCAGATATCCGTATAAGGAACCGATTCATCCACCCTTCTTCTGGTAGGTGACAAAATCTTTTGAATAACATACATCAACTGCTGGTCGCTATCGAACTTCATGCCGGTCAACTGTTTTTTACCATACTTCTCTACATATACATTATGCGTACCATTAATCATGATTTCCGTAACATCAGGATCCATCATCAATTGCTCGATCGGCCCTAAACCCGCAAACTCATCCACCAATTCATTAATAATATTATCCCTCTCCTGCTCCTTAAGGGGGTTACGCGGCTGGCTTAAAATCCCTTCCAGAATATTCCTGACTACCGCGGCAACTTCGGTTTTGTTGTCGGCACCTTTAAATAGAATACTGCTGTATTTGGCAAGAAAATCTTCACGTACCCTAGCTTTTAACGTCGACTGAGCCATGTTTTCTCCTATGAGCGCTTAACTTACGATCCGCCGTAGGCAAAGAGTAAATTAATGCGCGGGTTGGATCCTTGACATCAAAGATGTCAAAGATATTTCCTTGAATTGATTTCTTGTAATAAAGTTTTTACGCAATTTTTTACTAATACCTTCTTAACTATTTTACCTTGCGAAAATAAAATCCCTCCGCCTTTACCAAAAGCCACTCCCAAATCCGCTTCTTTTGCTTCGCCCGGCCCATTAACTACACAACCCATTACCGCTACTTTTAAAGGATGAGCGGATTGCTTATATTCTTTAGCGGCTAATTTAGTTTCCAGATCCTTAACGATACTGATCAAATCCAGCTCACAGCGGCCGCAAGTAGGGCAACTAATCAGTTGGACTCCCCCGCTACGTAAACCTAAAGATTCCAAAATACATTTGGCTGCCCTTACCTCCTCTAGCGGATTATCCGTAAGCGACACCCTTATTGTATCACCAATACCCTCTAGTAGTAAAGATCCTAAAGCAATACTGGATTTAATAATACCATTATAAACAGAACCTGTGGCGGTAACCCCCAGATGCAAAGGATAACTGCAGGCCTTGGCGATCTTACGGTAAGCCTCAACCGTATCCAGGACATTGTTAGCTTTAAGTGAGATTACTATATTAGTAAACTTTAACTTCTCAATCATTTTAACATAATGCATACAAGCAGCTACCAATTTATCGGCCATCGAAGATTTTCTTGAGACCACATCCCTTACCGAACCGCTATTTAACCCGATACGCAAAGGAATCTTAGCCGCTTTCAGCGCACCGATAACCGCTTTTATCTGGCGGGGCTTATCGATGTTTCCGGGATTCAGCCTGATTTTATCTACGCCATTCTCAATCGCAGCAATGGCCAGCCGATATGAAAAATGGATATCCGCTACTAACGGTAACCTCGTTTTAGCCTTAATTTTCTTTAAAGCCGCTGCATCAGTTGAGTCCTTGACCGCCAAACGCACAATCTGACAACCCGCCTCCTCCAATTGCTTGATCTGTTTAACGGTATTATCTATATCCGAGGTTTTTGTCTTAGTCATTGATTGGATAGCGACGGGATTTTTCGCGCCAATTAAACAATCGCCAATTTTAATAACCTTACAATCTCTTCTCTTAATTTCCATATTATTTGGCTACCATTTTACTAATCTTGTCTCCGTAAAGCCTCAGGATATCATTATAGGTAACAAACAGGGCCAGAGTAATCATCAGAGAAAAACCCACATTATTAATTATCTCTTCTGCCTTAGCCCCTAATGCTTTTTTCCTTAATTTTTCCAAACCTAATAAAAATAGATGGCCGCCGTCCAGAATAGGTAACGGTAAAAGGTTAAAGATTGCCAGGCTGACGCTTAATACGGCGACCAGATGCATAACGGCAATCAAACCTAATTTTGCGACCTTGGAAGTGATAAAAAATATTCCCAAGGGGCCGGTCATGGAATCGCGCATCGACATCTTTCCGCTGACTAATCTTAACAAACCAGTATAAGTCATCGCCGTTAAATTGATAGTTTTCTTAAAACCAAGATAAGCAGACTCAAAGAACCCGTGTTTGACTTCGATTATTTCATCAAAAGGAGAAATACCAATAATTCCTAAAACACGCTTTTCTCCTAATTGATCATTGAGGATTTTATCCTTAATCGGAATATTAAATTTAAACTCCTGATTATCGCGTAAAACTTCAAGCGAAACACTTGATCTTATTTTTCTTTCCCGGATGGCCTGTTGTAAATCCTCCCAGATATCAACTTTGGCGCCATCTACCGAGACGATCTTATCACCCACCTGCAGGCCCGCAACTTTCGCACCATAGCCATCAATTAGACCGCCAACTTTAGAGGTCAGGCTGGGGTAACCCATGAAAAAAATTAACCAAAAAAATAAAAACCCCAGAATATAATTTAAAAGCGGGCCAAAGAAAATAATTTGGAATCGAATTCCCGGAGTTTTAGCAAAATATTCGTCTTTCTTTCCCTGATATTCTGATTGGCTGTCTCCGGCCATTTTTACATACCCGCCTAAAGGGATCAAATTCAGGTTATACTCAGTATCAGCTTTTTTGCTTTTAAAAATAAGCGGCCCAAACCCTAAAGAGAACTGTTCAACGCGCACGCCATTAATGCGGGCGGCAATAAAATGCCCAAACTCATGCACAATGATCAACAGGCTCAAAATTAAAATAAAAATAAGTATAGCAATCATAAACGCATAGCCTCTTCTCTGGCCCAAGCATCAGCGCACATAATCTGGTTAAGATTTGGGCTGGCAATTCTAGCGTGACGCTGCATTACCTTCTCCACTATTTTTGGTATAGTTAAAAAATTAATCTTCTTCGCCAAAAACCTATCCACACTTGCTTCATTAGCCGCATTTAAAACCGCCGGCATTGTCCCTAAATCTCGGGCAGCCTGATAAGCAAGCTCAAGACACGGAAACTTACCCAGATCCGGTTTTGCAAAATGAAGCTTACTTAAACGATAGAAATCAATTCAGGCAAGTTTGCTGGGCAGCCGCTCAGGATAAGATAAGGCATACTGGATAGGTACACGCATATCCGTAACTGAAAGCTGCGCCATAATCACCCCGTCATTAAATTCCACCATGGAATGGATTAGCGCCTCAGGATGAATTAATACTTTTATTTTTTCAACTCCTAAATTAAATAAAAACATCGCCTCCAGTAACTCCAGCCCCTTATTCATTAAAGTCGCCGAATCTACCGTAATCTTCCTGCCCATCTTCCAACGGGGATGCTGCAATACTTTTTCTATAGTAACCTGCTTAAATTTACTGCGCGGCAGGCTCCATAACGGGCCGCCGGAAGCAGTCAGATATACCTGTCTGACATTAACTGCACAGCCTCCTCCTAAACTCTGCCAGATAGCTGACTGTTCACTATCAACCGGCCTGATCAAAACCTTATGTTCCTTGGCTAAGCGCATCACCATGGCTCCGGCCATGACTAAGGCTTCTTTATTAGCTAAGGCAATCTCTTTACCGCTTTTAATCGCACTAATTAATGGAGCCAGAGCAGCTGAGCCGGTAATGGCGACCATTACCTGCTGGATATCTTTATCCTTAATCAGTTCATCCAAGCCTTCTTGGCCACAAAGAACTTTCACCGAAGATCCCAGGCTAGCTCTTAACTTCGCGGCTGCCCGCGGATTCCCGACGCATACCAACTTTGGCTGAAATTCTTTGATCTGCTGTTTTAACTTAACAATATCCGAATTAACGCTTAAAGCCACAATCTTAAATTGCTGCGGTAGGCTCCTTACTACCTCAAGCGTACTCTGGCCTATGGAGCCGCTAGAACCTAAAACCGCAATGTTCTTCATTTTATAATCGCGCTAAGATAAAATAAAATACCGGAGCAGTAAATAACAAACTGTCAATTTCATCTAATACTCCACCCATACCTGGAAAAATATTTCCGGAATCCTTAACTTGACAGTCCCGCTTAAGCAAGGATTCCGAAAGATCCCCCAGTTGCCCAAGAACTCCTAAGCTAGCCGAAATAATCAGCAGCTGCCCATACTCAAAAGGCAGAAACCTCTTACAAGCTAATCCCCCTAAAATGCTGAAGAGCAAACCTCCCAGCGCCCCTTCAATAGTCTTCTTTGGGCTAATGCGCGGAATTAAAAGCCTCTTACCCCATTTACTTCCGACCAAATATGCACCAATATCCCCTAGTTTAGTAATTAGTAATAAGGCGGTTAAAAAACCTAAGCCGCCCGGCAGATATCTTATTTTTATCAAGAAACTAAAAAACCAGGAAACATAAAGTATGCCAAAGAGCGTAGTCGAAATGTCCATGATTACCCCTGAATTGTCTCGACGCTTAAATTGCATAAGTATGAGAAAGAATAACGCCAGAACAACAAACAACAACTCCCAGTTTCTGGTCGGCTCAAATCTGAACATAATCGATAAGGGAATAATCGTTCCCATGCCTATCCCAAAATATTTGTAAATGCTTATCCCCTTTTTCTCAAGCATCGCAAAATACTCATACAAGCCTCCGATAATAAATAAGATAACTACCAAACTACAAAGCCAATCAAAAAAGATCACTCCTGAAATAATGCTGATCAATACAGCAGCACTAATTATTCTTTTAATTAACATTTACGCCCCCAAACCTTCTTTCCCTTTTTTGATATTCCTTAATTGCCTCTTTTAATTCCTCTACCCCAAAATCCGGCCAGTATTTGCCAGAAAAGTAAAGCTCGGAATAAGATAACTGCCAAAGCAAAAAATTACTGATGCGCATTTCGTTACTTGTGCGAATTAGTAGATCCGGATCGACAATATCCGCAGTATAAAAATACCGGTTAAATCCCTGCGCATCCAGGCTTTCCAAATCTGCCTTTTCATCCAATACATCCTGGGCAAATCTTTTGGCAGCGTCTACAATTTCCTGCCTGCCTCCATAATTTAAAGCCAGCACAACCCTTAAACCGGTATTACCCTTGGTCTTCTCCTGGGCTTTCTTAATCTTTGCCTGAAGATATTTAGGAATAGGATCACCCCGGCCAATAACCGTAAAACGCATATTGTTCTTATGCAATACCTTGATCTCTTGGCCTAAGAAGTTATCCAGGTAGCGCATCAAAACATTTACTTCGCCTTTCGGCCTGCTCCAGTTTTCCGTCGAAAAAGCAAAAAAGGTTACTATCTGGATACCCAGATTACTGGCGCCCCGGATAATCTCCTTTATCCGCTGCACACCCTGGCGGTGTCCGGCAGTACGCGCCAGGCCTCTTTCTTTTGCCCAACGGCCATTACCATCCATAATAAAAGCTACGTGTTTAGGGATTTTATCCTTCATACTACTGATGAACCTGGTAATCTATATCCGGAAAGAGATTGTCTTTATATTCAATATCCGCAAGCCAATTCCCATCAATATTGTTAGACTTAACATCTTCATAAATCCGGTTAAACCTTAAAAGATGGTCTTTAATGCGGCGCGTTGCATAGCTGGTATGCGTACCGGTGCCTAAAATAAATGCCCAATCCGAACTCTGCGCCAGGAGCAATTCACGTAAAGCCTGATTTAACGCCCGACGAGCTAAACCCTGGGCGCCAGGATTATTCCTGACCAGCTCACTCATACGCTCTGAGGCTTCATGCAAGTGGCGGTAAATCCAATCATTGGCTCCTTGCAGCCACATTTCCGAATACCCTTTATAACCCCAACTGGAGAAAGACGGAGTAATAACCTGATTACGCGGATTCTGATCTAAATATTCTGAAGGAGTAATCAAACTAATTTCATTCTGGTCACAAGCAATTTTACGGAATAAGAAATCCAGCCACATCGGGCCTTCATACCACCAATGGCCAAAAAGCTCAGCATCATAAGGCGAAACAAGAATTGGAGCCTTACCGATAAGGTCAAAAAGATAACTTACTTGTTTCTGACGATTAAACATAAAATTACCCGCATGCTCTGCTGAGCGTTCTTTGGCCCACTGCGCGACATAAGGCGACTTGTGATTGCTAGTACCGGTAATCCGGTAATATTTTATTCCCGTATTAATGCGTACTCCATCCGAATGAATATAAGGCTTGATATAATCAAACTCCAGATCAAAACCTACATCCCGGTAAAATTCTCGATAGTTATAATCCCCAGGATAGCCTTCGATAGAGCTCCAGACCTGCTTTGAGGATTCCAGGTCCCTGCCAAAGGCGGCTACCCCGGTACCCTTACAATAAACCGGAGCAAACACCCCATATTTAGGACGCGGGGTTCCATGCAATAGGCCATGCGCATCCGTAAAAAAATAACGAATCCCTGCTTCTTTGATTATTTCATCGTGTCCCGGGCAAAAACCACACTCCGGCAACCAAATACCACTGGGCCTTCTGCCAAAGGTTCTTTCATAATGATCCGCGGCCACCTTTACCTGAGCGCGCACCGAATCACGACAAACATCCATCAGCGGAAAAAAACCATGCGTAGCCCCGCAGGTAATTATTTCTAATTTGCCTAAATCCTGGAATTTTTTAAAAGCAGCCACCAGATTAGAGTTATATTTCTGGAAAATCTCCCGGGCATGTGAAAATCTGTCAAAATACATCTGCGCCAGATTTTTGAAATCCGGTTGCCATTTTGTTCTCTCTATTTCTTTTTGGGTCAATTCGATAAGCTTATTGATATGCTTTAAATAACGCTCCTGCAACAGGGGGTCGGCAAGCATAGAAATAAGCGTAGGGCTTAAGGTCATGGTAATCCGGAAATCTATACCATCATTTACTAATCCCTGGAAAACTGAAATTAAGGGTACATAGGTTTCCGTGATTGCCTCATAAAACCAATCCTCCTCTAAAAAATTCTCATGTTCCGGATGGCGCACAAAAGGCAGATGGCCATGTAAGACTAAGCAAAGGTATCCTTTAGACATAAAGTTTATTTGGTTTCTCGAGTTACGGTTGGAGTAATAGTACGCTCTTCTAATTTATCCGCGGAAGTTGCCTTAACCGGAATTATCTGTTTTCCATTGGGTAAATAATAACGCAAGGTAAAGGTGCCATCCGGCCTTAATTTGATGGGTACCCCCTGTATGGTTACTAAGGCACTCGCTTCGGTTGCTCCGTAAACAATTAATTCACAATCCACTTTCAGCCAAAAATTTATTTCCTTAATCTCTTTCTTTACCGGACTGCTGGATATCCCTGAACTAAACAGGCCCTGCTTGATGCGTTCCTGCCAGGCGCCTCCTACCGGTGAACTTTTGCCCAGGCCAAAACCCATGCCATAAAGCCGGGCAAACATCTCATCAGGTATCATCCACTCTTCATCAGTAACCCAAGAAGGTCCATCTAATGGAGTTTGCACGGCGTTAGAGCGTAAAATAGTAGTAAACCTGCCGTCAGCCAACATTAATCCCAGATCCACACACCAAGCGCGGCCCGGGCCGGCCGTATCCACATACCAGCTATTAGCAAAATCATTAATCTGGATATCAAAAAACCTATTGGCATTAGATCCGTTAAAGATGATATTCGTAACGTCATAAACTCTTAAAACTTTTTTCGCGCGATAAAAATCATCACCTAATTTACCCTTTAGGCCCTGGATCGTCTCATCCCTTAGCTCCCAATAAGCATGCAGCCAACGCGGATCGCGAACCTGTAAAATAATTTTATCCTGACCATAGAAAGTAGAAAGCTCCTGTGGCCTGGCCGGGGCAAAAGAGGTATCCTGTGAATGAGAAAATTTTGTATTGACTATAGCTGTTTCATAAAAGCTGGGAATCTCTTTGGACGGCTGCTTATTTGAAACTCTCGCCGGAGGTGATTTCTTTTTTAATCCCAGCTTAAATTTAAACTTTGCTTTGGAAATAGTTTTCATCAATACTTCTTTTGATTTTTTTAATATTTTCATTATCATCTGCCTCCCTCCAATAAAAAAGGGGATTCTCTCCCCTGATCATAAAACTATCAACGCGCTTAGTCTCTACCCCCCCCCTTATTTCATTTTTTAGGCTTCTTCCCATTTACCAAAGCTTGCCTTAGGTCCTCTTCCAGGGTTTCTTTAAGCTTAGTTACCTTCTGTAACTCTTCTTTTAAACTCTGGCTTACCAACCGATCCTGAACCAAAGCTTTCTTGGCTGCCTCCAGGTCTACTTTTACCTCCTGCATCTCATTCTCTTTGGCCTTGGCTTTTTCCTCTAAGGCTGATTTCTCTTGCGCATACCTACTTGTCCTCTCTTCCAGGGCAAGACGCGCAGCCATCTCTTTATCGCGCGCAGCCTTCTGGCGTATCGCGCTATTGCAAGAACTAAGCGTACCAAAAAAGAATACTACCGATAATATCGCTAAAATTATTACTATACGATTTTTTAAAGCCTCATCCATAATCAATCCTTCGACATTCTTGCGCTATTCCAAAATTGCTCAGGATTGACACTGAGCCAAGTCGAATGTGTCAAGAAGCTAAACCTATTTGAGATTCTCTTGAGGTTCTTTTAATTCATAAGAACCCGTAGAATCACCCTTAACCTTGGTAATGTTAGGCAAGATAACTATCTCTACCCTGCGATTCTGTTTGCAGCCATCTTTAGTCTCATTCGAAGCCACGGGACGATATTCACCATACCCAATCGCCGACAGGCGCTCCGGTGATATTCCCTGATCATCTGCCAAATAATGTAAAACACTCAGGGCACGCGCAGTAGAAAGCTCCCAATTGGACTTCCAGCCGCTCTGTTTAATCGGGACATTATCTGTGTGGCCTTCTATACCTATATTAAACTGTGACATATTATCTTTTAATATCGCTGACACCTTGGTGAGCAAACCAAACGCCTCCGGCCTAATCTTGGCTTTCCCGGAATCAAATAAAAGATCTCCTACGACGGTAATCACCAGCCCCTTCTCCATCATCTGGAGTTTAATCTGTTTATCACTTATCTCTACCCCAAGTTTCTGTTCCAGTAAGCCCTTGGAACGAGCAAGCTCATCCAGCTGGACGTTTAGCTCTTGGATTTTTTGAGCATCGCTCCGTCTACCGGCTTGAAAAATAAACGTACAACCCGCTAAACTAAAAGTTATAAATAAAACTAATACGAATTTAAAAAAATTATTTATCATTTTTCCTCTCCTTGGTTTTGGGCTTGGCTTTGCCTAAAGGAAGACAACCCATGTACCTTTGTACAATTGGAGGCCGCTCCACAGCCTTTTGGTCTGTTTCCTATTGAAAGTTAAATATAACATATCCTATTTTATTAGTCAAGTGTTTTATCCTCAACCACTTAGATAAAAAGGGTGTCTCTTCTAGCGCTACCTATAGAGACCATAGTAATTTTGACCCCCAACAGTTTTTGTAATTCTAATAGATAGGCCCGGGCATTAGGATGTAACTGTTTAAAAGATCTTGGCTTATTGCGCTGATTTGGCCAACCCGGCATCTGCTTATAAACCGGAGTTGCCTTACTGAGTACCGCCAAATCATAAGGAAACTCTCTAAGTATTTTACCTTTATATTTATAGGAAGTGCAAATCTTTACTTTATCTAACCCGTCAAGCACATCCATCTTCATAATTGTTAGCGCGCTGATACCATTAAGCATCACAGATTCTTTAGCAATCACGGCGTCAAACCAACCACACCGGCGCGGCCGGCCAGTTGTTGCGCCAAACTCATTTCCTTTATCGCGCATAATTTTACCAAAATCTTCTGTAAACTCCGTAGGAAAAGGGCCTTCGCCGACTCGCGTAGTATAAGCCTTGCAAACACCGATAACTTTATTAATCTTATCCGGGGATATCCCTGTACCAATGCAAGCTCCCCCGGAGATCGTCGAGGAAGAAGTAACAAAAGGATAAGTCCCGAAATCAATATCCAGGAATGTCCCCTGCGCCCCCTCGAATAAAATATCTTTTTTTCCTCCGGCTGCCTTATTTAATAAAACTGTGGTATTACAAATATAAGGAGCCAGTAATTTACCGTAGCCAAGATACTCCGTGTAGATCTTTTGGAAACTAAAACCCGGATGCTGATAAACTTTTTTAAAAATCTCATTTTTTTCTTTAAGATTATCTTTAAGTTTATCTCTAAAAACATCGGGATTTAATAAATCAATCATCCGGATGCCGCAGCGGTTAATCTTGTCCGCATAACAAGGGCCGATACCTCTACCGGTAGTACCGATTTTATTCTTTCTTCTGGTCTCGCGCAACTGATCCAAATTCTTATGATACGGCATAATTAAGTGCGCCAAAGAAGAGATCTTAAAGCGCCGGCTAAAACCAATGCCATTTTTACGCAGATCATTTAGCTCACACAAAAGTACCCCCGGATCAATAACAACCCCGTTACCGATACAGCAAATCTTACCAGGGTGCAATATCCCCGAAGGGATGAGATGGAATATATACTGCTTCTTACCTACCACTACGGTGTGGCCGGCGTTATTACCACCCTGGTAGCGCACGATATAATCTACTTTCTGGGAGAGGATATCAATTACTTTACCCTTGCCCTCATCTCCCCATTGCATACCCACCAGAACTATATTCATTTTTTCCTTTTAGTTAACCTACATTCCTGCCTGACGCCTGCCTGACGCCTGCCCTGCCGACAGTCAGGGCAGTCAGGTTATCTACCCAATAATAGGATATTACGGGGTCATCGTAAATATCTTATGCGCAATATCCGGATATTTAGCGATAAAGTTTAACTCATCGTCAACCAGTGGCTTCTGATTATGCACATTAGCATATCTTACTAACTCCAATATACGCGTAGCCTCTGCATCATCCTTAAAAGCCACCTCCAGTTTTTCATAAACGTTACGAAAGCCTTTAATCCCGGAATATTCTCCGGCTGTAATCTTTCTGCCGGTTTCAATTATCTCCGGCTCCCCGCGTCCGAGCTCCTCAAAATCATAAAGTTCATAATTACGCCTGTCCTTTAACGCACCGTCGGCATGAATCCCGGATTCATGGGCAAAGGCATTGGCTCCTACCCCCGGCTGGTTAATCGGAATGGGAACGCCAAAAGCATAAGAAGCATATTTGCAAATTTTCCAGGCCATTTTTAAATCTACTTTTTCATCTAAATGGTAGCCGGCCATTCCCTGGCCGTATTTAATGGCTAAAATTACCGAGACTAAATCCGCATTTCCTGCCCGCTCTCCCATGCCATTTACGCAGGTATTAATATAGGAATCCACCCCGGCATCAGTCGCCGCTCTGGCGCCGGCAATAGAGTTAGCCACCACTAATCCTAAATCATTATGGCAGTGCACTTCAATCGGAAGCTGCACCTGCCTAGCCAACAATTTTATTCTTTCGTAAATACTAAAAGGTGTATCTGTTCCTAAAGTATCACAATAACGAATCCTGTCGGCGCCGGCCTCTTTAGCTTTAAGGGCAAATTCGATCAGGTATTCTAAATTCGTACGCGAGGCATCCTCGGCATTTACACCGACACCGGTTGAGCCTAACTTTTTCGCCTCGCTAACTGCCTCTTGCATCTCCCGGATTATCGACTGGTGATCAAGTTTGCCTCTAAATTTATGCACAATCATCTGATCGCTGGTAGAGATAGAAAGATTTAAATATTTTAAATGCGGCACCAATTTAAAAGCAGTTTTTACGTCATCTTTGGTCGCCCTAAGCCAACCACTTAGTCGGATCCTGGACAATCCCCCTAATTTAGCTAATGCCAGGTTGGCATTCAGATAATTTGTCTCATGCCGCGTAATCGGAAAACCAAACTCCGACTGGAAAACACCCATCTGGTCAAGATACCAGTTGATCATGGTTTTCTGTAGTTTAGACAAGCAAATTCGCGAAGTCTGTACTCCGTCCCGATTAGTTACATCCAGAATATAAATCTTTGGTTTATGCGCCATAATCACCTCCCCCTCTACCTTTTTAGTATTTTTCTAAGCTCCTCTTTACCCGGTACCCCCCGGGAGGAAAAAATTTCCCGGTTATCCAAAAGATAACTTGGCCCGGAAGAAATCTGTAACTTTTTATTTAAACTGATATTTTCTCTGAGCAAATTTATCCCCTCTGCCCCTCTGGCGCAACTTTTAATCCCTAAGGCATCCACCCCGCTAAGACAATCCTCCCAGTAACAGCTGCGGATATTCTTAGATCGACAAATTAAATAATCCCAAAATTTTTCCGGATAATATTTCTGCACACATACCGCGCGTAAATATTCCTCTACCTCGGAAATACCATTCTGAGCAACAAAATCTTCATTCTTCTCTGCGGTCAAAAAATGTAAACTCGGATTAAATTCTTTTATCGTGGTTAACAACAAGGCGGCATCTTTTTGGAAGATACTAAAAAATAAATCAAAATTTCCATTCTTTGGTTTTTGATTCAAAAAATAGGATATGCCGCTTGCTTGCGGCTTAAATACATAAGAATCATTTATTAATTGTAAATCATTCTTAATGCTATCGAAATTATCTTCTTTTTCAACTGACTTGGGGAAAATATACGCCGGTAAAACTTGAAGCGATAAATCTTTAATCATTTTCTGCGCCGCCAGGCCCGGATAATCCAGGGTTTTTATAGTTAATCCGGGAAATTTCTTTTTCAACCAAGACAGGACCGATTCCGTGCTACATGTGCGGCAATCTTTTACGCTAATCACAGATAAATTTACTTTATTCGGCTTAGTAAATACACACTTGGCATTTAATGAGCCCGGATTTTGGCAGGTTCCCGCTAAATTCCTCTCTTTACAATTAAGATCGGAGTAACAACGCGGCAAGATCGCCGCGATATCAGGATCATCACTAAGCTTCTCTGATAAAGACAACTCATCAACCTTACAATCGGAGAGCTTACCGTCTTGGATTTTTAAAGTTAACTTCCCCAGCTTACGGCCCTGCCAGGCTGGACGTAGAATAAAGGTTGCATCGATCTTAGTAAGGGCCTCATCCTTTAACGGTTTATCTCCGACAAAAATTATATCAATACCTTTAACTATAGAAATTAATTTTAAATCTTCTTTCTCACCTTGAGAACTCAGGAGAATCAAAACTTGCACACCTGTATTCTTTAAGCGGCTGACTAACTCGCTGATCTGGCTAGGCGCATTAATCTTTAGTCCTTCTGCCTTTTGGTTAGCGGAGGCCCCCGTTAACCCGATAACCGCAACTTTTGTACCGTCACAATCCCTAATGATATAAGGAATAACTTTATCCGTATCTAGATTGGCACTCAGATACGTTGGATTGGTTTTTTTAGCACGCTTTAGGAAAAATTCCCTGCCAAAATTAAATTCATCCGGGCCAATCCCCACGGCATCATATTGCATGAGCTCTAAAGCTTTATAATTAACTTCGGAACGCTGCATATCTAAATGGATATTCTGGGTATATTCATCCATTTGGCCGCCGGCAGTAAAATTACCGCAATCCAAAAGCAAAAGGCCGGGATATTTTTTTCTTAATTCCTTGACCAAGGTAGCCCGGCGACTAATGCCTCCATCCTGCCGGATAGGGCAATTACAAGGATAAAGCATAGCATGCGTCTGGCCGCTGTAAACAATGGTTACATCTTTAGCATATAAGATGTCAACCATTAAGGCCAGAAAACTAAAAATCAATAAGGTAGTTTTTGCGCTTTTCACGTCCTGATTATCTTTACGGTGAGAATATTTTCCAATTCCCTTATCTTATCCTGGATTTCCGGGCTAACCTGGCTATCCACATTCAATACGCTGATCGCCTTACCACCCGGTTTATCGCGGCCAAAAGTCATCGCGGCAATATTAATACCGTTTTTACCCATAAATGTTCCCAGGCTTCCGATTAAACCCGGCTTATCCCAGTTGCGGATAAAAACCATCTCTCCGATAGGATATAACTCCAGATAATAATCGTCAATTTTTACAATCCGCGGCTGTTTGTTGCTTGAAAGTGTTCCGCAAACCGACTTGGTTTCTTTATCTGTCTTAATCTCTAATTGAATAAGGTTAACAAATTCACCCTCTTGCGCAGATTTTGACTCACGCAGTTTTATTCCTCTTTCTCTAAGCAGAGATACGCTATTAACAAAATTAACCGTCTCCTTTAATATGGGAGTAAGCACTCCCTTAGCTAAAGCCAAGGTTAGCGAACTTAAATCATATTTGGTAATCTGACCGCTATAATTTATCACTAACTCCTGAAATCTACCCTCGACTAACTGGGCAGAGAACATACCCAGCTTCTCACCCAGATTAATATAAGGGTTAAGGATTTTGCAGACCTCCGCTTCTAAACAGGGATAATTGGCGGCGTTACGGATGCCCCGGCCCAGGAGCGCATCACGCACAATCTCAGCGACCTCAATAGCCACATTAATCTGCGCTTCCTCGGTAGAAGCACCCAGATGCGGAGTAGTAATTACATTATCCAGTTTTAAAAGTTCATTGTCGGCAGCCAGCGGTTCACTTTCAAAAACATCCAGCGCAGCTGCGGCCACCCTGCCCTCTTTTACTGCCCTGACTAAAGCCAGCTCATCGATAATCCCGCCCCGTGCGCAATTTACAATCCGCACATTTTTTTTCATTAAGCCAAACTCTTTATCCGAAATCATATGCCTGGTTTCATCGGTTAACGGAGTATGCACGGTAATATAATCAGACTCCTGCAGCACTTTTTTTAATTCCACAACCTCTACCCCGATACTTTCAGCAACTTGAGCAGATAAAAACGGATCATACGCTAAAACCTTCATGCCAAAGGATAGTGCGCGCTTGGCGACTTCCGAACCAATCCTGCCGAATCCCACAATGCCTAAAACCTTGTTATATAACTCTACCCCCATAAATTTAGAACGCTTCCACTCTCCCTTTTTCATCGAGGCATTGGCCTGGGCAATATTCCTGGATAAAGTCAAAATCATGCTAAAGGTATGCTCAGCGGTAGAGATCGTATTTCCCGCCGGGGTATTCATTACGATAATCCCTTTTTGCGTAGCCGCTTCCAAATCTACATTATCCAGGCCAACACCGGCCCGGCCGATAACCTTAAGCTTTGTCGCTGCCTGGATTATCTCTTTGGTCACTTTAGTCGCGCTGCGCACCACCAAAGCATCATAATCCTTGATGATATCTTTTAAAGCATCCGGCTTTAAATCTGTTTTTACATCAACCGTAAGCTCTTTAGAATCATTAAAAACCTTTAAACCTTCTTGGCTTAATGCATCAGTGACTAGAATCTTAATCATTTTATCTGGCTCCTTATTTTAGAAATACCTCTTCGGCTGCCCTAATGCCTGCGCCTAAAGTAAATTTATAACCCATCTTGGTAAGCACTTTTTCCAAGCAGGACAACCCCATAATAATATCAGATTCAGTAATAAACCCCATATGCGCAATACGAAAAACTTTACCCTTAAGTTCACCCTGGCCGCCGGCAATCGTCACTCCATAAGTATCGCGCATGGTTTTAACTAATTTTTCACCATCAATACCCACAGGCACCTTTGCTGCCGTCACCCCGTCCGAAGCTGCCAGCGGGGCAAATAACTCCAAACCCAGCGCCTGCATAGCGGCGCGAGTAGCATCCGCCATAATCCTATGACGCTGAAATATGTTTTCTAAGCCATCCTGCTGCATGATCTTTAAAGCTTCATTTAAAGCAATAATCAAGGTAATCGAAGATGTAAACGGTGTATCATTTTTATCCAGGGCCTTCTTTGCCTTCCTTAAATCCAAATAATAACGGCCGGACTTTGAAGCCTCCACTAATTTCCAGGCGCGAGAGCTAAGACAGATAAAACCTAATCCCGGAGGCAACATAAAACCTTTCTGCGATCCGGCAACTACCACATCCACCCCCCAGGCATCAGTTTTTAAATCTACCGCTCCCAGGCCGCTTATCGCATCTACCACTAAAACCGCAGAGCTTTCTTTTACCACTGCAGCAATTGCCTGGATATCATTATCCACGCCGGTTGAAGTTTCACATAAAGTAGTAAATACTGCTTTTATCTGCGGGTTGGATTTTAACCTTTTGCTTATTTCTGCAGGGCTAACTGCCTTGCCCCACTCCACATTAATAATCTCAGGGCAAATCCCATAAGCCTTGGCAATCTCAGTCCATCTTTCTCCGAATTTACCGCCTTGAACCACCAAAGCAGTATCACCGCAAGAAAGTAAATTGATTACCGCTGCCTCCATCGCTCCGGTTCCTGAAGAAGAGATAATAAAGACATCATTAGCCGTCTGAAACGCCCATTTCAGCCCCCTGCTCGCCTCTTTTAGAATCTCCTGAAACTGCGGTGTACGGTGATGGATAATCGGTTTGGCCATAGCCAAACTTACTTGTGGCGGTAAAGGGGTCGGACCCGGAGTTAATAAATATTCCTTTTTCATTTTTCTTTTCTCCTCAAATGATTATTGTTCCCGCCTCTTGCATTCTTACAGAATGCAAGAATGCGGCGGGATAAGTCACTTACTTCTTAGTTTCCGGTAAAATCACCTCATCAATCAGGCCATAATCCTTTGATTCCTGAGCGGACATAAAATAATCTCGATCCGTATCTTTCTGTATTTTATCTAACGACTGGCCGGTATGTACGCTAAGGATCTCATTAATCCGATCGCGCAGTATTAAAATTTCTTTAGCCTGAATCGAAATATCTGAGGCTGCTCCCTGTACCCCGCCCCATGGCTGGTGAATCATCACTCTGGAATTAGGAAGCACAAAACGTTTTCCTTTAGTTCCTGCCGATAATAAAACTGCTCCCATGCTGGCTGCCTGACCCACGCAATAGGTAGCGACATCGCATTTTATAAATTGCATGGTATCATATACCGCCAACCCCGCAGTTACCGACCCTCCGGGTGAATTAATATAAACATTGATATCTTTATCCTTATCCTCCATCTGCAGAAAGAGCAGCTGGGCAATCACTAAATTCGCTACATAATCATCGACCGGCGTGCCAATAAATAAAATACGGTCCTTTAAAAGACGCGAATAGATATCATAAGCGCGTTCAAAACCACGGGTAGTTTGCTCAATTACCATAGGAACTAATATCTGCATTTTTTTCTCCATTCTTTCCTCCTCATTTTTCCCCAGCCTCCGGCGCTTGGGGAAAAATGACCCCGAGCTCCCGCGAGGGGGAGCATTACACAACACCGGCGCAATTCCAATAAGCGCCGGGTAACGTACCTACTCTATTTGCCAATCCGCTTCTCTTAGCAAAAACTCCATTACTTTACGCGGCATACGGTCATCGATAACGATATTTTCTTTTTTAGCAATCTGAGATAAAACTAAATATATCTTAACCTGCTTCTTGGCTTCAGGCTGGATTCCTTCTAAGAGCAATTTCTCCTGCTCATCGATTTTATCCCGGGGGATACCCTTCATCGCCAGATCAATTTTAGTCTGTCTAAGCATATCCTGAGTTTGCCGCTCCACCAATCCTTGCGGCAACTTAAACTCTAAACCCTTAGTTATATTTTCAATTAACTCATTCTCAATACGCTGGCGTTCCTGATTCTCCTTGGTAATAAAAACCTGCCTTTCTACCGCCTTCTCCAGATCCTTAAAGTTAGGATACCCCAGAGAGCGGCTGAATTTATCATCCAGGGTTTCGGCCTTACGCGATTCTTTAACCGAATCAATCTGCCTCTTGACTTCATCGCTGGAAACCGAGACTACTTTGTAATTTATTAACTGATTCTTATAGTTCTTAACCACAATCTCAGGAGTAACTTCGACGATAGCCTTAAAAGAAAGACTAACCCGATCAAGCTTTACATCGGTAATCTGCGGTAACTCGATAACATCAAGTTTTTCTGCGGCAATCGCCTGATTATAAACATCCGGGACCAATTCCTTTAAAACTTGTTCGTGCACGCTAGAAGCATAACGCTTCTCTAAAACATCTCTTGGCGCTTTGCCCGGACGAAACCCCGGAACCTTGGCCTCTTTGGCAATTTGAGCAAAAACCTCCTCAAATTTATTTTTAACCAGCTCTCCGCTTACCGCGACATCAATTTCGCACTTAGTGCTATCCAATTTCTTAACTTCGGTTTTCATTTGTTCCCTTTCTTAAATTATCTTAGATACCCGCTATACCCGCTCAAAGCTGTGTAAAAATTTTTGCAAAATTTTTACACATTCGCGGGTATGAGTCACTCACATTCTAAATTTCTCACCCAGATAAACCTGGCGCGCCTGCGGATGATTAATCAGTTCATGCGCCGTTCCAGAAATAAGAATTACCCCCTCTGAAATTAAATACGCCCGGTCAGTTATGGCCAGAGTTTCGCGGACATTATGATCGGTCAATAAAATGCCCAAGCCTTTGGCTTTTAATTCTTTGATAATCTCCTGCGCTTCATTAACCACAATCGGATCGATCCCGGAAAAAGGCTCATCAAGAAGTATAAAAGAAGGATTGGTGACCAGCGCCCGGGTAATTTCCAGGCGCCTTCTTTCCCCGCCGCTTAAAGTATAGGCTTTATTTTTGGCTAAATGCGCAATATTTAACTCTTCCAATAGAGAAGCCAGCCTGCGTTTTCTCTCTGCCCGGCTCAAAGATAATGTTTCTAAAATTGCATTTATATTTTCTTGGACCGTCAGCTTACGAAATATCGAGGCTTCTTGCGACAAATACCCGATACCTAAACGTGCACGCTCATGAATAGCCATATTGGTAATCTCATGGTTATCAAAAACAATCGTGCCCTTGTTCGGAGCAACGATGCCTACGATCATATAAAAAGTAGTAGTCTTCCCGGCGCCATTAGGCCCCAAGAGCCCAACAATCTCTCCGCGCTTAACCGTGATATCCACGCCTTTTACTACCTGACGGCCGTCATAGGATTTAGCTAAGCCTTTAGTTTCCAGAAGAAGCATCGATATTCTCCGTTTGGTAAATAATTATTTGGGGCTTACCGGTTAAAGTTATTTTTTTATCTATGGCAGTATAAATTGCTTCCTGGCTATAAGAGATATTATCACCGCGTAATATCCGCACATTTCCTAAAGCGACAATCTTATTGACGGAACTAGAGATAGCTGCCGGCCCTTGAACCAACACATTATCTTGTTGTTTAGGGGTAAAATAAACCTGCATTTTATCGCTGTAAATTGTTAAATCCGGCTTTTCTACTTTAACATTATTATTAAACATGGCAATATTTTTTTCATAATCTACATCCAGCGGGCCGTCACAAGTAATCACAATCTTTTCTTTTTTATTAACCTGCAAATCCTGCGTCTGGATATCCAGGCGTACATTCTTCTCTAACATAATCTGCTTTAATGCGGTTTGGCCTAAAGCCCCTTGCCCTGAAAGATTCATATCCTGACGGACAAGATTAACTTTATCCAGAGTACTAACAATCTGCTGCTTGCGGTCCCAATCCAGAGTATCCGTAGTAAGTTTTGTCCCGCTGGAAGTAGTAATTACGACATTATCCTGTAAATGCACCAGCCCGCTTTTCTTGTTAAAATCACCACTATCCGCAGTCAGATTAATCGTATCATTCTGCGCATAATTATTACCCACTACTTTTTTTAGCTTAACCACCTCGCTAAATATATCCGCAGACTTGCCGGCAAGGTCCCAGGACTTTTTTCCTTTATCCCCGAATCCGGAAAGAGAAAAATCTCCGATCTGTTGATCAGATTCCTTGGCTGCTGCTTTGACGGCCAGGGGCGGTTTTATTTCTTTAACTTCAACTGCTGCAAGATGAACGTAGGCAAGAAATAAAAAACCAAAGGTTAAAACTATTTTTTTATGCTCCATAAAACTCTAAAACATCTTTCCACTTGCCTTGCGATTTAAGAATTAGCTCGGCCACCTCCCTGACTGCTCCCCGGCCACCCAGACAATTAGTTACATAAACTGCTGCCTCTTTTACTTCGCTGGAGGCATTGGCCGAAGCTACCGGCAGGCCAACTTTGCGCATCAGCGATAAATCCACCAGATCATCGCCCACAAAACAAACCTCATCTAAAGCCACGCGGTATTTCTTAAGAATTTTATCTAAAACCGCGGTCTTGGGAAAAATATCAGCAAAAACTTCGGCCACCAGCATATCTTTTGAGCGCGGGCCAATAGTCTTAGAATTCTTGGCAGTAATGATAATTGTATTGATTCCGAATTTTCCTAAACAAAAGACACCTAACCCATCATGCACATCAAAAAATTTAGAATCTCGGCCAGCAGAATCATAAATTATTCGGCCGTCAGTTAAAACCCCGTCTACATCCAAAAGGAGCAGCTTGACTTTTCTAAAACGTGCTTTTAATTCTTCTTTGATCAATTCCCAAGACATATTTTTAGATTAATCCTGCCTTAAGCAGGTCCTGCACATCCAATAAGCCCACCGGACGCATAAATTTATTTACCACCGGGACCTCATCGATTTTTTTGGCTTGCAATATCCGCATCGCCTCAGCCGCCAGCATATCTTGATTTACTACAGCAGGATTCTTAGTCATTACCTCTTTAATCGGCCGGCCCAGCAAATTCTTATCACTGGCCAAATGCCGGCGCAGATCTCCATCGG
>JAUYDL010000020.1 GCA_030691865.1 Candidatus Omnitrophota bacterium | reverse complement strand
ATTTTATTTATATCAAAAGGAGTACGCGCAAAATATTAAGCTTCGGGGGCAGATTGTTGAATTGGAGAATCTTCAGCGCACTACTGCTAACAAACTTGATGAATCTAAAAAGATAGCTACGGATCTTGCGTTAAAATTACAAGAAGTTAAGAGCAAGATGGATTCTTTAGCTAGCGAGTTGGCTACGGAAAAATCAGCTCATGCTGAAACATCAAATAAATTAGAGCAGTTTAAGGCGGATCTTCTCAAGCAGAAATCTTTGCGGGAGGATCTGGAGAATCGGCTTAATCAGGTTCAAGACGATGGTAAACAAATTAAAGAACAAATAAAAATTATGCAACAGCAGAAGGTTGCGTTGGAGGAAAAAATTAAGAATTTAGAGACTGGCGCAGGTGGCGTAGAGCTGGGTAAGGTTGTCGTTAATCCTGAAGTGCTCCAGCCGGCTAATAATGTTGTTCGAGCTCAACCTAAAATGGCTGATAAGAAAATTAATGCGCCGGACACTAAAGCCTCAAAGGTTACTAAAAAAGAGCAGCCGCGTTTGGTTAAGGGGCTGGAAGGTAAAGTAATGATTGTAAATAAAGAATTTAATTTTGTGGTGATTAATCTGGGTAGTAAAGATAATGTAAGCGTAGGCGATGAATTTTTAGTATTTCGCGCCGGTAAGCCCATTGGAGATTTAAAAGTAGAGAAGGTCCATGAAGCTATGTCTGCTGCGGGTTTTGCTGCTGAGCTAAAAGATTTAATCAAAGAAAACGATAAGGTAACGCAAAAGATAAAGTGAGCTGCATTAGAAAATTTTCTCCTCCCGCTAAGCCTTTTTTAATTAAACACAAATTTATACCAAGCGGCCGCATTATTCTTGCCGGGGATAAGTCCATTGCTCATCGCGCGTTAATTTTAAGCGCTTTAAGCAGCGGCAAAACCATTCTTAAGAATTTTCCCATACATGATGATTCTTTGGCTACTTTAAATGCCTTAAGCGTTTTGGGAGTAAAAATACTGCGCAAGAAAGGATTAGTTTCTGTTAAAGGCTGCGGCATGCAAGGATTAAAAACTTCCAACCAGCCGATTTTTGTGAATAATTCCGGAACCACCTTGCGTTTACTTTTAGGTGTTTTAGCCGGGATGGATTTTAAAACTAAAGTTGTTACGGGTAAATATCTTTCTGCTCGGCCAATGTCCAGGGTAAATGTGCCTTTACGTTTGATGGGGGCGCAGATTACTGCCAGAATTAAAGCTAACCAAGAGTATGCGCCGATAGTTATAAAAGGAGGAAATCTTAAAGGTATTGTTTATCATGCAAAGATTGCTTCGGCTCAGGTTAAATCCGCGATTCTTTTGGCGGGGTTATTTGCCAAAGGTAAAACTCAAGTTCTTGAGCGCCTAAGTACCCGCGATCATACTGAGCGCATGCTTAAAATCTTTGGCGCAAATATAGTTGTAAATAATAACAGTATAACCCTGAATCCAAACCAAGGCTTAGTCAGTCCAGGTGAAATTTATATTCCCGGGGATATTTCCTCAGCTGCTTTTTTTATAGTCTTAGCGACGATCATTCCTAAAGCTAAGATTATCATTGAGCACTCTAGCCTTAATCCTAGCCGTAGCGGAATAATTAATGTGCTCAAAAGGATGCAGGCTAAAATAAAAGTTGTAGTTTTTAAGGCTGATAAGCCGGTAAACTTTGAGCCTAGAGGTGACCTGACTATAAGCAGCAGTAAACTTAAGGGCACGGTAGTTTTGCCTCGCGAAATACCTTCTTTAGTTGATGAGCTGCCTATTCTGATGGTCGCTGCCTGTTTTGCTCAAGGCCGCACCATAATCAAAGGGGTTGGCGAGCTTAGGGTTAAGGAGACTGACCGGATTAACTCCATGGTCGTTAATTTAAGGAAGATGGGAGCAGATATTCGGGTTAATAAGGTTGGCCTGGTAGAAAATATTGTTATCCAGGGCCAAGGCAGGCTTTGCGGGTCTGAGCTTAAAAGTTTTGGAGATCATCGCACTGCCATGAGTATGGTGGTAGCGGCTTTAGCCGCAGAGGGTGAGTCTAGGCTTGATGATATTAGTTGTGTGAGTAAGTCTTTCCCCGGGTTTTTAAAGACGCTGAAGAGTTTAGAATAAAGGGGACGGTTCTGTTTTTCCGTTGAAAAACAGAACCGTCCCCTGGATTCCTAAAGCTGTTCAAATTTATATTTGACAAAGGGTTAAATCTCTGTTAAAATCTTTCATTACGTAATTTTAGGAGAAAATATGGGAAAATTAAGTCAGCAGCTAAAAAAAGCGATTAATTATGTCTTAGGTCTTTTCTCTAATGATATGGGGATTGACTTGGGTACCGCGACGACCTTAGTTTTTGTCAAGGGCGAAGGGGTGGTGCTTTGCGAGCCTTCTGTGGTTGCTATTGAAAGGGGCACTTCGCATGTTTTAGCTGTAGGAGAGGAAGCCAAGCGTATGCTCGGGCGTACTCCTGGCAATATCATTGCAATCAGGCCGATGAAAGATGGAGTTATTTCTGACTTTGAGATTACCGAAGCTATGCTTCGTTATTTTATTAAGAAGGTGCATCATCGTAAGGTTTTAGTCAGGCCTAGAATTGTTATTGCTGTCCCCTCGGGCATAACGGAGGTAGAAAAACGGGCAGTAAAAGATTCTGCGGAGCGTGCCGGAGCAAGAGAAGTATTTTTGATTGAGGAGCCCATCGCGGCAGCCATCGGTGTAGGCCTGCCTATCCAGGAACCTATCGGTAATATGATTATTGATATCGGAGGCGGTACTACGGAGATCGCAGTAATTTCACTCTGCGGGATAGTCTTTTCCAAGTCTATTCGCATTGGTGGAGATGAAATGGATGAAGCGGTTATCGAGTATCTTAAGAAAACATATAACCTGATGGTCGGTGAACGTACTTCTGAAGAGATTAAGATTAAAATCGGTTCCGCTTATCCTTTAGAAGAGGAGATGAGTATGGAGGTAAAGGGCAGGGATCTGGTTGCGGGTTTACCTAAAACCGTTACCATTACCAGCGAAGAGATCCGTGAATCTTTACAAGAACCTTTGCGCGCCATATTGGAAATTATAAAAATATCTTTAGAGAGGACCCCTCCGGAGTTAGCGGCGGATCTTATTGATCACGGGATTGTTATGGCTGGAGGCGGTTCATTATTAAAAGGGCTGGATAAATTAATTTCCGAAGAGACGGGTCTGCCCGTGCACATCACTGATGATCCGGTTACTGCGGTTGCTAATGGAACAGGCATTGTACTAAGTGAAATTCAGTATCTTAAGAAAGTTACCGTACCGGTTAAAACCGAAGTGCGCAATTAAATTCCGCCACAGGGAGGACACCCGCGCAATACCAATTTGCGCGGGGTGTAATCTTAGCGTCGGGTGCAGAGCCAGCCATTTTTGCTAATTAAATGTGTTTAAGTTACCCCGCAAAACCTTAATTAATTTTATTCTCCTCGCCTGCGCCGTACTCCTAGTATCGATTTTTTTATCCTGTTTTAAAAATCCCGCGCAAAAAATATTCAAACCCCATCTTTCCTTTATTGGTTTGGTTAAGCGTGAACTCTCCGGTATTATTTTTTATCATCGTAATATGATTCAAGCTGAGAGATTACAAAAGGATGTTGACTTGTTACGTTGGCGCCTGTTTGATCTACGCGAAGTAGCCCAAGAAAATGTCCGGCTTAAAAATTTGTTTAACTTCAAACAGAAATCTTCTCTGCACCTGGTGGCGGCCAGGGTAATTGGCCGATCGCTGGATAGTTGGTCCTCTAGCGTGATCATTGATAAAGGTAGATACAACGGAATTAAATCCGGGATGGTGGTGATTAGTCCCCAGGGATTAGTGGGTAGTATAGTAGAAAGTACGGATAATACCAGTAAGGTATTGCTAATTAACGATCCTAATCAAGGTATCTTTTGCATCGTACAACGCAGTCGGCAAGAAGGATTAGTCAGTGGGACTCTGGGTACCAATTTAATAATGCGCTATCTTCCGGATGAGGCTCAGATTATTGTGGGGGATATTATCATTACTTCGGAATTAAGCCAGATTTACCCTAAGGGATTACTTGTAGGCCGGGTGGTGAATATCGGACGGGAATTTTCCGGGCTTAATCGTTATGCCCTAGTTAAGCCGGTAGTGGATCTTGTCAACATTGAAGAGGTATTGGTGATTATTCCATGAAAAAATTGTTCTTTTCATTGACCATAATAATTTTGGCTACCTTAGGATTAAATTGGCCGAATTTTTTAAACTTTTTTTATTGTAAGCCGGACCTTCTTTTAATTTTTATGGTGGCTTTAGTTTTTTATACAGATTTTAAGACTGCTTTGTTATTTGGTATTTTAGCCGGGCTGGCTAAAGATGTATTTCTGCCTCAGACGCTGGCGATAAATACAATTTGTTTTAGTATCTGGAGCTATCTGATATATCGGCTCAGCCGCCAGATATCTACTGAAGAGGATTATGTACGCTGGGCAATAGTTTTAGTGGCAGCCTTGTTAAATAATTTTATCATTGGTTTAGCTAGTGTAGCGACCGGGAATATCATGCCGCCAGGCATTTTTTTACGTAACCTGATTATTGTTAGCGTTTATACGACGGCGCTATCGCCTTTGATTTTTAAGCTCACAAAAAAAATAGCCTCATAATTTTTAAATCATGGAAAGAAAGAGTATTTTAAACTTAATAATTATTTTTATGTTCGCTTCTTTAATCATCGGGCTCTTAAACCTTGGTATATTGCAAGGGTCTAAGTTTCGCCGGCTCAGTGATAGCAACTGCATCCGTCTGATATCCCAATCCGGCAGCCGAGGTAATATCCTGGACCGTAATGGTGATATTATCGTAGATAATAAGATTTCCTATGACGTAATGGTTCTGTCCCAGGATTTAAACCATATTGATCAGGCTTTAACTCTGATCAGCCGTATTTTAGGTGTAGAAGTTAAAGAGTTGAGGATGGCCTTTAAGAAGAATTTCATTTCTTCCAGTGTACCGGTAACCGTGGCTACGAATATTGAACTTAAAGATGCAATTTCACTCGGAGAGTATAAGATTGAGCAGCCGAGTATTATCGTTGCGTCTAAACCTTTGCGCCATTATCCGTATGGGGCATTAGCTTCTCATGTGATTGGTTATCTTAATGAGATTGACCGCTGGCGCCTGACTAAATTAGAAGATTATGGTTACAAGACTAAAGATATCGTCGGGTTTGGCGGAGTGGAGGAGAAATACGATTATTATTTGCGCCAGGAGGAAGGTGGGCTGTCAGTTGAGGTCAACCACCGGGGAAAATTTATGCGTGTTTTGGGTTTTCAGCCTCCGCGCAATGGCAAAGACGTTGTGCTGACCCTGGATCTTAAGATTCAAAAGATTGTCGAAGAAAATTTAAGCGGCAAAAAAGGAAGCGTAATTTTAATGGATCCGTTTAGCGGAGAGATCTTGGCCTTGGCTAGTTATCCGAATTTTAATCCGGCGGTTTTTGTGAATAAGCGCACTAAGCTTATTTGGGGATTATTCAATGACCCTGATGCGCCGTTAATCAATCGCGCTATCGGATCAAGTTATCCGCCGGCATCGGTTTTTAAAATAGTGGTGGCTTCTGCGGGCCTGGAATTAAAAAAAATAAATCCTTCCACGCGTTTTGTTTGTCAGGGCTCAATCATGGTGGGAGCCAGGAAATTTAGCTGTTGGGATGTGCATGGTTCGCAGGATATTTTCCAAGCTATTGCCCATTCCTGCGATGTATTTTTCTATAAGACAGGTTTACTTTCAGGGGCGCAGAATATTCATGATTATGCTTTAAAATTAGGCTTAGGTAGGAACGCAGGTTTTGATCTGGCCGGCGAAACAAGCGGCTTTATCCCATCTCCTTTATGGAGAAAGATAAATAAATTTCAGAATTGGTTCGATGGAGATACGGCAAATTTAAGTATCGGCCAAGGGGATTGTCTGGTTTCTCCTCTGCAGGCAACTAATATGTTAGCGGTGTTTGCAAATCGCGGATATTTATTAAGCCCCTATATTGTTAAAGCCGTTGGAGGCCTGGATCTCTCTGTTAAGAAGAAGAGGCTTACCGGGGTACCTTTTAAGAAAAGTACTTTTGAAGTTATTGCCAAGGGGTTAGCTAAAGTGGTTTCCGATGCTAAAGGGACGGGAAATGTTTTATCCACTCTGCCTATTAAGGTTGCCGGAAAAACCGGTACCGCCCAGGTATCTCGGGGCGCCACGCATGCCTGGTTTGTAGGTTTTTTCCCGTTGGATAAACCTAGATATGCAATCTGCGTTTTTTTAGAAAATGGCGGGTCGGGTCATGCCGCCAGCGTCATGGCTAAACAAATTATCGAAGCGATGAATAATCAGGGGTTAATATGACACGGAATTCATTTTTTAAGATTTTGATTCTTGCTTTAATTATCGCTACTCTAGGAGTTTTATCTATTTATAGCAGCACTTACCAGAAAGAAGGTACGCAGTGGCAGGATATCTATAAACGCCAGATGCTTTGGTTAATTATTGGGCTGGCCTGTTTCTTTTTTATGTCCAGGTTTAATTATCGCAAACTTTGGGATGCCAATTATTTTATTTATGGGGCAGCTTTATTTTTTCTACTTTTAGTTTTTAGTTTAGGCGTGATCAGGCTGGGGGCGCAGCGCTGGCTTAAGATTGCCTGGTTTAATTTTCAGCCTTCGGAGTTTGCCAAACTTGCAATTATAATATTCTTAGCCAGATATTTTAGCCGTAAATCTATTGATGATACATCGCTTTTATCGGGTAAATTCGGTATTTTCCAGGGTATAATTTTACCATTTATATTCGTGGCGATACCGATGTTTTTGATTATTGAGCAGCCGGATTTAGGCAGCGGCTTAATGCTGATGTTGGTCTTTGTTGGGTTGCTTTATTTAACTAATGTGCGATTAAAATATATTTTTATTTTGCTTTTGGCATTGATTTTACCTTTGCCTTTTTTCTGGCATTTTCTGCACGATTATCAGAAACAAAGGTTGCTGGTTTTCCTTAATCCGAATATTGATCCTTTGGGTGCCGGATATACGGTAATCCAATCGCGTATCGCTATTGGTTCCGGTGGGTTCTTAGGCAGGGGTTGGCTGTGCGGCTCGCAGAGCCAATTATATTTTTTACCGGAATCACATACGGATTTTATCTTTGCTACTTTTTCTGAGCAGTGGGGGTTTTTAGGTAGTAGCCTGCTGATATTGATGTATTATTTAATTATTCGTCAAGGTTTTATCATTGCGCAAAGGACAGGCGATTCATTTGGCAGGTTACTGGCTTATGGCATATCGCTCTTATTGACTTTGCAGGTATTTATTAATATTGCGATGAATATGGGGTTGGCGCCGGTAGTAGGATTGCCTTTACCGATGATGAGTTATGGCGGCTCAAGTATCCTGGTTACTTTTATTGCTTTAGGGATTCTGGTTAATATTGATCGCACCAGAAATGTATTTTAAGCCATGATTGAAGATTTGCTGATTAATGTGCACCGGCCCGCTCAATATCTGGGCAATGAATGGAATGCCTGTAAAGGAGATTTTAGTTCTTGCGCTTTAAGTTTTGCGTTAGGTTTCCCGGATTTATATGAAGTCGGGATGAGTAATTTAGGATTGCGGATTATTTACGGGGTTTTAAATAATATACCCGGCGTGGTTTGTGAAAGGTTTTTTGCTCCGGAGGCGGATATGGAAGCCTCTTTAAAAAACGCTAAAAGACGTTTTTTTTCTTGGGAGTCAAACCAGGAGTTGATCAGTTTTGATATGTTAGGATTTTCTCTTGGGTCTGAATTAAACTATACTAATGTTTTAAGTATTCTGGATTTGGCGGGCCTGCCTTTAGCATCTTCATTACGAAATCAAGAGCATCCCTTGGTAATTGCCGGAGGTCCGTGTACGTTGAATCCGGAGCCGATGGCAGAGTTTTTTGATCTATTTATTATCGGGGAAGCAGAAGAGGCCATTGTGGAGCTTCTGAGCTTATACCGTAAATATAAGGATGATTATAAAGCGGCCAGATTAACTAAAGAGGATCTCTTAATTGAGCTATCTAAGATCGAGGGTGTTTATGCACCTTCTCTCTATATGCCGGATTATAATGTTGCGGGAGGACTGGCTAATTTTTCACCAAGATTCAGGAGTCTGCCTTTAAAGATAAAAAAACGCATAGTGAGCGATTTTGATTCAGCCTATTTTCCTTGCAATTGGATGGTGCCTTATGTGCAGACAATTCATGACCGGATTACTTTAGAAATTATGCGCGGTTGCCCTAATCGCTGCCGTTTTTGCCAAGCCCGGTCTCAATATTATCCTTTGAGAATAAGAAGTAAGGAAAAAATAGTTTCATTGGCTAATCTTGCCTATGCCTCCAGCGGATACGAAGAATTATCTTTGGCGGGCTTATCCGTAGGAGACTATCCCGGGATAGAAACCCTGGTCTGTGATTTAACTAATAGTTTTAGCCAGCAGGCGGTTAATTTATCGTTACCTTCATTAAAAGCCAAGGCTTTGCTAGGGAATGTGTCTGGGCTTATTGCTAAAATAAAGAAAACCGGGCTGACTTTTGCGCCTGAGGCAGGCACGCATAGATTGCGTCAGGCCTTGGCCAAAGATTTTTCAGAAGTTGAATTTTTCCAAGCTATTGCCCAGGCATACCAGGCAGGTTATCAGCATTTAAAATTATATTTTTTGATTGGTTTACCCGGTGAGAGGCAAGAAGATTTGCAGGGGATAATTGATTTTGCCCAGGCTGCTTCGGAATCAAAAAGAAAAATTAACGGGTCTGCCGCACAAATTAATATCAGCATCAACCCGTTAATTCCCAAACCGCACACGCCCTTACAATGGCAAAAGATGGATTCCATCGAAGCGATCCAAGAAAAACAAAATTATTTAAGGAGCCATTGTAAAAACAGGAGGCTTAAATTTAATTTTCATAATTTCCAGATGGGTTTTTTAGAAGGAGTACTTTCTCGCGGAGATAGGTTCCTAGGTAAGGTTATTCTAGGGGCTTATAAAAAAGGGGCCAGGTTTGACGCCTGGAGCAATTATTTTTCATTTACCAGGTGGAAGGAGGCATTCTCTGAATCAGGAATTGATCCGCAGAAATATCTTGATGAAAAATCAACCACCTCACTACTTCCCTGGGATTTTATTGATACAGGAATTGATAAGGAAGATTTACTTATTGAGTTTAATAAAACTATTGCCAGATAAGGAGTTAAAGGGTATAATTATTTAATAAATTACTTAAAATTATGGAGAATTATTATGGTTAATAAACTGAGCCGTTTTTCCTTAAATTCACGTACGGTTAAGCAAAAGCTGATGGTGGCGTTTCAGCTTATGTTTATTCTACCGTTTTTAGTTTGTGTATATCTGCTTTCCATTTACATTTTCCCAAAATCTGGAATTAGGCTGGATATTATCGTGTATTTAGCGGTTAGCACATTTTTGGCGATTGTCGGCCTCTTAGTAATTAAGGAAATTTTTGACCGTTTAACTTCAGTAGCCACTGAAGCCAAATTTATCGCTGCCGGAGATATTAACCGGAAACTACAGGTGCGGCATGGTGATGAAGTCGGGGAATTGGGCAATGTCTTGAATCAGCTTACGCATCGTATTCGCAGTAATATGGATGAGCTTAAAGATTACAGTGAAAAGACAACTGAGATTAATATTGAAATTCAGAGAAAAATAATCGTTCTTTCTAATTTGATGCAGATCAGCGTACTTATTTCTCAGGGGGCAAAATTTGAGGAAGTTTTAAAAATTGCGGTTGAGAAGTCCCGGGCTTTAGCTAATTCCGAAATAGCGTTTTTACTTTTTAAGGATGAGCTTGAGGATTCCTTTCGTATGAAAGTGGCAGATGGGATAAAATCAGATTATTTAATGACCGTAGAGATCACGTCTAAAGATGATATTTATAATAAAACTTTCAATTTGAACAAGCTTTTAATTTTAGATAAGCAGAATTCATTGAACGATAACCTCACGGTTGATTTCTTGGCTAAATTTCAAGTTAAAAATTGTTTAGCGATGCCTATATTTTTAAGAGGTATGGTCAAAGCGGTGTTGGGGATCGCCAATACCCGGGATAATTTTTCTTATAATAAAGATGATATTGAGCTTTTGGATATATTCACTAAACAGATCGCAGTGGCTATTGAAAATGATATTTTAGCGCATCGCATTGAGAAGCTAGAGATAAAAGATGCTCTCACCGGTCTTTATAACCGTTTCTTTATTAAAAGTCGTCTGCAAGAAGAGATTAGCCGGGCAATTGCCTATCAACGTCCCTGCGCCTTTATTATTTTTGATATTGATAATTTTAAAAATTACCGCGAGAAGTTTGGGTTAATTTACGCAGAAGCAGCGCTAAAGAAAATTGCTGTTTTGCTGCGTGATTGTATTACGGAAGTTGATCGAATAGGCAGGACTGATGACGATGAATTCTCACTCATTCTTCCTGAAAAGAATAAACGTCAGGCTCAAGAGGTTGCTGAAGAGATATGTAAAAAAATCCAAGCCTCTTTCTGCGCAGGTCAGGATAGCAGTAAGCGCCTTACTTTTAGCGCGGGGGTTAGCGAGAACCCCCTGGATGGGGTCGAGGTTGAGCAATTGATCGCTAAAGCCAAAGAGTTGTTAAAGAAGGCTAAGGCAGGCGGAAAAAATCGAGTTGTGGTTTTTTAAGTGAGGGATTTGCAAATTGATTAGGAGAATTAATAATAAACCATTAGGCGAATTGCTGCTGGACCGTGGGATTATTAACCAATCCCAACTGGATCAGGGTTTAGATCTTCAGAGAGCAAAAGGCGGGTTAATTGGGGAGATCCTGGTGGAGTTGGGATTTGTTAAAGAGGATGATATTGCCCAGGCCTTGACTGGCCAATTTGGTTTTCCTTATCTACCTTTAGGTAATTATGATGTTGATATGGATATCGCCAGTATTATTCCCGGCAGAGTCGCCAGGCAGTATCTGCTTGTGCCAATAGATAAGATCGGTAATAACCTTACCTTGGCGATGTCCAATCCTCTGAATGTTCAGGCCATAGAAGATGTGGAGTTGCTTAGCGGATGTAGCGTGCAGACTTTTGTTTCCACCTCTTCTGATATTAAAAGAGCAATTGAAAAATACTACAAGGATAAGGAATGAGGGCAGGCTATCTACCCTTAATATGTTATCACTCAAAGATCGGCTTACTGAAATATTAATTAATAACAAACTTATCACCGCCGAGCATCTTGCGCAGGCGCTTAAGTTGCAGACCACTAAAGGCGGTAAGCTCAGCGATATTATTGTTGAGCTTAAGTTTGTTAAGGAAAGTGAGTTGATTACCACCTTAAGCGAAGGCTTAGGCTTGCCTTTAATTGATTTAAAACGCTTCAAAATCGATCTGGATATCGTAAAAATAATTCCGGTTAATATTGCCCGTCATTACCAGATCATTCCCATATCTAAGATGGGGGACACGATTACTTTGGCGATGGCTGATCCGTTAAATATATTCGCCATCGACCATGTACAGGCCCTCACCGGTTTTAAAATAAATCCTATAATTTCTTCTGTTGCCGATATCAATCAAACTATTGAATTATCCTATCCGGATACCTCCAAGGGGATTATTGACGATTTGGTTAAGGAGATGACCGTTTCTTCTATTGAGTTGATCAAAGAGGAGAAGGAGGTATTTCCTAGCGATCAGGAACTGAGTCGCATCAGCCATGAAGCACCGGTAATCAAAGTGGTCAATATGATTTTAGAGGAATCAATAAAAAAGAAGGCTTCCGATGTGTTGGTTGAGCCGTTTGAGAAGAAATTACGCATACGTTTTCGTATCGACGGGATGTTACGGGAACAGAAGGCGCCGCCCAAGACTATGCATGCTTCAATAGTATCGCGAATTAAAGTTATCGCGGAGCTGGATATTGCTGAACACCGTCTTCCTCAGGATGGACGCTTTAAAGTAAAGATACTTAATCGCCAGGTAGATTTTCGTGTTTCTATTCTGCCGTCTAGCTATGGTGAGAAGGTCGCTTTACGTATCCTGGATAAGTCGCAGGCACAACTGGATATGAAAAAACTAGGTTTCAGTGACCATGCTTTAGGAATCCTGGCTAAGGTATCATTGTTACCTCATGGTATGATTTTGGTTTGTGGGCCAACCGGAAGCGGAAAAACTACTACTCTTTATGCGATTTTAAAATCCGTGGATAGCCCGGATAAGAATATTGTTACCGTAGAAGATCCTGTGGAGTTTCAGCTGGAAGGTATAAATCAGGTAACCGCTAAGCCGGAGATTGGCCTTAGTTTTGCTGCCGCCCTGCGTTCCATTCTGCGCCAAGACCCGGATATCATTATGATCGGAGAGATTCGTGATTATGAAACCGTAGATATCGCAATCAAAAGTGCGCTAACCGGGCACCTTGTTCTTTCGACATTACATACTACTACTGCCGCCGGAGCGGTGGTGCGCTTAGTGAATATGGGCGTAGAGCCGTATCTAATTAATTCTTCCTTAGTCTGTGTTATTGCCCAGAGATTGGTGCGTAAGATATGTTCATATTGTAAGGAAGCCTATCTTCTTAAAGATGAGATTGCTGGAAGCCTAAAACTAGAGGTGAGTAAAATTGGTAAATTACAATTCTATAAAGGTAACGGTTGCCAACATTGTTTTAATTCCGGATATTCAGGAAGAACCGTAATTGCGGAAGTTTTACAGCTTAGCCAGAAGATCCGGGATCTGATTCTTACCGGTTCGCAGGAGCAGTTTATTAAACAGCAGGCGCGTATGGAAGGAATGAAAACTCTGCGCGAGGATGGACTGGGGGCTGCTTTAAAAGGGTATACGACAATTGAAGAGGTCCTGCGAGTAACTACGCCGGATGAATAATTTATGCATTCATTAAAAGAAAATATAATGGAAATACTTCTTAAAAGCCAGCACATTACCAAGATGCAATTAGAGCATGCTTTGAGCTTGCAGAAAGAAAAAGGAGTCTCCTTAAGAAGGGTTCTGGTTGATGAGGGGATCATTACCGAAGAAGTCCTATTGTCTTTGTTTTCCGAACAGCTTTACATGCCGACTTTGCATTTGGCCAAATTTAGGTTTGATGCCGAGGTAATTAATTTAATTCCGGAACGCATGGCTAAGCTTTACAATACCATCCCCCTATCCAGAATTGGCTCTACCATTACTGTGGCTATGTCGGATCCGTTAAATATTTTTGCGCTGGATGATTTAAGTAACTTCACCGGATGCAACATCGACATTGTCTTAAGCCCTGAAGATGAGATTGCTCATGCTATTGATAGCCAGTACCGTAAAGAGATTAAGGATATGCAGAATATTCTTGATGAATCAGCGCTGGCCCACAGCGCAAGTTTAGATAAAAATTTAGAATTATTTAAAACTGATGAGATTGAGTTGTCTAATGCACTCCTAGAGAGTGAAAAAGCGCCGATCGTGCAGTTAGTCGATATTATTTTGGCTCAGGCTTTAAAAAGGAGAGCTTCAGATATACATATTGAGCCGGAGATTGATTGTCTGCGTATTAGATACCGCGTGGATGGTTCATTGCATGATGTCTTAAGGGTGCCTAAGATAAATCAAAATGCAATTTTAGCCCGACTTAAAATTATCTCTAATCTGGATATTACTGAAAATCGTATTCCGCAGGATGGTAGATTTAAAGTTAGGACCGAGGGGCGGGAGGTAGATTTTCGGGTTTCTAGCCTGCCAACAACTTTTGGCCAAAAATTTGCCCTGCGGGCTTTAGATAAGGGAAATCTTTCTATTGGCTTGGATAAGCTGGGTTTTTCACAGCAGCCTGCGGCGACTTTTAAAGCAGCAGCAGCCAAACCCTTCGGCATGATATTGGTTACCGGTCCCACAGGTAGCGGTAAATCTACTACGCTTTATTCTGTGTTAAATCAGTTAAACACCGCCGAGAGAAATATTGTTACTATTGAGGATCCCGTAGAATACCAGGTAGAGGGGATTACTCAGATGCAGGTTAAACCGGATATTGGCTTAGATTTTGCTTCAGGCCTGCGTTCTATCTTGCGCCAAAGCCCGGATGTAATTATGATCGGCGAGATCAGGGACGAGCAGACTGCGGATATCGCCATTAAAGCGGCGCTTACAGGACAGCTGGTGCTTTCCACGTTGCATACCAATGATGCTATTTCCAGCATTACTCGTCTTATCGATATGGGGGTTGAACCGTTTTTGGTGGCTTCCAGTGTAATTATGCTTTGTGCGCAGCGGCTGGCACGCAAGATCTGTCTTAAATGCCGCAAGCCCATCGAAATTCCGGATGATTTTCTAAAAAAAATAGGATTTTATGGTAAAGCTACCTTTTATGCCGCGCAAGGATGTAAGTATTGTAATAATACCGGATTTTTTGGACGGGTTGCGGTGCTGGAGACGATTTTAATTGATGACACGATAAGGGAGATGATTATTCGCAGAAAATCAATAGATGAGATCAAGGTTTACGTGGTTAAGAAACTGGGAATGAAAACATTGCGCGATGATGCCTTTCAAAAAGTTAAGGAAGAACTGACTACTTTGGACGAAGCAATCAGGATTACTACTGAAGAATAATCATGGGGATACTTGGAAAAATACTTTTGATCTGCGACGATCAGCCTCTTTTAGCTGGAATAAAAGAAAAAATACTCAGATTAGGAGATTATTCTGTTTTTACGGAATCTAATTTGAAAGCAGTTTTGGGGAGTGTAAGGCAGAATGCTTATGATCTAATTCTCATAAAGCAGCCTATAGCCCAAACAAGTACAGCTTATTTAATCGCTGAGCTTAAAGAAGTTGACCCGCATTCTGTAATTGTTGTTTTACTCGAGCCTAGGGATGAAGGAGGAATAAAGGAGCTGATTGATTCAGGGGCCTATGATTTTTTAATCAGTCCGGTGAATACGGATAAATTGAAGTTTACCATTGATAAAGGGATTAAGTTACACATTTTACTGGCGGCTAGCCGTAAATTTTCTCTAGGATTAAAAGAAAGTAATCAAGCTTTAGAAAAGCAGAATATGCTTTTAGCCGGAAGAATTGAGGAGGCCACTACTAATTTAAGCCGGCTTTATGAGGATTTACGTTCGACGTATATGCGCACGATTAAGGTTTTAGCTCAGGCAATTGATGCCCGGGATCATTATACGCACAGCCATTCTGAAAATGTAGCGCGTTTTGTGGTGGAGATTGCAAATTATATGAAGCTTCCGGCAAAAGAAATCGAGCTATTGCGTCAGGCCTGCGAATTACATGATTTGGGCAAAATCGGAATTGAGGATAGCATATTATTGAAAGTTTCTGCCCTTACCGAGCTGGAGTGGGAACAGGTGCGCAAACATCCGGTTATTGGGGCCCAGATTTTGGAACCGTTAACTTTTCTAAACGGGGTGGTAGACTTAGTTAGACAGCATCATGAGCATTATGATGGGTCAGGCTATCCGGAAGGAAGAAAAGGCAATGATATACTCCTGGGCGCGCGGATTATTCATATTGCCGATGCCTATGAATCTATGCGTTCGGCGCGTTCTTATCGAAAGAAACCCTTGTTTAAAGAAGAAGCAATTCTGGAGATTAAGCGTAATAGCGGGACGCAATTTGATCCAAAGATCGTGGACGTATTTTTGAAAGTGGTAGATAATCTATAATGCATTTAACCGGGAGCAACCCTAGAAAATGAACTCATATAAATATTCTGCAAAAGATAAAAAGGGCCAAACCATAAATGGAACAATCCAGGCTGCCTCAGAGGCAGAGGTTGTGGATATCTTGCATAAAAAAGAAATGGTGGTTTTTTCCGTAGAGTTCGCTAAGATTTCTACTGTTAATCCCAAGCTGACTGATAAGAAGATTAAGCTTGATGATTTAGTTGTTTTCTCCCGCCAGCTGGCGACGATGATTGACGCCGGCATTCCTTTGGTCAACGCCTTAGGTATTTTAGCTGAGCAGATTGAAAATGGGGGTTTAAGGGGCATTGTTGGTCGAGTGCGCCAGGATATCGAAGCCGGTATGAGTTTCTGTGATGCCCTGGCTAAACATCCGGTAGTTTTTTCTGATCTTTTTGTGAATATGGTAAAAGCCGGAGAAGCCTCAGGTATGTTAAATGAAATTCTTGATCGCTTGGCCACGTTTATGGAAAAGCAGGCAGCACTTAATCGTAAAATAATTTCCAGCCTGGTTTATCCGGCAGTGGTAGTAACGATGGCGATTATTATTACGGCGGTACTTTTAATTAAAGTTGTGCCTACATTTAAAGGTATATTTGATTTGCTGGGGGGGACATTACCGCTGCCTACCCAGGTTTTGATTTTTGCCAGCGACCTTTTGAGAAAATATTTTTTGTTTTCGATGCTGCTCTTAGGGGTGAGCATATATTTATTTAAAAGATACTTAAAGACACAAAAAGGAAGATACCGGTTTGACCGATTCACATTAAAGGTTCCAGTCTTTGGCCTTCTTTTACGTAAGCTAGCTGTCGCTAAGTTCTCCCGTACTTTTTCTACTCTAGCTAAGAGCGGAGTTTCAGTTTTAAGTGCCTTAGAGATTGTCAGTAAAACTTCAGGCAATAAGGTGGTGGAGGAGGCAGTAGTCAATTGTTCTAAAAGTGTGCGTAACGGTGAGCCGATCTCCCGGCCGCTGGCTAAGAGTGGAGTTTTCCCGCCTATGGTTACCCGGATGATTAGTGTGGGTGAGCAAACTGGCCAGTTAGAAAAAATGCTTTCTAAAATTGCTGATTTTTATGATGATCAGGTTGATGCTGCGGCCGGGGCGTTAGCCAGCCTGATAGAGCCACTGGTGATTGCCTTTTTAGGCATTGTGATTGGCGGCATTGTTATTGCTTTATTTTTACCGATCTTTAAGATCTCACAGCTGATGGCGCATTGAGCAAGTCAAGGGGTTAATCTGCTAAAAAAAGTCTTGACAAAACAGTGTTTTGTATTAAAATAAGTTTTCCCTTCAAAAGGGTTAAATTATTGTGAAAATAATTATAACGCAGTTGACAATTTCTAGTAGTTAATCCGCATCGACAATAAGGGCGCCAGTAAAAATAGAATTTGCGTCCCGACAATTTTGTCGGGACGTTTTTTTGTCCGCCAAAGTACTATGGCGGACAATCCGCCAAGTTTTGTGGCGGATAAATCGTTCTTTTGATAATTGAATTGCCAAGCGAGGCCATAGTAATTCCCTCTGGAATTACTAAGGTCAATTTCATGAGGTTAGAAATTAAATAAATCACTAGAGCCTTCATACAAATTTTTTCGATTTTTTCGGAGAGTTTGATCCTGGCTCAGAGTGAACGCTGGCGGCGTAGATTAGGCATGCAAGTCGAGCGATACTTTTTTCTTGAGATGGTGAAGCCGCAAGGCTGATCTGTCAAGGGAAGAAAGATATAGCGGCAGACTGGTGAGTAACACGTGAGTAATTTACCTCTAAGTCGGGGATAGCCTTGTGAAAGCGAGGGTAATACCCGATGTGTTTACGGCTGCATAAGCAGCTGTAAGTAAAGGAGGCTCGCAAGAGTTTCCGTTTAGAGATGAGCTCGCGTCCTATCAGCTAGTTGGTGGGGTAATGGCCTACCAAGGCTTTTGACGGGTAGCTGGCCTGAGAGGGTGGTCAGCCACATGGGGACTGAGACACTGCCCCAACTCCTACGGGAGGCTGCAGTCGAGGATATTTAGCAATGGACGAAAGTCTGACTATGTGACGCCGCGTGAGGGATGAAGGTCTTCGGATTGTAAACCTCTTTCGATAGGGAAGAAAACCTATTCTTAACGGAATAGACTGACGGTACCTAGAGAAGAAGCCACGGCCAACTCTGTGCCAGCAGCCGCGGTAATACAGAGGTGGCGAGCGTTACTCGGATTTCTTGGGTGTAAAGGGCAAGTAGGCGTCTTAACAAGTTAGGAGTGAAATCCTGCAGCTCAACTGCAGAACTGCTTTTAAAACTGTCGAGATTGAGACTGGGAGAGGAGAGCGGAATTCTCGGTGTAAGAGTGAAATCTGTAGATATCGAGAGGAACACCAGTGGCGAAGGCGGCTCTCTGGTCCAGTACTGACGCTGAATTGCGAAAGCTAGGGGAGCAAACAGGATTAGATACCCTGGTAGTCCTAGCCGTAAACGATGAGCACTAGGTGTTAGGGGTTTACCCTTAGCGCCGCAAGCTAACGCGTTAAGTGCTCCACCTGGGGACTACGACCGCAAGGTTAAAACTCAAAGGAATTGACGGGGGCCCGCACAAGCGGTGGAACACGTGGTTTAATTCGATGCTACGCGAGGAACCGTACCAGGGCTTGACATGCTAGGAGTATTTTGGTGGAAACGCCGAAAGACCGTATCCAATCGGAGCCTAGTACAGGTGCT
>JAUYDL010000002.1 GCA_030691865.1 Candidatus Omnitrophota bacterium | reverse complement strand
AATTGGCTCCGCTGCGACTTAAGCCCTGAGGAGTTAGATAAAAAATATCGGTCGATTGTTTTTTATAAAAGCCAGACACACTCCAGCGCTTTTTATTTATTTTATTTTGCCAGAAAGAATGAAATCTTTAGTGATTATCCTGAGGTGGAGATAAAGCCTCAATCGACATTAGAAGGTAAAGATATTGTTTATTCGGATGCTTCGGTGCTGTTTAAAGAAGCAGAATATCCCATAGATCTTAAGCAGGCTGAAACAATAGAAGATAAGGGGTCCGTAAGCTATGCGGTGGCAGATAATTATTTTGTTGTACGCCTGGATAAGCCTAAGAAGCTGAGCAGCAGGTTTGGGGTAATGCTTTATATTTTTGGATATAGCCAAAGTACTCCTTTTGCCCGAATGCCGAAGATACGCATTATTACCATGGGGAATAAATGCAAGGTATTTAGTTCCAAAGATAGAGTAATTAATTCCGGAGTCTTGTTAGATTTTAAGAGAAGCTCTTTAATTTTGAAAATTCCGCTTAAGCTTTTGGGCCAGCCGGATTACGCACTTACGGCGCTGAAGGCCTATCATGGCAATCTGCCTATCGATGTTGTGGCATTTCGTAAAGTCAAGATCAAATAAAGAAAGGGGACTATATGTTAGAGCTCAAAAAGGTTAAGATCGATAAACCTCTGGATCTGAATTTTATTTTAGGGCAAAGCCATTTCATCAAAACCGTCGAGGACCTTTATGAAGCTTTAGTCAATAATGTTCCCGGGATAAAGTTTGGTTTAGCCTTTGCTGAGGCATCAGGGGCATGTAAGATAAGAAGTGAAGGCAATGATCCGGTCCTGGTAGATTTGGCCTGCAAGAATATGCTGGAACTTGGCTGTGGGCACAGCTTTATTATTTTCCTTAAACAGGCCTATCCGATTAATGTTTTAAATGCAATTAAAAACATTCCTGAGGTATGCAATATATATTGTGCTACGACTAATCCTACGGAAGTAATTGTGGCCCAGAGTCAAACTGGCCGCGGGATATTAGGAGTGATTGATGGACCAATTCCTCAGGGGCTAGAAGAGGCCTCAGATATTGCTTGGCGCAAGAATCTATTGCGTAAAATCGGTTATAAGCTTTGATACATTCGGCACTGCTCAGTATCAACCCTGAGCAAACCTTGGGCTTTAGCCCAAGGTGCGTCGAATGGGTTGATTTTTCTTGCAATTTAAGGGTAGTTTGCTATAATTTAGCTAACTTAAATCAATATGTACTCTAAAAAAATTCGTAAGAGCTTTAGCCGTTTTGCGGCTTGGCTAGGAATAAATATATGCTCTTTGATAGTTAAAGTTATCCCGACAAGCTATCTTTACGCCTTTGCTAAAAATATTGCCGTTTTAGCGTATCAGTTTAGCACCAAGCATAGAAAAATTGCCTTAGATGGTTTAGGTATTGCTTTTGGCAAAGAAAAGTCTTCTGGCGAAATTGAAAGAATAGCTAAAGATTGCTTCATATATATGGCTAAAAGCGCGGTGGAATTGATGTTCTTTTTTGATAAACCGCAGGCTTTAAGAAGTCGGGTTCAGATTCAGGGCCGAGAAAATATCGATAAGGCATTAGCTGCCGGCCGGGGTGTTATTCTGGTGAGCGCACATTTTGGTAATTTCCCGCTGCTCTTAGGAAGATTGGCAGTGGATGGTTATAAAGTCGGCGGAATTATGAAGCCGATGCACGATGCCAAAATGGAGAAGATTTTTATTAAGAAAAGAGAGGAGTTTGGGGTCAAGACTATTTATAGCCAGCCGCGTAATGAATGCGTGAATAGCTCGATTCATGCTTTACGTAATAATGAATTAGTTTTTATACCTATTGATCAGAATTTTGGAACCGGGGGAATATTTGTAGATTTCTTCGGGGAAAAAGCAGCAACGGCCACTGGTCCGGTAATTTTAGCGCAGAGGACCAAAGCTGCGCTGATTCCATGTTTTATTCTCAGGCAGCCTGATGATCAACACAAGATAATTTTTGAAGCAGAGTTAAAATTAGAAAAAGGCAAGAATTCTGGCGATGTTATCCTGGTAAATATTCAGAAGCTTACGGATATAATTGAGTCTTATATACGTAAATACCCTGCGGAGTGGGGCTGGATCCACCGCAGATGGAAAAGTAAACCCGTTAACAAGGAGGTGTTCTAATGGCAGCAGAAGAGAAAAAATGTAGTGATCCTAAAAAGATCTTAGCTACACTTTTTAAGGTTGTCTTAGGCCTAGCATTTTTAGTGTTAGGCGGTCTGGCGATTTTAAAATGGTGGGAGTCACTTCTTATAATCGTTAAAGGTTGCATTGGTCTGTTTTTAATCTTAGCTGGTGTAATTACTTTAGCCATCGCTAAGGAATAAAAAGGAAGTTTTTAAAAAGGGGACGTAAAAAAAGGGGGAACGCTTCTGTTTTTTAACACTCAATTCAGAAAAATAGAAGCGTCCTTTTTTTGCGCCCCCTTTTTACCTTAATGATTTCTATTTCTTTTGCTATTATTTAGTTTTCATATATAATATATAGAAATTATATCCTTAACAAAAATATAGGAGACTGATATGGAAGCAATTATTAAGAAAGAGTTAATTAGCGATAAGAGGCTTTGCCGACTACTAGCCGTGGGAGTTTTTATTACTCTGACTACTTTGTCTGCTTTTGTGCGCATACCATTGCCTTTTACTCCCGTACCGCTTACCTTACAGACATTTTTTGTTTTGCTTTCCGGAGCATTGTTAGGCAGGAAGCTGGGTGTATTTACGCAGGCCGCTTATATGCTTTTAGGCCTCTTTGGCCAGCAGGTATTTACAGGCTCTGGTAGCGGGAGCCTTTATTTGCTGGGTCCTACCGGCGGCTATATTGTGGGTTTTGTTTTAGCCTCTTTTTTTGCGGGTAGCTTTCTGATTAAAGAAAAACAAAGCTCGTCTGCTGTTTTTATTAAATTGTTAGCTGCGGATTTTATAATTTTATTTAGTGGCATGCTTTGGCTAAAAGTAAGCTTATCCTGCGGCTTGAGTAAAGCATTTTTACTTGGTTTTTTGCCGTTTGTATTGGGTGACACATTAAAAGTTATTCTGGCAACAGTTGTTTATAATAAAATGCGCGCGCGAATTAAAGAGGCCCTTTATTAATTTGAGAAGTTGCCAGAAAATTATTTTTAATAAATGAAAAGTCTTTCCTTAAAGCTGCTTTCTTTATTTCTGTTGGCATTTTCTCTGGGAGCCTGCGCTAGTTTTTCCGGGATGAACGCGCACCAGTCTCTGTCTATAGGTATATTCTCCGTTTCAATTCTAGGAACTCTTTTCTTTTGGGATTTCCGCCTCAGTTTTGCTTTTATCGGCACCTCCGTATTATTAATGACTAAGACCATTGACTTGGAGCATGTCCTGGAGTTTTCCTCACTTGAGGTAATTCTTTTCCTGGTGGGTATGATGGTGATTATCGGGTTATTAAAAGATTCCGGAGTTTTTGCCTGGATTGTCAGCTTGATTTTACGGGTTCCTAAATTAACCGGTAAAAAATTTGTTTTGTTTATTGGGATCTTATCTGCTTTGCTTGCCTGTATGGTTGACGAAGTAACCTCGATTATTTTTATGGTGGTGGCGGTCTTAGAAATTTGCGATTATTTTGAGGTTAATCCCACGCCTCTTGTGATCATCTCTGTTTTGGCTACCAATATTGGATCTGCGGCTACAGTTTTGGGAAATCCCATTGGTATACTTATTGCTTCAAAATCCGGTTTGACCTTTGAAGACTTTATCACCAAAGCTTTCCCCTTAGTTTTGCTTTGTTTAGTCGCTACAATTTTTATTCTTCTATTTTGGTATAGAAAATCCATAAAATTTCTTGATGAGCAGATGAAAAAGCTGGGGGCTAATGAAATATTGGTCAGGTTAATTTCCGTACCGCCGGAAAAAAACCTTAAAATAAGCTTGGGAATATTCGGGGTGATGCTTATTTTTCTCTCTTTACATCACCGTATAGAAATTGCCTGGGGACTGGCGCCAAATACTGTTTTATTGGTTGTTCCGCTGGTGGCCAGCGGACTGGTAATGATTTGGAAGCATCAAAAGGCTAGAAAATATATTGAAAAGGATGTTGAGTGGTGGACCCTGCTTTTTTTCCTACTTTTGTTTGTGCAGGCCGGGACATTAAAATATACCGGGGCAACTGTTTTTATTGCCAAGCATATATTAGCGGTAACCGGAAGCAACCTCAATCTTTTGACAACCGCTATATTATGGATAAGCGCGATAGGTTCAAGTGTTTTGGATAATGTAGTTCTGGTAGCGGCTTTTATTCCTGTAGTCCAGGGTTTCCAGAATTTAAATATAAATTTACAGCCGTTGTGGTGGGCTTTGCTTTTTGGCGGCTGTTTGGGTGGGAACATTACTTTGATCGGTTCTACCGCCAATATTGTGGCCATCGGGATTTTAGAGAAGGAAAAGCGCCTGAAGATAAGTTTCCTGGATTGGTTCTGGGTTGGCTTAAGCGTGGGCTTAGTTACTACTTCAATAGTCATGGCAGCGCTTGTTCTTTTGCCGTTTTATAGATAACCTTGACAAGCAAGAAAACTTGTGATAATTTGAAAACAACCTTAAAGGAGGCATAAGATGAATTTGAAGAAAGTTGTTGTTTTATCCGGGTTGGCTATTGTAATGATGGCTACTACGCAAATTGTCTTTGCTGAAGAGGCGGCGGTTGCGCCTGCAGATTCTACGGTGATTACTTCTAATCAACAGATTACCTCACAAAAAGAGGGCGATATGCAGTGGGCTTGGGGAGAGGTAACGAATTTAGATAAGCAAGCTAACGCCATTACTTTAAAATATCTTGATTATGAATCTGATCAAGAGAAGGAACTGGTTTTAGTTGTTGATGAAAAGACGAGTTATGAAAATATTAAAGATTTTAATGAGCTGAAATTAAAGGATACCCTAAGTATTGATTATACGATAGGCGTGGATAATAAAAATATAGCTAAAAATATTAGTTTTGAGAACCCGGATATTTCGTCTCCTGTTTCTGCTTCGGAGACAGGAAATAGTCAGCCGGTTACTGATGCAGCGCAGCCGACAGTTCAATCAGAAATACCTGTTGTTCCAGCTATGGTAGTAAATGAAACTCCAGCAGCTCCAGTAGTAGAGTCAACTCCAGTAGTAGAGGCAGCTCCAGCAGCTCCGGTAGTTCCAGTAGTAGAGCCAGCACCGGTAGAGGGTCAAGCGCAATAGTTATTTTAATTCACATCATTGTGAAAATCGCCTAAAGTAATCACTTAAAGGCGATTTTTTTTAATG
>JAUYDL010000062.1 GCA_030691865.1 Candidatus Omnitrophota bacterium | reverse complement strand
AGCATAGCAGCTGACCACAGCTACATTGCAGTATGCTTCATGTTTTACCGATGGGCAGTATTGATAAGAAACTCCTTCGGTTTTTTTAGCATAAGGCTTAAGAGAGCCGGTATCGTCAATAGCCAGCACCCCATCTTTAGAAAATCCGGTTGTTCTTTGTTTACGCAGTAGGTTTATCCGTGCTGCGTTCAAGGATTCATAGTTCCAGCGAGAATCTGCAAGAAAATATTGCAGCGCTTGGTAATTGATGGGCAGTTCTTTGGCAAGAGAAGACAGGTTGAGGCGCTTATAATCCTTGAGCATTGCGTAAGGAAGCATCGCAAACGCGCGGAATTGTGTATTGCTGAAATTATCTTTGAAATTTTCGCAGAACCTGTTTATAATACTGATATTTACGTTAAAAAGGCTCATCCTTTGTCCTCCTGTAAGTTGGTTAATGTGCCATTACACACATATTTTACAGGGTTTTACGAGGATGAGCAAGTAAAATATTGCTGCAACGCATTGATATATCGTAAGTTATGATTTTGTATGAGTTACATAAAAACATTTTTGAAAAATAGTTAAAATTTAACAAAGTGGTGAAAGAGTACTTAGGATTATTGAAAAATATGCCAGTTTTAATTTTTAAATATGACAAAAGAAATGTACGACTTGTTATTGATTAAGCCTCTAAGTAAATATAATCTGCAACATACTCCATCGTTGGGTTTGGGTTTTATTGCTGGCTATTTGGAGAGGTGTGATTATAGTGTACAGATACTTGATTGCAATGTTTTGAAGATTTTACCTGAACATTTGTCTCAGCACGTATATCTTAAAAACTATAGGCTCATTGGCATCCAGGCGTATGATATGGATTTAATGGAAGTAGAAAAATACATAGAGGTTTTTCGCAGGGAGGCCTCGGATGTTCCCATTGTAGTTGGTGGTCCAGCCCCGTCTTTGAATCCAGAGCTTGTTTTTAAATTTCTTAAACAGGCAGATTTCCTAGTTGTGGGTGAGGGAGAAATTGCATTGGAGAAACTTTTACAAGTTGCAAAATTGCCCAATGGGTCTAAAGACCTGCTTGAGAAAGTCCCTAATTTGGCTTGGCGAGATGCGGGTAAAATTCATTTTTCATCCCATGAATATGTAATGGACATTAATTTCATTGGTGAACCCGCTTGGGATCTGCTTAATCCTGTTTTGTATAAAGATGGCGTACATGGGTTTTTCTATCGCAAACTACCGGTACTTCCGATTATGATATCACGCGGTTGTCCGTTTCATTGCTCGTTTTGTGGCAGTAGGAACATATTTGGGTGCAAAGTCCGCCGTAGAGACACTAACCAGGTACTGAATGAGTTGGAGTATTTGAAGAGTAAATACGGCTTACGGGAATTTCAAGTTATAGACGATAATTTTACATTTCATCCTGAGCTGGCGCTTGAGTTTGCGGAAGGGTTAATTGCGCGTCGCATGGATCTCTCGTGGGTTTGTCCCAATGGTTTGAGGTTAGATACCCTCAATAAGAAATTGCTTGCAACCATGAAGGCATCGGGGTGCTACGAGGTAGCTGTCGGAATTGAATCTGGAGATCCTATTATTTTGAAGGATATGGGTAAACATTTGGACTTGGAAACGATTAGGGAGAAAATTAATCTTATCTATTCTCAAGGTATCAATGTGGTTGGTTTTGTTATGGTTGGTTACCCGCTGGAAACACAGGATTCGTTACGCAAAACAATTAAATTTGTTCTTTCGTTGCCATTGGTAAGAATTAGCCTAACTAGATTTGTTCCGATGTCAGGTACTTCTATAACTAACAGGCTCATTGCTAACGGAGAAATTAAATATGACGAGATTGACCCTGCTAGACTTAATTATAACAGTTTCTCATATATACCTCCTAGGTTTACGGAGAGACAACTTTCTTATTGGTACCGTTTGTTTTTCTTGATGTTTTTACTACGGCCGCGGATAATTTTTCATAATATTAGGAATATAAGATCATTATCACATGCGAGACTTATCATACAAAAGATCATCGGATTTTTCAAATAAACCGGGATGTGCATCTGCTAGGCTAATTCGCAAAGGATTCATTATGGCAGCTGGTCAAGGCATGCGTTTTCGTTCATACAGCAAAGTAATCCCAAAGGCCATGTTCTTAATTGATGGTGAACCTCTTATTGTCAGAAATGCTAGATTACTCCATGCTGCATTTAATTTAGATGTTTTGTATATTGTAGTCGGACATAAAGGCGACATGATTCGTGATTCAGTTAATAAAATTAAAGGGGTAAATTGCAGGTTTGAGTTTATCGAGATACGCGAGGAACTAATACCGAAAGGATTGCTGTCAGGTTATTCCGCTATAGTTCCATATTTGGAACTGGATGAGATATTTGTTTCCGTATTAGGCGATGAATACTACGAAGGTGTTGACCACGCTGGTTTTGCGGATTTCGTTAAAAGTTCTCTTGAGTTTTCCGTATGTTGTGGTGTAAAGAAGTGTACTTTTTCGGAAGAATATTTTAATAACTATTCTGTTGATTTTAAAAAAGGGGGGGCAGAGGTTATTCAGGTGCGAGAAAAACCCTCACAAATATCATCTCCGTATTTTGGTCTCGGTATTTTTGCTGCAAAACGTAAACTAGCAGAGGTAGCAGAGCAAAATCTTGGTCTGACTGCCAAATGTAATTTTATAGAACTTTTCAATGTTTTGCCAAAACTTGGCTTTGGTCCAATCCGGGGTTATGAGTTTCGGGGTGGCTATTTTAATATTAATACGCGCACGGATGTCTTCAAAGTAAAAAGATTTGAGCGGGAGAAGAGATGGGGCAACTTTACTGTCGATGTAATTATTCCTGCTTGGAATGAAGCTGAATCGATAGCTTATGTTGTTAGGGATTTTTTGCCTGTTTGCCGGAGGGTAATTGTAATGGATAACAATTCTCCCGATGGCACTGCAAAAATTGCTCGTGAGGCAGGAGCTACGGTTTATTCCGAACCACTCGGCGGATATGGCGATGCCATCAAGAAAGGTTTGGATCGTTCAGACGCAGATATTTTTATTGTAGCTGAGGCTGATGGTACTTTTCGGGGGGAGGATGTAGAAAAACTTCTCATATATTTAAAAAATGCAGATGCCGTTATTGGCACTAGAACGTATTGGCAGTATGTTGAGTATGGTGCCAATATGTCTTTTCTTCAACGATTCGGGAATATACTTTTTGGTAGTATAATCACTTTTCTCTGGTGGAATCGTCGTTCACGTTTCACTGATGTTGGCTGTACTTTTCGCTGTATGTGGCGGGAATCATATCAGAAAATCTCGGATCGGCTAGTTGGCAAAGGTCCTGAATTTGCTCCTGAAATGGTTATCGAGTTACTTAATACATGGCAGCGTGTTATTGAAATACCTGTTCCTTACCATGCGCGGATTATGGGAAAATCCAAGTTTTCCGATAATTTTTTAGCTTCCGCCAAAACCGCGCTAATAATGCTACACTTAATTATCTTGAAACGCTGGCGAGTATGGGTAGATAATCTTAAAGTTATTGGGTCGTTAATTTTTGATCATTGAGCAGAAAACTAGTAAATAGCTGTGATTGGATTATAGCTTGGATTTCGCCATCTTTTAGCGAGCTTTACTTCGAAGAGGTTGCATGATGTGAGCACGCGGGATGAACAAGCTATTAAAATAGGTAAATAAACTTTTTGAAAAAGCTCTTGGGATTTGGTCGGGATCTATTAAATCTAGATGGCTACTCCATATCCAGCGACCCCTCTTTATGAATTAGCGTTAAAAGAAGGATTGTTAAAAAATGATTATTGGCGCGATTTTACTTTAGGCAATCAAGAAAATAAGAGGATTCCGTATTTTATTCCGAATGTTGCTGCCTGGACAAAAAAAGCTTATATAAGATTTTATTTCAGGCCGGGTTTTATAATTAAGCGCTTGATGCGCCTTCGTTCGCTACAGGATTGGCGAAAATGTCTGCGCGGAATTTGGGGTATCTTGAATATGGAAAAATATTAACTAATGGGATCAAAATCACTTTCGGTTTTTATACCGGTATTTAATAAAAAAAATCCTGTTTTATTCAGGGATAAAATCAGCTCCTTACTAGATAAAGATAAAAGATGCCTCTTAAGCCACACTATTATTGTTTTGGCTTAATGGAAAGCGGCCGCTTAAATGAGGTAAGAGATTATAACTTAGTTTAGCTTAGATTAATATGCCGAAAAAGAAAAAGCAGGTATGTATCATTAAGCTTGATGGCCTGGGGGATGTTTTGCGGACTACCCCCATCCTTTGGCGTTTCCGGGATGGCGAAATAACTTGGATTACTGAAAAAGCATCAGTGCCATTATTGTCTGGCAATACTTTTATAGAAAGGGCTATTCCTATATCTGAAATCTCAGGAGTTGAAAATTATGCCTTTGATGAGCTCTATAATTTTGATGAAGATAAAAAGGCGTGTTTTTTGGCTATAAGCATAAAGGCCAAAAAGAAAAAGGGGTATGGCCTTAAGAATGGGGGGTATTTCCCCTTTGATTCTGACTCCGGATATGCCTATGAGTTGTCTAGAAATGATCAATTGAAATTTAAATTGAATAAGAAAACATATCAGCAGATTATTTTTGAGATGGCCGGATTTAGATGGGAAGGCCAGGATTACATCCTGGGTTATCAGCCTAAGGGCGTAATCAAATATGAGGTGGGTATAAATTATCTTGCAGGAAAAAAATTTCCAAATAAGGCCTGGCCACATTGGAGAAAGCTGTCAGAGATGTTAGATTCTGTCTGCCTGCAAAGCGAGCTTGGAACGCTGGAGGAATATATCGATTGGATAAACAGCTGTCGGATTATCGTGACCGGTGATTCTTTAGGGATGCATATCGCGTTGGCTTTAAAGAAGAAGGTTATTATCCTGATGGGCTCGACCAGTTGGAATGAAATTGAAACTTATAACCGGGCCGTTATCCTCAGGTCGGAGTTATCCTGTTTACCCTGTTATAAGAAAGATAAGTGTAGCAATACTCCTTTTTGCATGGATTTGATTGCTCCTGAAACGGTATATTCTGAGATAATAAAGATGCGCCAAGCTGGTTCTTAAGGGGGTATGCGTGGAGATTTCGGTAATTATTCTTACTAAGGATGAAGAAAAATACATCGGGTCTGCCCTGGAGATGGTCTTCCGGCAGGAGGTTGACGGGGATTATGAAGTAATCGTTATTGATTCCGGTTCCCGGGATGCGACACTGGAGATAGTCAGGCATTATCCGGCCAGGATAGTGAAGATCAAGCCCGAAGAATTTGGGCACAGCCGGACAAGAAATTTAGGCGTGCAATTATCAAAAGGCGCGTATGTGGTTTTTTTAACTGCCGATGCAGTTCCTGCTAATAATACCTGGTTAAAGAATCTCATCCTGCCGTTTAAGCAAAATACCGATGTTGCCGGAGTCTATAGCCGACAGATTCCTAAAAGGGGATGCTATCCGTCTGAAGCCAGGGATATCTTAGTTGGTACGGGTTTAATTCCCAGGGTTAAATCTATCAACCTCGGCGACCCCGATCAAGCCGGATATTTTAACAAAAATGTCTGGAAATTCATTACCTTTTCTAATATTAGTTCTGCTTATCGCAGAGATTTATTGGAGCAGTACCCCTTTGCGGAAGACCTTCTTGCCGTCGAAGATCAAGAATGGGTTTACCGTTTGATAAAAAACGGATATAGTATCTATTACGAACCAACTTCTTGCGTGTACCATTCGCATAATGATACATTGAAAAAGCTTTATGACCGACACAACCTTTTTGGCCTGTCTTTTAAAGAGTTCGTAAAAGACAAGAGCCGGGGTACGTGTTATTATTTTATCAAGATTACTATTTATGAAATTATTATGGATTATATTTTTCTATTGAACTACGCTCAGGGTTTGATTAAAAAAACAGTTTGGTTTTTTAAGATTCCTTTATTTAGAATTATAAAAAACTTCGCATTTTACCAAGGGTTTAAAAATGGAACTCCAAGACATTGACATTTCCATAGTTATCCGCACCAAGAATGAAGAAAAATGCATCGGCCGAACCTTGGAGCAGGTATCGGCTCAGGATTACCGCGGTAACTATGAAATAATTATTGTGGATTCCGGCTCAAGCGATAAGACAGCGCAGATCGCTTCGCGTTTTCCGCTGCGTTTTTATGCGATAAATAAAGAGCCTTTTTCGTATGGGTATGTTTTAAACTATGGCCGAAGCGTATCTGCGGGTAAAATCATTGTTTTCTTATCGGCGCACTGTATTCCCGCAGATGCCGGATGGTTGGCAAATTTAATTACCCCGCTCATCAAAGATAAACAGGTGGGAGCTGTTTACGGCAAGCAGTTGCCGATTAAAGGTATTAATCCGATTGAAGAATTTGAGCTGGGTATTTTTTTCCCGGAGGATGATTTATCACCCAAAGCGATATTTTCAAATGCGAATTGCGCTATAAGAAAAGAAATTTTAGAAAGATATCCTTTTAATGAGGAGATAGCTTACGGCGAAGATTTTTTATGGCGGAATAAATTGCCTGCAGATATCGGTGTGGTTTACGCTCCGGACGCCAAGGTTTATCATAGCCACTCTAGTAGCCTGCACTATTGGGCAGTGCATCACCAAATGATCGGAACCGCCACCCCATACCTCCAGAAGGTTGGGGGTATCAATGATTTTTACGGCAGGAGGGGTAATTGGTTAATGAAGATTTTAAGCCGCCTGCCATATATGCTTTTTTTCCTCAGAAGAGGATATTTTAAGGCCTTCTTTACTTTTCCGGCTTTGGAGATAACCCGGAGTATTTTTTATATCAGGGGTTTAAGGATAGGTGAGAAAAAATACCATGAGTATCAAAATCTGGTTAACTATTCCGGGGGTCAGCAATAATTGGGCCGGGTGCTACGGGAGTTATTAGATGCCAAAAACAAACCTTCTTTACATTATTACCAAGCTGGAATTAGGCGGCGCTCAGAAGCAGTTATTAAGCCTGATTAAGGGCTTAGATAAGCAAGCTTACAATATTTTTTTATTTACCGCTGAGGATGGCTTATTGATCAAAGAAGCTCTTGCTTTGGATGGTTTAACTTTGAAGAGATCAAGGTTCCTGGAACGAAAAATAAATCCCTTAAAGGACCTTTTGGCTTTAATTGAAATTTACGGTTTTATTAAGAAAAATAGAATTCAGATAGTGCATACGCATAGTTCTAAGGCAGGGATTTTAGGCCGCCTTGCTGCTGGTTTAGCGAAAACAAAAATTATTATTCATACTGTGCACGGTTGGAGCTTTCATGATTATCAGTCTTTAATTGCCAGCCGTTTCTATTTGTTTCTTGAAAAAATTTGCGCTTCCTTTACCAGCAAAATAATCGTAGTTTCCTCCTGGGATAAAGATAAGGGGTTGAAGAATTCCGTGGGTAGAGAGGATCAATATGTTTTAATCAGATATGGTATAGATTATACAGATTTTCAAAATAGAGAAAAACGCGATGCCGTTAGAAAGTCTCTGGGATTTAATGATGCGGATTTGATTGTCGGTATGGTCGCCTGTTTTAAACCTCAAAAATCTCCTTTGGATTTTATAAAATTGGCTTTTGCTGTGAGAAAGGACTTTTCTAATGCAAAATTTATTTTAGTAGGAGACGGAGTTTTATTTAAAAAAGTGCGTTGCTTGATCAAGAAGCTGCATTTAGAAGGCCGGGTTATTTTAGCTGGCTGGCGCAGGGATATACCTTCAATCTTATCTTGCCTGGATGTTTTTGTATTGACTTCATTATGGGAAGGATTTCCGATCGTAGTGTTGGAGGCGATGGCTTCAGGAGTCCCATTGGTGGCTACGGATACAGGCGGTGTCGGTGAGGTTGTCGTTGACGGTAAAACAGGCTATTTGGTTAAAGCGCGTGATTTAGGCTCTCTGCAGAATCAGGTAGTAAAGTTATTAAGAGACAATCAAAAAAGGGATGAATTCGCAAAATTATCCAGGGTGGTTGTGAGTGCTAAAAAGTTTTTGTTGAACATTATGGTTAAGCATACCGAGGAGCTATATTCAAACTTAGCGAGACACCCGGCGCTTAGCGGAATTGCGCCGGTGTTGTCTAGGCAGACAAGGAGATGCGAAAATGCTTAATTATTTGATTATTTTTACTTCTGCTTTGATTTTCAGTATGTTATTTACATTCTTATTAGCAAAGTTTTCTTTGAAGAATAAGATACTTAAAACAAACGATATTCCCCTGGTGGGGGGGGTGGGGATAGGGCTGGCTTTTATTTTTGCTTTGTCCCTCGGTATTTTTACTTTGGATCTGTCGCTGACTAAGATATCGGCGATTGCTGTTGCCTCTCTGGCGATGTTATTCTTTGGTGTAATTGATGACTTGAGGGAATTATCCATAGTGCATAAATTGCTGGTACAATCAATCTGCGCAGTTTACTTAATTTCCTGCGGGATTAAGACCGAGATTATGTATTTGGGATTTTGGGGCAATGCCGTAATCACCTTTTTTTGGCTCCTGGGAGTGACCAATGCTTTTAATTTACTGGATATTCTGGATGGACTGACTACAGGTTTGGTTTTAATTATAAGCAGCGCCTTTTTACTGATAGGTTTTTTGAGCGCAGATTTAAACGTGCAAATTCTTAGCCTTATTTTATGCGCTTCCAGTAGCGGATTCTTATTTTTCAATTTTCCTCCGGCCAAGGTATATTTAGGTAATTCCGGCAGCCATTTTTTCGGTTTGCTCCTGGCGGCTATTGCCTTGATCGCGCATTATGCTTCCGAGGGTAATGTCTTTGCTTTAGTCAGCCCGGTAATGATTCTGGGTTTACCGATTATGGATACCGCATTGCTGATCATTTTTAGGGTAATTAAAAAAAAGCTGCCCTTTAATAAAAGTAAGGACCACGTGGTGTTAAAAATTAAAGCTTTGGGTTTTTCACCGGTCAGAGTGCTTTTGATTATGTACTTATTATGTTTTATTTTTTCCGCTTGCGGTGTTGTTTTAACCAGAGCAAGCAACCTGATGGCTATCGGTATAATTATCGCTGTCTGCTTATTTAGTATCGGCGTATTGCCGAAGTTAATTAAAATAGAGGTAGACGGTTAATCATAAGGTTATTATTTAGAAGGTTAAGCTCTCGGGGGGGGTGATCCATAGATGACCGTAAGCGTAATTATTGTAAGCGTGGGCGCTAAAGATTATATTAAGTTTTGTTTAGATTCTCTTCTAAAACAAAGCCATCTTCCTTCTGAAATTATTGTTATTGACAATTCTTCTAGGCCTAATTTTGTTCAGGAGCTTAATCGGCTATATCCGTCGGTTAAAATTTATTCTAGTGCAAATAATTTATTTTATACCGGGGCTTTGAACAAGGGGATCCAACTCGCCCGGGCTGAGTTTATTCTTTGTCTTAATGATGATGTGGTTTTAGATAAAAAGTTCATCCAGGAGGCCCTGGCGGGTTTCCTGGTTAAGGAGAAGATCGGCCTGGTAAGCGGTAAGATTTTGCGGGGAAATAGAAAAACTTTGGATAGTACGGGTCTATTTTTAAGTGTTTGGCGTACGGCTAAAGAAAGGGGTTATGGCCAACCAGATTTAGGACAATTCGACAAAAACGGTTTTATTTTTGGTGTTAGCGGCTCGGCAGCTTTTTACCGGAAAGAAATGTTAGAGGCAATTAAAAAGAAGGGCGGCTATTTTGATGCTGATTTTCGCATGTTCTACGAGGATTTGGATATCTCTTGGCGGGCTCAAAAATACGGTTGGCTTGCTTATTATGTTCCCACTGCCTTAATTTATCATGTGCGCGGAGGGTCATTTCGACCTGATTCCGGTATAGACAAGACTATCGCACGTAAATATTTGAGCGATGAATTGCATTATGATTTAATTAAAAACCGTTATCTGACCATATTAAAAAATGAAACTTTTTTAGGTTTTCTTTTACACCTTGTCCCAATATTAATATATGACTCCTGCGCCTGGACTTATGTTATATTTTTTCGGCCCAAAGTTATCAAGTTATTCTTTAGCCGTTTTTTTACGAAGATCAATGAGAAAATGCATAAGAGGCGTATATTTTGAGAAAAGATTTTGACAATTCCAAGTTATGCTTTAGAATAACAAGTGCAATTGCGCGGGTGGTGGAATGGCAGACACGCTACTTTGAGGGGGTAGTGCTGCAAGGCGTGAGGGTTCAACTCCCTCCCCGCGCACCAATATCATTTAGGGTTTTTTCTGTCGTTTATCTTTGACATAGTTGCTTTTTTCCATACCCTTAGCTAACTTTTTCAATTCCGCACCAATCTCGCCGATTTGAGCCAGATGCGTGATCTCACGCATCTGGTTAGTCACTACCCCAATAGATACTGAAAGTAATAGGATTTTATGAATTTTACTTTGACGGTCATATCCAATGATAAAACCATTTTGGCGGTCTTCTTGATTATAAAATGACGGAGAGATTTTGTCAAAATCATGGATTATTTTTTCACAAATCTTATCCGCTAGATCCGCAGTTGTGATAATCACAAAATCATCCCCGCCGATATGGCCGACAAAATCATCAGCATTACCGCATTCTTTAATAGTGCTTAGCAATATACGCGCAGTCTCGCGGATTACGTCATCCCCGTGTTCAAATCCGTATTTGTCATTGTAAGCCTTGAATTTATCCAGATCAACATAACAAACGGCATAGAGGGTTTTCTTCTCAATACAGTTGGAAAGCTCATTAAGAATTGCCACATTGCCGGGGAGCCGGGTGAGGGGATTGGCCTCTAGATCTCTTTTAGTGCGCCTTAATACCATGCGGATCCTTGCTAAAAGCTCCTTGGGTTCAAAAGGTTTAACCACATAATCATCCGCCCCGGCGTCAATTCCGTTGATTTTATCGTTGATCTCGCCTTTACCGGTAACCATAATTATCGGCAAATGCTGCAATAGTAAGTCTCTTTTAATTAAATTACATAATTGACGTCCATCCATCTTGGGCATTTTGTAATCCAGAAGCACTAAATCTAACGGTTTGGAGCGGATTATTTTTAAGGCCTCTTCGCCATCCTGAGCTTCCATAATTTCATAATTTTCTTCTGCCAGAGTAAGCTTAAGGACATCTCTTATATCCGGATCGTCATCGGCAATCAGTATTTTTATACCCATAGTTTTATTTAGTAGTGTTAAGAGTAAAACTGAAAGTCGAGCCTTCGCCTACCTTGCTCTTTACCCATATTCTTCCCTGGTGTGCCTCGATAATGTGTTTAACTAAAGTCAGGCCCAGGCCAGTACCCTTTACCTCTTGGTTGATAGTATTATCTACGCGAAAAAATTCTTCGAATATACTTTCCTGTGCGTCTTGGGGAATTCCAAACCCTGTGTCTTTAACATCGATTTGAATTATTTTATTTGCGCGATTTGCATTGATGTCAATTTTACCATTTTGTGGAGTAAACTTTAATGCATTTCCCACTAAATTAATAAAGACTCTCTCAATTTGGCTGCGGTCAGCTAATATTTCCTGGCAATCATCAGGTATGTTACTGCTAAAGTCGATATTTTTTGTTTTTAATTGTTCCGAAAACAGATCCGCGACTTTGTCGGCGATGGTTCTTAAGCTTAAAGCCTCTTTTCTGATTTCCACCTTGCCGCTTTCAATGCGCGAGATGTCCAGCAAATCATTTACCATATGGACTAGTTCGTCACTGTGGCGGTTGATTTTTTCCAGCCTGCTGCGGATCTCATCTGGCAGGGTTCCTAATTTGTTGGCCAGCAAGATAGCCGCGTATCCTTTAATTGATGTAAGCGGGGTCCTTATTTCATGAGATACGCTGGAGATAAAATCGCTTTTGCGTCTGCTTATTTTTTTTACTTCTTCCAAGGCGACAGTTAGCTGGCGGGTTCTTTCTTCAACCTTGATCTCTAGTTCTTGTTGTGATCGCCATGTTTTTTCAAACAGCCGGGCGTTATCTAAGGTTTGGCCGATTTGATTGGCCAGGATGCTGATAAATTCCTGGTCTCCTTTAGTTATAGAAGTTTCTACATTTTGCGTGCCGACAAAGATAAAACCTTGATCTCCTTCCTGAGCTAGTACCGGACAAATGATGAATGAGCGTACCAGAAACAACTGATTAATCTTATTTTTTGATAAGGCGCCCTCGGGGATAAATTCAGAAGAGGCGGTTGAGCCGGTTTTAATTAAATCTAGAAAATAATCTTTATTAGCGTTAATCGCGGCTTTTATTTTCAGGGATTCATCCTGGCTGTATCCTAAGCATAAGTATAGATGGAATTCTCTCTCCAGGGTTTTCCATAAAAAGGCCAGGGATTTTTCAAATCCCAGCTCTTCCACATACTGATTGTTTATTTTTTTAAAGATCTGTTTTTCTTCCAGGGTTGTGCTTATTTCCCGGGATAGCTTTTGTAGAGTATCGAGCCCGGAAATTTTTTTGTCCAGTTCTTCCTGGGCTTTATTCAGTTCCATATCTGTGCGCATGATCAGCTTGGCCTGTTCATCCATCTCTTCGAGAGAAAAGTTTAAGGCAGTCACCTTATCGCCCAATTCTTTTAAACGCTGTACTTTATAAAGCAAAGATATTCCCAGAATAGCAAAAACCAAACAGACTCCGAGATATACGAAGGGATTCATTTTATTGTTCTCCTATAGCTAAAATGTTGATACTTTGATTATGAAAATAAGTCCGGCCCAGATAATTAATAGATTTAAGCGGAGCTTGTTCACCATTAGTGTAGATACCGATCAAAGGGGTGTTTTCACCGAAGAGCTCTTTGATCACGCAAAGTTCTATATCGTTTTGCTTTCTGAGGATCGAAAATCTCGCAGCTGAATCAAAGACGAGCAAAAATTTTATTTTCTGGGCCTTAAGACTTCTTTTTGCTTCTTCACAAGCGGCAACGACCGCAGCCAGGCGAGAGTCTTGAGTGCTGATCATCAATCTAATTTTACTGTTCTGGGGAATGTCTCCCTGGGTAACTAAAGAACCGTCATCTTTTATGGATATAATATTACGCAACAAGTATTCTTTTTCTCCGGGTAGATAAATTCCCAGCGGATAGTAAATAGATATACGCCGCAGTTCTTTAGCTAAATCCGGCGTATTTTTAGCAAAATAATCTTCATAGAGCTTTACCGCTGCCAGCCCGTTGATCTCTTTAATTACATTACCGCTGGAGGAGGTAACGCAACGCATTTTTCCCAAGGGTTTCCATCCGTGTTTGATGCCAAATCCAAAGTTGAATTTACCTCCGAAAAGAATCCCGCTGCAGGATTCAGAAAGCATCTCTTGGTTGAGGTATTGATAAGTTTTATGATTTCCAAAATTATCTGAAGGCGAAGCACCGATTAGAGGGAAGCTATTGCCCAGGCTTTCCTGAAGCCCATTGATTAAAGGCGTTCCTTCCGTGATAAGCTTGTCCGATAAAATTATACTTAAGCTCCGGGGCACATTTTTAAAACCGAATAGTAATTTATCGCCCAATTCTTTTCCGGATAAAAGCGGAGTTTTTTTATTTATATCCTTAACCGCGGCAACATTAAAAAACGTCTGCTGGCTTAAACTAAGGAGTAAAATGGCAAATCCGTGCTTAAATACGCCTTGATTAGTCATAATTCCTAGGCTGCTGCAGCCTAGGATGGGGATTTCTCCTAATAAGTTATTAGCCACTCTTAGCACTAAAGGATGCGCAAACTCTATAGAGGTAAAAATAAAAGCCAGAGTTGCCGGTGCGTTTTTTAATCCAATTATAGCTTGTCCTATTGCTTCATTAGTGGCTAGGATAGGATCTTTGAGTTGGCTAAAACCAAGGCTTACATTCATGATATTCAGTATATAGCGCAAATATAGGAGGGTCAATAAAATTCTTATTTGCTTATTCCCTATTTAACGCCTATGGCGGACTCGGGATTAATTCGCGCATTAACTTACTCACACTTCGTGTTCGTAAGTTAAGCGCTCATTAAAATTGTTGACTAAAAAAACGATTATAGTAAAATAACATTCAAACATTTGGCCCCATCGTCTAGCCTGGTCTAGGACGTCAGCTTCTCAGGCTGTAAACACCGGTTCAAATCCGGTTGGGGCTAATAGTATCGGTTCCCCGCCACAAATCGTGGCGGGTCCGTCAAACAGTGTGGCGGAAAATCCGGTTTGGGCTAAAAGAGCAACTTAACCGATTCTTTTGGATGAGGACCGTTGGGGCTGTTAGCCGGCATTATTTATTTAAGAGCGTCTAACCGGGATTATTTGCTAAGATGAAAATAAAAACCAGGGATTGGTGCATACTTATTTTTCTGGCTGTCCTAAGTTTTAGTTTTTGGTATAATCTGGAATACCCCCGTTTTGCTTTCGTAAACCTTTCATTTAATAAACAACAAGCATTAGTAGAATCAGATAACTATCTGAAAGCCAAAGGCGTAGATACAAAAAAATATGCCAAGGCGATCATTTTTGACTCAGATGAAAGATTCAACCGTTATTTTCAGCACGCTGCCGGCCTCAAAGCTGAAGAAGAGTTTATTGCACAACACGATTTTGATTTATTCCGCTGGTTAGTCAGATTCTTTAAGGAATCTCAGAAAGAAGAATATCTAGTTTATCTAAGTCCCCGCTCCGGAAAGGTTATTAAATTCATACATTTAATTGAAGATATCGAGCCAAGAGTTGATTTGGGTAAAGATATCGCCAAGCAAAAGGCAGAAATGTTCTTGCAAAGAACTTTCGGCGCAGACCTAGGCAGGTATGACTTTCATGAAGAGAAGATCAAACGTTATGAAAATAGAATCGAGTATGTTTTTTCTTGGGAAAAGAAAAATGTCTATATACCCTGGAAAGAAGGCCAGGGGGGAGCGAAGTTACTTACAGAAGTCACACTAGCCGGAGATGAGATAAGGGAGTTCTATAAAAATAAATTTGATCTGCCTGACGAATTCCTCAGGTATGTCCAAAAACAGTTCATTTTAGGAGAATATCTTTACAACATCTTTTATGTCATTCTTTTTGCCTTACTGGCATGGTCAATCAGTATAGTTTTAAAAAAGAGGCAGGATATTGTCCCGCGCCTGGCCAAAAGATGGTTTTATTATGCCGCCGGATTCCTGATGATCATTAACACGGCAGATTTTTTTAATAATTTACAGAATATTTTTATGGATTACCCGACCAGTGCGCGCTTGAGTTCGTTTCTTGGCCTGGCCATTACCAAATGGCTATTTAATACGAGTTTTTTGGTAGTGGGTTTTATTATGCCCGGTATCGCGGGGGAATCTCTTTGCAGTGAAGTATTCCCGGAAAATAAACATAGTTCATTTTTAGCTTATATTAAATCGAGCTTCTTTAATCGCGGGTTGACGAGGGCGGTTTTATTAGGCTACTTGATTTGGGTAATCATGCTGGGGTTACAGGCAGTTATATTTTATAACGGACAAAAGTTCTTAGGCGTCTGGAGAGAGTGGCACACGATGACCTATTTTTCCTCTTCTTATATACCTTTGTTCAGTGCGTTTGTGATCGGGGCAAGTGCAAGCTTTAATGAGGAAATTATCTTTAGGCTTTTTGGGATAAGTTTAGCCAAGAAATATCTGCGCAGTTTGATCTTGGCGGTCTTAGTCACTTCGGTGATCTGGGGCATGGGCCATACCATGTATGCCATCTTCCCGGTGTGGTTTCGCATAATTGAAATTAGCCTGATCGGAATATTTTATGGAATTATATTTATTCGTTTCGGGATTATTCCTTTAATCGTTGCGCATTATTTGTTTGATGTATTCTGGTGTAGTGCTGCCTATCTGTTGGGGCGCAGCAGCTGGTATTTATTTTATACTTCCGCAGGATTATTAAGCATACCTTTAGTTTTGGCCGCCGGCGCATATCTTGCGAACCGGAGCCAACAGGAGAAGCTTATCCGGCAGGTAATGGATAAAACACAGGAATATAATCTGGGCATCCTGATTACGTTTGTTTCTGTCAAAAGATCTCAAGGCTGTTCTCCTGAGTCGATAAAAAGAGAACTGATTAGCAATAATTGGGATCACTTATTGGTAAAATTAGCAATCGAAGAAGTATTCAAAGATTAAAATTTCCCTTGCATTTTTAAGGGCTTTATAATATTATAAAACAATAAGCCTGCCTGTCGGTAGGCAGGGAGGAGTAAATGCGTAAATATCTTGGTTTTTTAAAGTGTTCCAGCGTGGTGATTAAGGTCGCTGCCTGGATTTTTTTGTTTTTTGGTATTGTCGGCTCAGCCTCCTTGTTTCTAGGAAAGGTCCCGGGTAATCCGCGCTGGTTGGGGGCTGTGATCTTAGTATTTTATACGTTTATGTTCTTCTTTTTCTTTTTCGTGGCTAAGATCGCCGATATTTTGGTTAAGATCATTAATGCAATTCAGAAGGACTAATTCTTAATTCAACCAAGACACCCCGCGCTGATTGGAATTGCGCAGGTGTTGTCCTAGTGGACAAGGAGGTAATAGTGAAAAACAAGATAATTCTATTTGCGATGATGAGTTTATTGTTTGCGGGTATCTTAGGATGCGATAAATTTAACCCCGTTGCCAAGAAAAAGGCAGAGGTAAAAGCTGTTGTTCAGCCGTCCATAATAGAGCCTAAGGGGCCGATAGTTGCTAAGGTGAATAATATTTCCATCGGTTTGGATGACCTTAATGAGGATATCGCGCTTTACAACGCTAATGTCCCGGCTGAGCGGCCGGAGTTAAAAATTATTACCAAAGAACAGAAGGTAAATTACCTAAAAAATGAAGTTATCCGCAGGGCTTTAATTTATCAACATGCCCTGGATAAAGGTTTGGAGCGCAGCGATGAAGTGAAACAGGCGGTTGAGAAAAATAAGCGGGATCTTATGGTTTTGCAGGATGTCAAGGATAGCACCAAAAATATTACTGTAACTTCTAAAGAGGTTGAGGATTACTATAATACCTATAAAGAGCAGCTCAAGGAACCTGAGGAGCGCCAGATTTCGGAGATTGTCGTCGGCAGCGAACAGGATGCCAGTGGTATTTTAATTCAGCTTTTACAGGGTGCGGATTTCGCTGCCTTAGCCAGGAGCAATTCGAAATCTGCCAGCGCTAAAGATGGCGGCAATTTAGGGTTTATTCAGAAAGGCAAAAAATCCGCGCAATTCGACGCTGCGGCTTTCTCCGATTCTTTGGATGTCGGCAAGGTCAGCAGCATATTCAAAACTCCCGATGGTTATAGTATCGTTAAATTGGAAGCCAAGCGCGGAGGTAAGCAGAAACCTTTAAGCGAGATGTGGGATGATATCAACCGCGGCCTGGTTTTCTTAAAGCAGCAGCAGGCGATTGAGGAATTGATCGGTAAACTTTCTCGCGAGGCCAAGATCGAAGTAATCGAAGGGGAGATAAAATAATGGCTATCGAAAAACAGAAGCTTATTTTAATAAGCGGAGTAGTCTTAGGCATAATGGCAATTGTGATGACTAAGATGTACCTGGATCAGCAGCAGCAAGCTCTTCAAGAGAAAGCTAAGGCGGCAATTGCTAGTATGCAAAGTAACCAGACGGCTGTTCTGGTAGCTAAACAGGATATCCCGCAAGGTTCGGTTATCGGGGCGGGAATGTTTAATACATCAATTGTCCCGAATAAATTTGTCCAACCGCAGGCAGTAACCTCTTTGGACAGAATTGCAGGTATGATTACAGTTGCCCCTATATCTAAGGGTGAACAGATAAGCCTTTCTAAACTTATGAACGAGAGGAAGTCTGATAGTGGAGGTTTGGCAGGAGCAACTCCTTCCGGTAAAAGAGCGATTTCCATTGTCGCAGATAGCATTGCTTCTTTATCCGGAATGGTTAAGCCCGGAGACTATGTTGATGTGCTGGCTATACTTCAGATCCCCATACAGGGCCAAGATGGCAAGGTAACCGGTCAAACAGCGGTAATACCTTTATTTCAGAATGTTTTAGTTTTGGCGGTAGGGCAGAATATTGGTGGTATGGCTAGTTCAACCGGTAGATATGTAGAGAATGCGTCTGCCTCTTCCGGCGGTGGAAATGCTTTAATTACCTTAGCATTAGGGCCTCAGGAGGCAAATCTTGTGGCTTTTGTTCAGGAGCAGGGTAAGATGCGGCTGGTGATGCGCTCTCCGGCCGATGCTAAGATCGAACCCATGGCTCCGGCTAGTTGGGATAGTTTATTTCAATATATTATGCCACCAAAGCAAGAGGTTAAGCCGGATATTCCAGTAGTGGATACTAATGAATATGTTGAAGTTTTACGCGGGTTAACCAAGGAAAAAGTCCCTTTATCAAAATAAACAGGCCAGAAGGCCGTGGTTTGGCCTTCCGATTGGCCAACAAGGCCATGGTTTGGCCTCCTATGGCCAAAGCCATAGCCAAAGCCAAGGAGAAAAATGAGAAAGTTATTTTTTGGCCTATTATGCATAGCTACCTTTATAACCGTCCTGCCTTTTAAGGGCTATTCCACTAGTGTGGTTGATGAAGAAATAAAACTTTATATTGGGCAATTGCAAGTCATTCCGATCAGTTCGCCCAAGAGGGTGGCGATTGGTAATCCGGCGATTGCTGATGTTGCCAATATTAGTAAAAGCGAGCTGACCATTAATCCTAAGGCGACAGGAAATACTACGTTGGTGGTTTGGGATAATTTTGGCGAGCAGTCTTATCGTTTAAAGGTCTTTACTGAAGATACCAATGATATTAAACGGCGTATAGATAGCATACTTTCATCATTGAATTTACCGGGTGTTTATACTAAAGCCGAAGATGAAGAAGACCGGGTAGTGCTTTTGGGTAGTGTAAAATTTGCTAAAGATAAAGAAAGAATCGCTCTGGCTTTGGCGCCGTTGAAAAACAAGATAGTGGATTTAATAGTAGTAAAAGAAGAGGAAGCAGTTATTGAAATTGATGTTCAGGTAATTGAATTAAATCAGGGGTCTAGGGATACACTTGGATTTACCTGGCCGTCGTCAATTACTTTAACGGAAGTGGGTTCTCTAGGGATAAGCCCAGGGGTATCTTCTTTTGCGAAATTATTTAAGATTGCGGATATGACGCGTGCAGCCTTTACCTTAAAATTAGATGCTTTAATTCAAGAAGGTAAGGCGCGTGTCCTTTCCCGTCCGCGGCTTTCTTGTCAGAGCGGTAAGGAAGCTAAATTGGTGGTCGGAGGGGAGGTCCCGATATTAAGCGGCACAGTTACTCCTGGTACAAGTGGGTCAAGTTCAGTGGGCGCCACTACCAGCGGTTCAGTAGAGTATAAAGAATATGGAATTATTTTAAATGTTAAACCTCAGATTATAGATACCGGACGTATCCACATTAATCTTGATGTGGCGGTTAGTGAAGTAGGGGATGTCGTGAGCACCTCCTATGCTTTGGCATATAAAATGACCAAGCGTACAGCTACCACCGAACTTTTTCTGGATGACAATCAAACTATGGCTATTGGAGGGTTAATTAAGAAAAAATCAACGGAAGATTTAAAAAGAGTCCCCTGGCTTTCTGAGATTCCGGTTTTAGGATTATTTTTCAGACAGAGAACTACTACTGCTGGTTCAAATTCAGCTGCAACAGTTGCCGATGATACCGAACTTTTTATTATTCTTACTCCAAGAATAGTTACTCAGGAAAAACCGCAAAATGCATTAAAGCCTCCGCCGGTTAATATCAGCACCCCTTCAATTAGCGACGATAAAATAAAGGATCCGGTTTTAAAATACTCAAAGCTGATACAAAAAAGAATTTTAGATAATCTGGTTTATCCTGCAGTCGCCAAAGATGCCGGATTTGGAGGAACTGTAAAATTAAGCCTCAAGCTTTCGCCTCAAGGAGATTTACTGGATGCAAAAATTAAAGAAGCCTCCAGCTATCGGGTACTTGACGATGCTACGCTTAAGACGGCTCAAGAAACTTCCCCCTATCCACCGTTTCCTCCTGAGATCAAGGAGAAAGAAGTTTGGGTGGATATTCCTATAATCTTCCAACTAGAATAAGATGGCAAAAATAACAGTAATATTTAGCACTAAAGGCGGTGTAGGTAAGACGCTGATTGCTGCTAATTTAGCCGTGTCTTTGGCTAAAGAAGGAAAACGTGTCTGCGTGGTTGATTTGGATACCCAGGTAGTAGGTGATATGGCGCATGTACTTGGCGTGAGTCCCCAGAATTGTATGGCCGACCTGATGAGTTTTCTTAAGAAACAACCGCAGTTAACTAAAAAGCAAGATTTTATAGTTAAATCTAAATTTCATGATGTAGATTTCCTTACTGGCGTGCTCAAGCCGCAGCAATCCGGGTATCTGTATCCGGAAAAAATTTCCGAGGTTTTTGCTTTCCTGGATAAAGATTATGATTACATTGTTGTGGATGTCGGAAAAAGTTTTAGCGATGTATTTCTTGCGGCGTTAAACCAAGCCAACCTGATCCTTCTAATAGTTACTCCGGATGTGCTCTCCATATACCAGGCTAAATGGTCATTGGATACTTTGCAGTTCCTGCATTTTCCTTTGGATATGATCAAGCTTCTGCTCAATAGAGCGGAATCTTTGTCCAGCATCAGCTGGCAGGAGATTCGGGTTAATCTGCCTGTAGACATCATTGAGAAGATCCCCTCTGAAGGAAAGTTGGTTAATCAGGCGGTTAATCTAGAAATGCCCGTAGTTATTAATTCTCCCCGTTCTAAGATTGCCTTAGCTTTTTTCAAACTGGCCAGCGTTTTAATTGAAGATAAGGGGATATTTTTGGAGCGCAGGAATATTGACCAGATTAAGATGAAAGAAGCAGTGGTGGAGAAGTCCGGGCAATTCTGGGAAGGCCAGGGTTTAAAAGAATCGGTGCTTGAGCCGGATGTTGATGAGGATAAGGATGAGATCTCGATCCTTAAGCGCAGGATACACAGCCGCCTATTAGACAGTCTGAATATTAAGCGGCTGGATCTTAGAGTTTTTAGCGACCCTAAAAAAGCCAGGGATTTAAAAGATAAGGCCGGGGTGATTGTGAGTAATCTTTTGGTGGAGGAGGTAGGCAGTTTTATACCTTCTCAAGATGTAAGAAAGAAGCTGATTAAAGAAATTTTAGATGAAGCCTTAGGATTAGGAGCCCTAGAAGACCTCTTAGCCGATCCGGATATTACTGATATTATGGTTAATAATAAGGATGAGATTTATGTAGAGCGTTTTGGTAAGATTGAACTGACCAGTAAAAAGTTTATTTCTAATGATCAGGTAAGGACAATAATTGAGCGCATTATTGCTCCTATCGGCAGGCGTATTGATGAATCTGTGCCCATGGTTGATGCCCGCCTTGCTGATGGTTCACGCGTCAACGCGATTATCTCTCCATTGTCCCTTACCGGGCCCACATTAACGATTAGAAAATTCCGCAAAGAAAGGTACAAAACAAGCGATTTACTTAATTTTGGGTCGCTTACTCCGGCGATGGCGGATTTTATCAAGGCCTGCGTATTATGCCGCAAGAATTTGATTGTTTCCGGAGGTACGGGTTCAGGGAAGACTACAGTGTTAAATGCCCTTTCAGAGTATATCCCTGAGGGAGAGCGGATTATAACTTTAGAAGATGCTGCGGAGTTAAAATTAAACCAACGGCATTGGATAAGGTTGGAATCTCGTCCGCCCAATATAGAAGGCAAAGGCGCTCTTACGATCAGGGATCTCTTCCGCAATACTTTGCGTATGCGTCCGGATAGAATTATTGTGGGTGAGTGCCGCGGAACTGAATCTTTAGATATGCTTCAGGCCATGAATACCGGGCATGATGGTTCGATGACGACTATTCATGCCAATTCTACTGCGGATGTTTTATCCCGCCTAGATTCGATGATTCTTATGTCCGGGATCGAGCTTCCGGCCAGGGCTATTCGTGAAATGGTTTCTTCGGCAGTAGATGTGATTGTGCATACCGCCAGGCTTTCGGATGGTTCACGAAAAGTTTTAGGTATTGCTGAAGTTGCGGGGATGAAAGATGAAATGCACATAAATTTAAATGACATATTTATTTTTAAACAAATCGGAGTAGATGCTCAGGGAAAAGTCCTGGGTTATTTTACTGCCACTGGTTATAAGCCTTCATTTATGGATGAAATCCGTATACGCGGAGTAGTTATTTCGGATGAGATATTTAAGCCTACTAAATAAAGGGGACGGTTCTCTTTATTCTTTTTTTCATAAAGAGAACCGTCCCCTTGTTTTTTAATGCGCCTAATTAATCAAACCAAAAATACTGTTCTGGCGGAAGATGTTTTTATCGCCAACACTCCCTTTAAAAGAATTAAGGGTTTATTGGGGAGGAAAGTTTTTTTACCTAATCAAGCAATAATCTTGGATCCCTGTAATTCTGTGCATACTTTTTTTATGCGTTTTGCCATAGATATACTTTTTGTAGATAAGGATTATAAGGTCATTAAAGCTATTCTCAAGCTTGATCCCAACAGAATAACTCGGATATATTGGCAAGCGATTAGAGTTATTGAATTGCCTGCAGGAAAGTT
>JAUYDL010000037.1 GCA_030691865.1 Candidatus Omnitrophota bacterium | reverse complement strand
ACCAGGATTTTACCTTCATCAAAATATATCCGGCCGTCTTTCTTGATAATCCTACCTTTCATAAAATTCATCGGAGGAGAACCGATAAACCCGGCGACAAATTTATTCTTAGGATGGTCATATACGTCAATCGGATCGGCTAATTGATGGATGATGCCGTCTTTCATAACCGCGATACGATCGCCCATTGTCATCGCTTCAACCTGGTCATGCGTAACATATATAATCGTGGTCTGCAGCCTTATATGCAGCTTATGGATCTCCGTGCGCATCTGCACGCGCATCTTGGCGTCAAGATTGCTTAAAGGCTCATCGAACAAAAAAACCATCGGCTTTCTTACAATTGCCCTTCCTACCGCCACCCTCTGCCGCTCTCCACCCGAAAGTTCGCGGGGCTTACGATTCAACAATCTTTTAATCCCCAATATTTCTGCAGCCTCATTAACTCGCTGCCCGATCTCCTGCTTAGAGATACGCCTAAGCCGCAGGCCAAATGACATATTTTCCTCAACCGTCATATGCGGATAAAGAGCATAATTCTGAAAAACCATGGCAATATCCCGATCTTTGGCCGGAACATCATTAACCCGCTTATCTCCGATATAAATATTACCGGAGCTTATTTCCTCTAAACCCGCGATCATTCTTAAGGTCGTGGATTTGCCACAGCCCGAAGGGCCAACTAAGACCATAAATTCTTTATTTTCAATGCCTAAATTTACTTTATTTACCGCGGTGATATTACCCGGGAAAACTTTACATATATCCCTTAAGCTTACCTGAGCCATTTAATTACTCCCCTGTGCGCTGTTTTAGAGCCTCTGCTAGTAAAAAAGACTTAAATTATTATACAAAATTAAGCAAAATAGTCAAGCAATTGACTTAAAGTTCCCTTCATATTTTTGCGATGCACAATCATGTCAATCAACCCATGATCTAACAAAAACTCCGAACGCTGAAAACCCATAGGTAATTTCTGCCTGATTGTGTGCTCAATAACCCTAGGGCCGGTAAAACCAATAAGAGCGTTAGGCTCAGCCATAATTATATCTCCTACTCCGGCAAATGAAGCCATGATCCCCGCCATGGTGGGGTTAGTCAGCACAGAAATATAAGGTAAGCTTGCTTTATGGTGATAGGATAAGGCGGCGCAGGTTTTGGCCATCTGCATCAGGCTATACAAGCCTTCATACATCCGCGCCCCTCCGCCTGAACCGGAAACAATAATCATGGGAAGCTTATTTTTTGTGGCATATTCAATCGCCCGGGTGATTTTTTCACCAACCACCGAACCCATCGACCCCATAATAAAACGCGAATCCGTAACCGCCACAACAGCCGGCCGGGAATTAATTTTACCTTCACCGGATATAACAGCATCCTTTAATCCGGTTGCCTCCTGATCCTGCTTTAATTTATCTTTATAGGTCTTGGGCCCCTTGAAATCTAGCGGATCAGCTGAAACCATATCCTTATCGAATTCGCCAAAGGTATCCTTATCCAATAATAGATTTATTCTTTCATGCGCCGTTAAGCCAAAATGATAGTTGCATTTAGGGCAGACCTTGGAATTCTCTTCCAGTGTTTTATTATAAAGAGTCTCCGAGCATTCCTCGCATTTTGTCCATAAACCATCAGGGATTTCCTTTTTCTTTAAGCGTACAATGGTATATTTTGGTTTACCAAATAATGCCATACTTATTCCTTTTCAAATTTATTCACCACCAGGCCTGATAGTACCTTGGGATAAAAATAGGTGGATTTGGGAGGCATTTTATTACCGCTTATAGCAATATTAATAATCTGTTGGATTTTAACCGGATTTAAGAAAAACGCGACATTTAAGGGATCGCTATCGACTTGCTCCATTAATTCATAAGGGTCCGGGCTATATTTTATAGCCGTTAGGTTGTTTAAATCGAGCTTGAGGATATTTTTTAATACCAGGTAATTAAAGATCGCTACGTCAAGCGTCCTGTACTCTTTAGGCTTATCCGCGATGAGTTTATCCAGCATCTTTACATTCTTTAGGCGTAAAAGAAAATATTTTTTATCTTTATATAACCCCAACAAATGCTCCGTGCAACCGGCTTTCTCCATTAAAAAGAAAAAGCGTGTCCGGTCTTTTAGCTGGTCGATATCAAAATACTCTTTGCTCTTCGCCATAAAATCATTTAAATCCAGCCGCGCATCTAATTTAAGCAGGCGGTGAATAGGCAAAATAGATAACCCCCGGTAATCCGTATTGGTAAAATATGCCAGGCAAAAGTTGAAATCTTCTTCGCCGGTGAATTGCGCACCCAGTTTTTCGCGCATCAGGTCCCGATAGGCGCAGGAAACCTCATAACGATGATGCCCGTCGGCAATGAACATATTTTCGTTATTCATACCGGATTCAATTGTCTTAAGAACATCCGGGTCATTCAGGCGCCATAATTTATGCACGGTTTTTTCATCATCCGTAACTTCAATAAAAGTCTTCTGAGCCGGAATTTGCCTCTGAAAGATGCGCTGAATAATGCGTTTTTTATCCAGAAAAATTATGAAGATTGGGCTCAGATTAGCCCTTACCTGCTTAACCAGTTTAAACCTGTCCAGCTTTGCGGCGTTCTGCGTATTTTCATGCCCGAAAACGCTTGAGTCTTTTTCATCCCCCAGCCTAAGCAAAGAGATAAATCCTAAGCGCGTTTTTTTCTCACCCCGGATAACATATTGCTGGCTATAAAAATATACGGCTGGCTGCTCATCCTGAATAAGCACCCCCTCCTTAAGCCAGCTGCGGAATATTGCTCCTGCCCTTAGGTATTTATCATCCAAGGGAGAATCTTTAGCTAAAAGTATATGAATAAAATTATGCAGCGAACGCTCAAGGAGTATATCTTGAGCCTGGGAGGAAATCACATCGTATGGCGGACAAACCACATCCTTAAAATCCCCGATCGTCTCCGGATTATAGACTACTGCCTTAAAGGCTTTTGTTTTGCTCATAAAAATTTTTAAACTTGCGAAAAAAAGTTAACCTTATACCTAAAAAAATATTTTACCATAAAACAATAAATTAAAAACATATTTAATTTACTTATGGCCCGGGCAACCCGCACATCCATCATTGGCTTTAGGGCAAGAGCCAACCGAAGAGCTGTTTTGCGATTTGCTGGCTTTCTTATAATCGGTAGCGTAAAAACCTGTTCCTTTAAAAATAAACCCTGCCGTACTGCTAATTAACTTTTTTAACTTTTTACCGCATTTCGGACACTTAGTTTCAGGTTTTGCGATTATACTCTGTAAAATTTCAAATTTATGTTTACAGGACAAACATTCATATTCATAAGTAGGCATATTTTTTCCTCCACCGGGAGGACACCCGCGCAATTCCAATTAGCGCGGGGTGCAATCCTATCACCGGGCATATATACTTCTTAGCGAAATGATTTCTTAAACTTATCCGTAAAGTTTTCCTTGGATCCTAAATCTTCGCCGCTTAAACGGGCAAACTCCTCGATTAGCTGCCTCTGTTGTGCGGTTAACCTGGTAGGAATTTCAATATCTACTTTCACTAACTCATCGCCAATATCCCGGGAATGTAAATCCGGTATACCTTTACCTTTAAGACGAAAAGTTTTCCCGCATTGGGTACCCGCGGGTATCTTCATCATCAGTTTTCCGTCTAAAGCCGGAACCTCAACCTCACCGCCCAAAACAGCTTTAGCCAAACTTATATTCACCGATGCAGCAATATCATTATTATGCCTCTGAAAGATCTCATGCTCTCTAACCTCTATAACTACATATAAATCCCCCCGGCTATTAATACCGGCCTCGCCTTCTGCGCGGACGCGTAGTTGAGAACCATTATCTACTCCGGCAGGTATCTTAACTTTTATCTTTTTAGTAACTTTAACCCTGCCTTCTCCCCGGCAATCCGAACAGGCAGTTTGAATAATTGAGCCCTCTCCGCCGCAGCGCGAACAAGTTTGAGCCAATTGGAAAAAGCCGTTAGAAACTACCGTTTTACCTGCTCCTTTACATTGAGAACAAACCGTCCTCTTGGAGCCGGGTTTAGCGCCGCTTCCTGAACAGGCCATACAGTTTTCATAGCGTGGCACGGTAATAATTTTTTCTACGCCTGTAGCTGCTTCCTCCAACGATATTTCAATGGCAATCTGCAAATCCCTGCCGCGCCGCCTGGCAGCGCCAGACCTTGATTGCCTTGAACCGAAAACATCAAACCCCAGGTCACCGAATAGCTCCTCAAAAATACTCCCTGCGCCCCCAAATCCACCACCCATTTCCCTGAAAATACTGCTGAAATCCGCACCCTTAAAAATATCTTCCTGGGCGTATTTTTGGTCTATACCCGAATGTCCGTATTGGTTATAGAGATCGCGCTTAGAAGAGTCTGAAAGCACAGCATATGCTTCGGAAATCCCCTTGAATTTCTCCTCCGCGGCTTTTTTCTCTTCCGCAGGCACGCGGTCTGGATGAAATTTAAGCGCCATCTCACGATAGGCCTTTTTTATTTCATCCAGGCTAGCGGTCTTGGGAACTCTCAGTATTTCGTAATAATCACCTTTAACAGACATCTTTATTTCTTACCGTCTTGATCCTCTTCCTTATACTCAGCGTCAATAATATCCTCGTCTTTTTTTGCGCCCTGGCCCGGCTCTTCGGCAGTATCTTGCTGGCTACCGGAAGCAGCTTGGCCGGCGTTTTGAGACTTTTGCTGCTTGGCACTGGCTGCCTGCTTGTAAATCTCTTCGGCAAGCTTATGGGAAACCTTGGTCAGCTCTTCGGCGCCCTTCTTTATTCTATCAATATTCTTGTCTTTGATCGCGCTCTTTAAATCATTGGCTTTTGCCTCGATATCAGCACGCTCAGCCTGGCTGACCTTATCTCCGTAATCCTTCAATGATTTTTCAGTAGCATAGATCAAGTTATCCGCCTGATTAATGGCTTCGATTTCTTCCCTTTTCTTGGCATCATCAGCTGCAAATTTTTCTGCATCCTTGACCATCCTATCAATCTCTTCCTTGGATAATTTCTTCGGAGCAGTAATACGAATAGACTGCTCTTTGCCGGTGCCAAGGTCCTTAGCTGAAACATGCACAATCCCGTCACGGTCAATATCGAATTTTACTTCAATCTGCGGCACGCCACGAGCAGCAGCTGGAATCCCGACTAAATCAAATCTTCCCAATTCCACGTTATCATCAGCCATCTGTCTTTCACCTTGCAGGACCCGGATGGTAACCGCGGTCTGGTTATCTGCTGCGGTTGAAAATATCTGGCTTTTTTGAGTAGGGATAGAGGCGTTTCTTTCGATTAACTTCGTATTAACTCCCCCTAAGGTTTCGATACCCAGGGAAAGCGGAGTAACATCCAAAAGAAGCACATCTTTAACCTCTCCGGTAATAATCGCTGCCTGGACAGCCGCCCCTAAAGCCACGCACTCCATAGGGTCAACTCCGCGCTCAATTTTCTTACCGACATAATCTTCGACAAATTTTTGCACAATAGGCATACGCGTAGGCCCGCCGACCATGATAATCCGGTCAACCTCTTTGGCCGCCAACTTAGCATCATTTAACGCCTGTTCCATGGGATGGCGGCAACGGTCGATAATCGGACCGACTAGATCCTCCAGCTTTGCCCGGGTAATCGTCATCGTTAAATGCTTCGGGCCGGTAGCATCGGCGGTAATAAAAGGCAAATTGATATCCGTGCTTACGGTTGAGGATAATTCAATCTTTGCCTTTTCCGCTGCTTCGCGGACCCTCTGCACTGCCATTTTATCATTCATTAAATCAATTCCAGTCTCGCGTTTAAACTGGCTGGTAATATATTCAAGAAGGACTTTATCCATATCTGTACCACCCAACTGCGTATCGCCGCTGGTTGCCTGCACATGAAATACTCCTTGGGCCATTTCCATAAT
>JAUYDL010000010.1 GCA_030691865.1 Candidatus Omnitrophota bacterium | reverse complement strand
CACGATGCTGGAAATAATCTTTTCAGCAGACAGATATTTGGCAACTATTTTATCTGCCTGCACACCATTTTGCGTGGTGAGTAACAAAGAATTCTGCAGTAAATGGGCGCTGTCGGCTAAAGCCGAATCAATATCCTGTGTTTTGGTCGTTAAAATTACTAGATCCGGAACATAGTTTAAGGTATCGGCGATGCTCACGCGCACCAAGAAGTTTCCTCTGACCCCGGAGATAGCGATACCCTGCTCATTGATTGCTTTAACGGTTGAGCCACGGCCGACTAAGGTTACCTCTTCGCCCCTTTCTTTAAGATAACCTGCGACTAAACAACCTATGGCTCCGGCACCAATAACCGCAATACGCATTATTTTTTAATGTTTTTTTGGAAAGCCGTACTTTTTATAATCAAACCCATTTTGCCCAAGCAGGCGGATCATCATGCTGTAAAATGGCGAGGGAACATCCGAAAAAAAGCAGCCACCACATCCTGCTCTTGAACTTGGACGCCATTACGCTTGGCGGCAATCTCTTCGGCTTGACGCCTGACTACAGATTCAGTAATTTGCCGATGAAATATCGGAATCTTAGAAATTAAAAGCTTAAATTTGCTATCTGTTGCCGCTTTCCAGACCATGATTTAACCCCATTGATATAAATGAGTTTAATGCCAGCTAGATTATATAGTAAAATTTTACTATATAATTTTAGTCAAGATAAACTTTTTTGTCAAGTAAATTAATCACCTGCTATGGGATATAATCTTACCCCGCAAAGAGCAGTCTAGATTTTTTTAAGGAGTGAACCCAGAAAAGTAGATTCGGCGCGCAGCAGGCAAAAATTATGTTCCATAATCCGAAGAAGGGGCAAAGAATTTTTTAACTCTTTGGAATTAAACATCTTCTCCATTCCGGCAGAGATTTTGTCTAAGATTTCTAATCTTTTCTTTAGCCTACGCCGGGCTAAGGCAGGTTTCATAAAACTTAGGAAATATAAGCTCAAATCTAAAGTAAATTGCGGACGCTTAAAATTAAGAAAGTTTTTACTCAAAAGCTTCTCAAAACGCTCTTTACCTTTTGACGTCAGACAATAAACAAAGCGCTCCAGCCGTCGACCTTTCTTAACTGTCTGCTTAGTCAACAAACCTTTTTTTTCTAAAATTTTTAAAGGATAATATATTGATTTTAACTGGACTCCGGCAAACAAAGAGAGGATTTCGCGCGCCTGTACTTTAATTTTATAACCATGCTTGGGGCTTTGACGCAACAGCCCTAATAACAGGAGCTCCTGCTCAATCATCCGGTAACACCCATGGACCTGAATTTCTTATACCTTAATTTAAGTAACTCTTCTTTATCCAGAGATTCTAATTCTTTAAGGTTTCTTAAAATTGTTTCTTTAACACTCAAAGCGATTTTTTGCACGTCACGATGTGCCCCTCCTAATGGTTCCGGGATCACTTCATCAATCAGGCCCATCTTTAAAAGATCTGGACCGGTAAGTTTTAAGACCTCAGCTGCCTGGGGAGCCTTGGCGCCATCCTTCCAAAGAATTGCTGCGCACCCCTCTGGCGAAATAACCGAATAATAAGAGTTTTCTAATACCGCTACGCGGTCCGCCACTCCTACGCCTAAAGCGCCGCCTGAACCACCCTCTCCGATGACAATCGCCACAATCGGAACAGTAAAACTCATCATCTCCCGTAAATTAAGCGCAATGGCATGAGATTGCCCGCGCTCCTCAGCCCCGATACCCGGATATGCACCGGGGGTATCAATAAAAATTACCACCGGTAAATCGAACTCTTGGGCCATTTGCATGACCCGTAAGGCTTTACGATAGCCTTCCGGATGCGCGCAACCAAAATTACGTTTTAAATTTTCCTTGGTGTCCCGGCCTTTTTGATGTCCGATAACCATCACCTTCTTTTTATCCAGTTTAGCCAAACCACAGATCATCGCCTTGTCATCGCTAAAAAGCCGGTCACCATGCAACTCCACGAAATCCGACATAATCATACTGATATAATCCAAGGTATACGGCCGCAAAGGATGCCGAGCAAGCTGCACCTTCTGCCAGGCGGTAAGATTGGTATAGGTATCTTTTTTTAAATGCTCCAGCTTATCATCAAGCTTCTTGATCTCAAGAGATAAATCAATCTTTTTCTCCGCCATAAAAAATTTAAGTTCTTGAATTTTTTTCTCTAACTCTACAATCGGTTTTTCAAAATCTAGTCCGGCCATAAGTATTATTCAATTATGGTAACTTCGGTGCCCACAGGAATAATGCTATAGAGCTCCTCGACATCAGCATTACCCAGGCGCACACATCCTTGAGTCGCTTGTTTGCCCAGCTCTTTTGGTTCGATAGTCCCATGAATACCGTAACCTGCCAGGTCAAAACCCATCCAACGCGTGCCCAGCACATTCTGGGCGCTTTGCGGCGGCACCACCGCCCCGGCCTTAAACCAGGTAGGGTTGGAAAGTTTATTCGCGATTTTAAACGTGCCGGCGGGAGTGCAATTATTTTCTCCTGTAGATACGATATAAGTCTTGATGATCTCTTCATTATTTTTAAGCAGCAATATATTTTGAGATTTATCCACCAGAATATTAAAAGGTACACTCCAAATTTTAATCTTACGGCCGGGAATTATCAGCGCATCATTAATATTATTACTTTTCATAATAAGCTCGATAGTAGTTTTATGCTCACGGGCGATCTTATTTAAGGTGTCTCCCGGCCGGATTTGATAAATTATACTTTTAGGCGTAAGCACGGGCGAGAATAGTAATTTAATATTTATATCTTCTGTTTTCTTCTGCCAATCCATTACCTCCGGCGATCCCGGAAAATCATTCACCAGCTTCTGATACAATAACTTAGCCTCAAGCAGGCTACCTTTGTCCTCAAGTTTGCGCGCTTGGCCAGACAAGGAGCGCGCTGATGAATGACTGGCAATTCCAACCACCTTGTTTATTTTTTTGCTGCTTAAAAAAACAATGATACTTCCAATAGCTATCACCGCTATAATTATAATCCAAACTCTTTTTTTCACTTCAAACCCCCTTGCACAGTAAGTGCACACCGGCCTATCCAATAAGGCCGGGTGTTACTTGTTTTACCAGATCCGAGATACCAAAGCAATCGCGATACCTAACAACAACCCTATAATTACTTCTACCGGAGTATGGCCGATAAGTTCACGTAAACGCCTCTGTTGGATTTTACCCCGCCAGTAAATATCCTCCATAATCATGTTTAAAATGCCTGCTTGTTTGCCTGTAGAGCGACGTACTCCTTGGGCATCAAACATAACCACAATCGCAAAAGCAAATGCCAAAGCAAAATAAACACTATCAAATCCATATTCCAAGCCGATGCTTGTTCCTAAACATGCGGCACCGGCAGCATGCGCAGAAGGCATTCCTCCGCTTCCGATAAATAAACGAAAATCAAACTTTTTCTTACGAAATACTCCGATAACCACTTTAATCGTCTGGGCAATTAACCAGGCAGAAATGGTCGTCATCAGAATCTTATTTCTATATACCTCTATAAAAAAATCTCTCATTATTCTTTAGTTTTTGCGGGCCCCGTAGAATCCCGTAGGGATTTGTACGGGGCGGGAATAACTTCAATCTTAATTTTCTCTAAGGTTGACCGGCCATTCCTGATCAAGAACCCCCGGTTTCCTTCTATTTCTAAGCCAGAAGCTTGGGACTTCTTAGCCCTTAATTCTCGGATTGCCTTTTTTAGCTCGATCACCGAACTCAGTTTTAATTTAAACTGTTCATTTTCTATATAACTACGTTTATGACTAACAATCAGCGCTCTGTTTTCCGCTTTTAATACAGCAAACTTAGCGTTTATCTCTTCAAGCTCATTCTGGGTTTTGGAATTATCCCGGAAAAGACGCGTCATCCTATCTTTACTTGCCTTTAAATAAACCTTAAGATTTACGTTCTTGGCCGCCAACTGCTCATTAAGCTCTTGCTCTTTCCCCAGTTCTTGCAATAAGTTTTGTTTCTCTTGTGTCAATGCAACAGCTTCACCTTGAACCTGAGTCAAACTATCTTGGAGCCTGAATCTTGCCTTTAATTCACTTACGTATCTGACCATACTAAAAACAGCAACACCTAACAACAAAATAAGCGCTAGATTCTTAATCCCATCTTTATTCATAAGCTTATATTATATAATCCTCCATCTAAAAAGCAAGCTTTTTTCCTTAAAAACCCGTTAGATTATTGAGTTCTGCGCGTCTATTTAAGTGAGGGCATAACTTACGGAGTACGAAGCGCGACGTAAGTTATCTGCCCGAACTTATCCCGCCGAAGGCGGGAGCGCAGAAAGGAAAGGTTGATGATCTCTAAAACTTACAGTTTTGGTCTTCTGGGCCTGGAGGCCTATCCGGTGGAAATAGAAATTGATGTTGCCAATGGCCTGCCAGCGGTAAACCTGGTTGGCCTGGCGGATGTAGCAATCAAGGAAAGCAAGGAAAGGGTACGCTCAGCCATCAAAAATTCGGGATTCCAGTGGCCGGCTCAAAGAATAACGGTAAACCTGGCCCCTTCTGATATCAAAAAAGAGGGCGCTGCATTTGATCTGGCCATTGCCCTTGGCATTCTGGCGGCAACCGGACAGATCAATAAAGATCCTCTTAAAAATTACTCTTTTCTAGGGGAATTGTCCCTGGATGGGCAACTGCGACCGGTACATGGTGTTTTAGCGATAAGCTTAACCCTGGCTAAATTCCACATAAAAAACCTTGTTCTTCCTGAAGAAAACGCCAAAGAAGCGGCAATCGTATCAGAAATATCTGCCTGGCCGCTAAAAAGCTTAAAAGAAGTGGTGCAGTTTTTAGCCGACCCCGGTTCTCGGCAACCTCTTAAATTAGAGATTAATCAAATCCTTAAAAATAGCGCAAATTACACTTTGGATTTTTCCGAAGTCAAAGGACAGTATTTTGCCAAAAGAGCCCTGGAAGTAGCGGTATCAGGAGGACATAATATTCTGATGATCGGCCCTCCGGGAAGCGGAAAAACCATGCTCGCCAAAAGAATCCCCACCATCATGCCCAGTCTTTCCTTGGAAGAAACCCTGGAAATAACCAAAATCCACTCGGTAGCCGGCACATTGTTAAACAAGGATGGTTTTATCGGAACCCGGCCTTTCCGCTCTCCGCATCATAGCATCTCAGATGTCGCCTTAATCGGCGGAGGCAACATACCTAAACCCGGAGAGATCAGCCTATCCCATTACGGAGTCTTATTCCTGGATGAGTTACCGGAGTTTAACCGTAAAGCCCTGGAAGCATTAAGACAACCATTAGAGGATAATCTAATCTGTATCAGCCGCATAAAAAGGACGCTGATTTTTCCCGCTTGCTTTATTTTAGCGGCAGCGCTTAACCCTTGCCCTTGCGGTAATTATTTTAGTCCACAGAAGGTCTGCCACTGTAGTCAGGCAAAAATCAGAAATTACTTAGGAAAAATTTCCGGCCCTCTGCTGGACAGAATTGATCTGCATATCGAAGTTCCTCAGGTAAAATACCGGGAATTATCAGATACCAAAGACGCGGAACCATCAGCAGCAATCAGACAGCGCGTGGAAAATGCCCGCGCAATTCAACAGCAAAGATTTAAGTCTGCAGGAATATTTTGTAATGCCCAAATGTCTAATAAATTAATCAGAGAATACTGTGTTTTGAATAAAGAGGCTCAAGAGTTAGTGCGTATGGCGATAGCAGAATTAGCTTTATCGGCAAGAGCTTATGATAAAATACTCAAGGTGGGCCGAACCATAAGTGACTTGGCCGGCAGCCAGGGCATTTTAGCTGAGCATATCGCCGAAGCAATTCAATACCGGAGTTTAGATCAACAGCTCTAAGCTAAAAAATCCTATTTTCTATGCGGCTTGAGGAGTTCCAGTAATTTTGGGCTAATAGTATAACCCAACCCGCTAGCTTTATCGCAATGCTCAATCCCTAAATCATACTCTCCTGCATAATAATAAGCTAAGGCAATATTATTATGCGCAACCGCCAGATTGGGATCGAATTTAAGCGCTTTCTTTAACCAGATTATTGCTTCTTTATTTCTGCCGATTGTTAAATATGAGTTTCCCAAGCTCACACATGCTTCTTTGGAACCCGGATTAATTTCTATAGCTTTGCCGTATAATAAAATTGCATCTTTATCCTTTTGGGCATCTGCAAATAAATTGCCGATATAATAATACGCATCAAAAAAATCCAGGTTGTTCGCTATGGCTTTTTTATATAATAACTCTAATTCTTCTTCCTGGCCGAGAGTTTTGTAAATTCCAGCAAGTTTAACATATGCCGGGTTGTAGGTTGGGTCTATCTCTATAGCCTTGGCCAGCTCTGCTTTAGCCTCTTCTTTTCTATTAAGCTTGGTATACAAAACACCCAAATAAAAATGTGCATTAACATTGTTAGGATAAATCTCGATTGTCCTAAGGCATAGCACGATTGCTTTATCTTTGGCCCATGGTGCATCATCAATATAAGCAAGATTAAAATATGCATCTGCTTCTATGGCCATCCTATTTGCTGCAATTACCTCATTCTGATTGCCTGATGGATGATTTATCTTGGCCCGATCAAAATATGCCTGCGTCTCTTTGAGCATCTTTTCAGATACCGCTATCGCTTCCGAATTTCTACCTAAAGCCCGCAAGGAATAGCTTAAATTATGATAATAAACCTTATAATCGAGATTAAAGGAATAACGATTACTGATATCTATCGCCTTCATAAAATCAGAACGTGCCTTTTCATATTCTCCCTGGGATAAAAAATACTCCCCGCGCTTATCATATGCTACAAATATATCAGGATACTTTTTTAAGACATCATTCCATAAACTCAAGCTATCTTTCCAGATCTGGCTTCTTTTCCACGTAGAGCATCCCAGGAAAATAACTACCACCGCCAGCACTATTACTAGAAAAATCCTGATAAAGCAGTAATATTTT
>JAUYDL010000004.1 GCA_030691865.1 Candidatus Omnitrophota bacterium | reverse complement strand
ACTAATGTTACTACGGAGTTTTTTAAGATTACCGATCAAAGAAGAAAAAATGATACAACTTATCCTTCCGCTCGTAGTTTTCTACAAGATTATTTTTTCAGGGAATATGAGAAGGATACTGAACCGCTAAGCTATGCCCTTTTTCATCATGCTTTTAATTATTCTAGTTTGGATGTGCTTCTACAATTACGCACTACTAAATGGTTTAACCAGATAGAAAAGAAACCGGAAATAAATTATAATCTGCCAAGTTTACAATTAGGAGAGAGCCCGCTTTATTTTGAAAATGTAAGCCAACTGGGTAATTATAATAAAAAGAAGGTTGTTACTTCAGATCCATCAGCAGCAATTTATAGTCAGGATAGAGATAATGTCACTGATACCCGCCTCGATACTAAGAATACCTTTTCTCTGCCGACTAAGATTGCTTTTATTCAATTTAAGCCATTTGTTTCCAGCCGCCAGACTTTTTATGATCAAGGCGCCAATGACCAGAGCGGAATTATACGTACAATCTTTTACAGCGGCGCGGATATGAGCACTAAGTTTTACCGTATTTATAATGTCAAAACAAACTTTCTTGGTTTAGATATTAACGCTTTACGCCATATTATTACCCCTAGTATAGGGTATCTGTATACGCATCCGCCGACTATTCCGACAAGAAATATAAAACAGATAGACGCGACAGATGCGATTTACCGCGGTAATACCGCTACCTTAAATTTGTCGAATAAGTTGCAGACTAAGCGTAATGGCCAGAGCGTGGATTTTGTGGATTTCTTAATAACTACTGAATATGTGCTTGATCCAAAATTAGGGGATAATGCTTTTTTTACTACTCCACGAACAGGAGAGGGGTTGAAAGATAATTTTTCGGATATTCGCTTTAACTTAAAGGTGTTGCCTTATTCCTGGTTAAGATTTGAATCCGATGCAACCTTTGAACATTCAGAACATGGACTTGTGAACGGAGATGCGAATGTGAATTATAATAAATTTTCATCAATTAATTATGACTTAGGCTTTGATTTAGGTAAGGAGCGCACATTTACTATTGGCCAGCGTTATGTAAGAAAAGGCAGTAATGAAGTTACCATTGGGTTTAACTGGCGCCTGAGCCCCAAGTGGAAATTTGGTATTTATGAACGGTTTAACCTTAAGAAGTCTAGTTCTCTTGACTTCGGCTTCCAGGAGCAGGAGTATACCTTAACTCGCGATCTGCACTGTTGGGAACTGGACATTACTCTTAATAAAAAAGAGATTTCCGGCACAACCATATTCTTTCTTTTTAGGCTTAAGGCTTTCCCTGAAAATGAATTCGGATTTGATCAAGCCATGACTAAAAAGAAATCCGGAGTGCAGTAAAATCCTTAAAATTTAAAAGGTGCCCAAATGAATATTTCAATCATCGGTTCAGGTTATGTGGGTTTAGTTACTGGGGCTTGTTTTGCTGAGTTAGGTAATAAAGTTATTTGTGCTGATAATGACGCCGAGAAAATCTCTCATCTTAAAAAAGGGTCAGTCCCTATTTATGAGCCGGGCCTAGAAGAGCTCATTAAGCTTAATCTTAAGAATAAACGGCTTAAATTTACCTCAAGCATTAAGGCAGCTGTGCAGGCCAGCGAGGTAATTTTTATCGCCGTAGGTACTCCTGCGTTAGAAAACGGCGAAGCGGATTTAACCGGCATAGAAAACGTTGCCCGCGCTATTGCGCAAAATATGGACGGCTACCGTTTAATCGTAGAAAAATCTACTGTGCCGGTGGAGACCTGTGCCTGGGTCAAGAAGACAATTGCTACCTATATTAAAAAAGGCCATAAATTTGACGTAGTTTCCAATCCGGAGTTCTTAAGAGAGGGTTCTGCCATAAATGATTTTACCCATCCTGACCGGATTGTGGTAGGGGTAGAAAGCATAAAGGCAAAACAGATAATGACTGATCTGTATCAACCTTTGAACCGGCCGATTTTAATTACTAATATTAAATCAGCTGAATTAATTAAACATGCTTCGAATGCTTTTTTGGCTACCAAGATTTCATTTATCAATGCTATAGCCCGCATTTGCGATAAGGTGGGTGCGGATATAAAAGAGGTAGCCCAGGGAATGGGTTTGGATAATCGTATTGGCCGTTATTTTCTGCATGCGGGAATAGGCTATGGCGGTTCATGTTTTCCTAAAGATATGGATGCCTTTATAACGATTGCCGAAAAATTAGGTTATGATTTTAAAATTCTTAAGGCAGTAAGGGATACAAATGAGGAACAGAAAGCCTTTGTTCTGCAAAAAATAAAAGATACTTTATGGATTATTAAAGATAAAACTATTGCTGTTTTAGGGCTGGCTTTTAAGCCGAACACCGATGATTTAAGAAATTCTCCCAGTATTGATTTGATTAACGCACTAATCCAGGAAGGGGCAAAAATTAAGGTTTATGACCCTCAGGCCATGGAGAAGGCCAAAAAAATCCTGAAAAATGTTGTTTTTTGTAAAAATGCGTATCAAGCTGCCGAAGGCGCCGATTGCCTTATTATTGCTACAGAATGGAATGAATTTAAGGAGCTGGATTTTATAAAATTGAAAAAAAAGTTAAAACGTGCGCTGATTGTTGACGGTAGGAATATTTATAATCCTAAGCTGTTTATGGATCTGGGTTTTACCTATATCGGAGTGGGCCGGGGAAATGGATAAAATTTTATTGGATTTAGATAAAAAAATAAAAAATAAACAGTTAAAGATTGCGGTAGTAGGTTTGGGTTATGTTGGATTTCCTTTGGCTTTAGAATTTGCCAAAAAAAAGGTTAAGGTAATGGGGATTGAAATTGATGCCGACCGCCTGAAATCTATTGCTCATCGAAAATCTTATATCAGCGATATAAGCAGCCGAGAGTTAACCGATATGCTGGCTAGCGGATATTTTAAGGCCAGCGCGGATTTCACGGATATTCAGCAGGCCGATGCAGTCTTAATTTGTGTCCCTACCCCTTTGAAAGGAAAATATCTTCCGGATATTTCTTTTATTAGGAATGCAGTAAGCCAGGTTGCTCTGCATTTAAAAAACGGCGCGCTGGTAATTTTAGAGAGCACTACCTATCCCGGGACAACCGAAGAAGAGATCTTGCCGATTTTCCAAAATCGCGGTTTCAGGCATGGTAAAGATTTCTACCTTTGTTTCTCACCCGAAAGGATTGACCCGGGGAATAAAAAATTTCCCGTGCATAAGATTCCCAAGGTTATTGGCGGGCTTAGCCATAAAGCTACGCAGTTGGCGGCGGCAGTTTATCGAATTATTATTAAGCAGGTTGTTCCTGTAAGCAGCTGTCGTGCCGCGGAAACCGTGAAGCTGCTGGAGAATACCTTTCGCTTAATTAATATTGGATTGATCGACGAGCTATCAATGATGGCGCATAAAATGAAAATTGATATCTGGGAGGTTGTTTGCGCCGCCAGTACCAAGCCGTTTGGTTTTATGCCTTTTTATCCCGGGCCGGGGGTAGGGGGCCACTGTATCCCTAAAGACCCTTTGTACCTGCATTGGAAGGCTAAAAGATTTGGTTTTCATTCGCGTTTTATTAAACTGGCTTCTAATGTAATAAATTATATGCCTGAATATATCGTCAAAAGAATTAAAGAGGCTTTGCTGCGAAAAGGAAGGAGGCTTGAGGGTGCAAAAATATTAGTGATTGGGGTTACTTATAAAAAGGATATTAAAGATTTACGCAAGTCACCGAGTATCGATGTAATCAACAGCTTAAAAAGACAAGGCGCTAAAATTTCCTATTCGGATCCGCTGATACCATATCTTAAGCTTGAGGGGCTGGATTTAGAATCCGTGGCGCTGAGTGCTAAAAAAATTAAAGAATTTGACGCCTGTATTATTGCTACGGATCATGCCGGAGTCAATTACGCTGCTTTATTAAAAAATGCAAAATTTATTTTTGATTCCCGAAACGTTTTTAAAGGAAAATATGCAGAAAAGGTAGAGAGGCTATGAGCAGGTTTTTGGTAACCGGTGGGGCGGGTTTTATTGGTTCACATATTGTGGAGGCGCTAGTTAAACAAGGTGAATATGTACGGGTTTTGGATAATTTTTCCAGCGGAAAGATCTCTAACCTTAATGGTTTAGAAAAAAAGATCGACTTAGTTAAGGGGGATATCTGTTCAGCGGCGGCTTGTATTAAAGCGGCCAAACACATTGATTTTGTTTTACATCAGGCTGCCTTAAGAAGCGTGCCTAAAAGCATGATCGAGCCGCATGCCTACAATCGTGTTAATATTGATGGAACGCTTAATATGCTGGAGGCTTCGGTGCAGAATAAAGTAAAACGTTTTGTTTTCGCTTCATCCAGTTCCGTGTATGGAGAAGTGAAAGATTACCCGGAAAAGGAAAGTTTTATTCCCAGCCCGATCTCACCTTATGCCCTGAGTAAATTAACCGGTGAATATTATTGTAAGATATTTAGCCTGTATTTTGGCTTACCTACAGTTGCCTTACGCTATTTTAATGTCTTTGGGCCGCGCCAGTCCCTGGACGATGATTATGCGGTAGTCATCCCTAAGTTTATTAATTGTTTACTTAAGAATCAGTCTCCGCCGATTTTTGGTAATGGCCGCCAGTCCCGGGATTTTACATTTGTGCAGAATGTGGTGTTAGCCAATTTACTCGCCGCCGGAGCCCATAAAGTTAAATACGGTATTTTTAATATTGCCGGAGGTAAAGATACATCAGTTTTGGATTTAGTTAAAATTCTAAATAAAATCCTGGGCAAAGATATCCGCCCTAAATTATTCCCGAAGCGGCCTGGGGATGTATTTAAGACATTGGCGGATATTGGAAAAGCCGCTAAGTTATTAAATTTTAAATCCAGAGTTAATTTTATTGACGGATTGAAAATTACTGTTGAATTCTGGAATTCGAAGCTTTAAAATCAGGGGACGGTTCTATTTTTTACTATTTTTTAAATACGAAAAAATAGAACCGTCCCCATGTTTTTACAAATGCCTAAGCAGACTGTTTTGATTACCGGAGGAGCAGGTTTTATCGGCTCGCATTTGTGTCAAAAATTGCTGGCTGGCAATTACAAGGTAATTTGTCTGGATAATTTTATTACAGGCAGCCGGAATAATCTAAGAACCTTTTTCAAAGATAAGAATTTTCGTTTAGAGGTCTGTAACGTTTCGGATTATATCGAGGTCCCCGGTAAATTAGATTATGTTTTACACTGCGCTTCATTGGCTTCTCCGAAGGATTATTTGGATTTTCCTATTCAGACTTTAAAGGTGGGCTCCTTAGGCACACACAATGCTTTAGGTTTAGCTAAAAAGAAGAAAGCTGTTTTTATGCTTTTTTCTACATCGGAAGTTTATGGTGATCCCCTGGAGCATCCGCAAAAAGAAAGCTACTGGGGTCATGTTAATCCTGTTGGTGTGCGCGGCTGCTATGATGAATCTAAGCGGTTTGCCGAGGCGATTACGATGGCCTATCATCGTGTGCATAAATTGGATACCAAGATTGTGCGCATCTTTAATACCTATGGGCCAAGAATGCGTCATAATGATGGCCGGGTAGTGCCTAATTTTATTGATCAGGCTTTAACAGGTAAGGCGCTAACGGTTTATGGAAAAGGCCGGCAGACCAGAAGTTTCTGTTATATTGATGACTTAGTCGTTGGTATATTGCGTTTGATGCTTTCTGACCAAAATTCACCGATTAATTTGGGTAATCCCCATGAATTTACCATTATGCAATTGGTAAAACTAGTTTTAAAATTAACTGGCTCCAAAAGTAAAGTTGTCTTCAGGAAATTGCCCCAAGATGATCCCCAGCAGCGCCAGCCGGATATCACCAAAGCCAAAAAACTTCTTGATTGGGAACCGATTGTGCCACTTGAGGTTGGGCTAGAGCGCACCATATCCTGGTTCAGAGGATAAATCTAGGCCCCTTCCTTGACAATCCGATTGGATATATGTTATACTTTTAGATAATTAAAATTGAGCCTGTTTAGGAAATGTTCCCCCTCGCGGGAGCTCGGGGTCATTTTTCCCCAATCGCCGGAGGCTGGGGAAAAAAGAGGAGAATGATATGATTTTAGGGTTATTGGCGCAGTTTAATTTTTTAGATTTTATTATCCTAATTGTTTTATTTAGAATATGTTACATTGCTGCTAAAATGGGCTTATCCGTTGAAATATTTAAGCTCTCAGGTGTAATATTTTCTACTTATATCGCGTTACACTATTATACTACTCTTTCGGATCTTATTCAGAGGCGTTTTTTGCCTAAAGCTATGCCTTTAGAGTTTATGGATTTTATAGTTTTTCTCTTATTAATTATAGTTGGGTATTTATGTTTTGTAGGTTTGCGCAGCATTCTTTTCCGTTTTATACAATTGAATGCTATTCCTAAAATTAATCAATTCTCCGGATTAATTCTAGGTATTGGCCGGGGTTTTCTGGTTGTAGGTTTGGTATCTTTTACTCTGGTTATTTCTAGCGTTACTTATCTTAGAAGTTCGGTAAAACATTCTTATTTGGCTAGTAAGGCTTTTGCAATTTCGCCCCAGACATATAATTGGCTTTGGAGCAATATTTTTTCTAAATTTTCCGCTCAAGAAAAATTCAATTCCACGGTTACAGAAGCCATGGATAAATTTAACCGTAAATGAAGTTAATTAACTTTTACAATTCAGTAGTACGTTTTGGCCGTTTAGCTGATCCTCGCAAGGCAAAAAAAGCAATAAAATCTTTTCCGGATTCGGCAATCCTCTTTGGCGCTCCTGACTTGGAGATAAAAAAGATACTGGTGGGTATTGATATTGAGGTTGCGGAGCTCTTGCTTGCTGATCGCATCCGCCAAAAAGAAGGGTTGGATCTGGTAATTGCGCATCATCCTGAAGGAAAGGCCTATGCCGGCTTACATGAGGTAATGCGGCTGCAGATTGACCTGTTGACTCAAGCCGGGGTTGCTGCCAAGACTGCTGCCAGATTAGTCCAAGAGAGGATGGCTGAAGTAGAACGCAGGGTATTACCGAAGAATCATACCCGGCCGGTAGATGCCGCCAGGTTATTGAACATGCCTTTTATGAATATGCATACACCGGCAGATAATCACGTGTATAGATATTTAGAGGCTATTTTTAAGCAGAAATCTAACCAGCCGCGTTTGGTTGAGGATGTGGTAAAGATATTAAACACTATACCTGAGTATCAGATTGCCGCCAAATTTAATACCGGACCGCGTATAATTCTGGGTAATCCAAGACGGCCGGTAGGTAAGATTTTGCTTGAGATGACCGGAGGCACCGAGGGATCAGTTAATGTTTTTGATAAATTATATAAGGCCGGAGTAAGAACTTTAGTATCTATGCATTTAAGTGAAGAGCATTTTAAAAAGGTTAAAGACGCTAATTTAAATGTGGTTATCGCCGGGCATATTTCATCGGATACCCTGGGGTTGAATCTGCTTTTGGATAACATCGAGAAATACGCAAAGCAGGATTTCGAAGTTATTGCCTGTTCCGGTTTTACCAGGATAAAAAGAAAGTAAAAATGGCTGGCCATATTCCTGAAAACTTATTAGAAGATATCCTTGGCCGGGTAGATATCGTTGAGATTATCTCCGGCTATATTCCGCTAAAGAAGGCTGGGGCGAACTTTAAGACTAACTGTCCTTTTCATCATGAAAAGACTGCTTCTTTTATGGTTTCCCCGGAGCGTCAGATTTACCATTGCTTTGGCTGCGGAGAGTCAGGCAATGCTTTTAAATTTCTTATGCGCCATGAACGGATGGAATTTCCCGAGGCGGTTGAAATGTTGGCTAAAAAGTGCGGGGTTAGCCTGCCAGATCAGGATAAGCCGGAGTTAGCCAGGGCAGCGAGTTTAAGCAGTCAGTTGTATAAAGTTAATGAGATGGCAGTAAGTTTTTATGAAAATAACCTGCATACCGGCAGTGCAAGCCTGGCGATAAATTATCTGTCCAACAGAGGGATTAAACTTGCGACGATAAAAGAGTTTCGTTTAGGGTTAGCTACTTCTGGCTGGGATAATCTAATTAATTTCTTAAGAAGCGCAAATGTCAGCCTGGCGCTCCTGGAGCAAGCGGGTTTGGTTTTACCCAAGGATTCAGGCGGTTATTACGACCGTTTCCGTAATCGTATTATTTTTCCTGTTTTTGATATGCGCAGCCGTGTGATCGGATTTGGCGCCAGGGTAATGGATAACAGTTTACCTAAATATATTAATTCTCCGGAGACGCCGGTTTATACTAAAGGCAGGAACCTTTTTGGTTTTAATTTATCCAAGGATTTTATACGGGATGCTGATAGCGCAGTAATCGTGGAAGGTTATCTGGACTTTATGATTCCTTATCAAGAAGGGTTAAAAAATATCGTAGCTTCGCAGGGAACCGCGCTTACTTTGGAGCAGATTAAACTGCTTAAGCGTTATACGCATAATGTGGTTATGATTTATGACGGTGATACCGCTGGAGAAATAGCTACCTTAAGGAGCTTAGATATACTTATTGATGAGGGCATCAACGTAAAAGTCGTTCCCTTGCCTAAAGGAATGGATCCTGATGCATTGGTGCGAAATGAGGGAATTAATGCGCTAAAAGCCAAGGTTGAAAAAGCGGCAAGTTTTTTTGATTATAAGCTGGATGTTCTAAAGAGCCGTCATGATATAAAAGATGCACATGGTAAAACCAAAATTGCCTCCGAGATGCTCTTAACTATCAATAAGTTTGACAATGCTATCCTCAGGGGGGAGTATGCTAAAAGATTGTCTGAGGCGATGTGCATACCAGAGCAATATATTCTTGAGGAGCTGGGAAAATTAAAACCTGCTGTCTCTACCCCTGGCGGGCAGCCAGTTTCTTTTCCAAGAAAGAATCCCCAGATTAATCCGGCGGAGAAGCTTTTGATTAAATTCATGCTTGAGGAAAAGGAGTTGATTGAAAAAATTATGCGCGAGCTTTCGCCTTCTGATTTTGCGGATGCGCGCACTGCTAAAATTGTTTCCGTAATGCAGGATTTGGTTGGCCAGGGTAAAAATATCGAGCCAAGCGTACTGATGAATTATTTTAGCGAAGATGATGCCAGCCAATTGGTTTGTGAAACTATGTTTATGCCGGCCCTTACGGAGCAGACAAGAGAAAAGGCGGTTAATGATTGTATAGCGCGTATTAAGATCCAAAGTTTAAAATCCCGGCGCGAACATCTGCACATGCAGATTAAAAGCGCCCAATCTTTGGGGGATGAGGGAAAGTTAAACAGTCTTATTCAAGAATTTCATAATCTTATAAAGAAAGGCGATTAAGCATGAAGAAGAAACAACAGCAGCCCACTAAGGATATGGAAAAGTTGATTGCCCTGGGCAAGCAGAAGGGTTTCCTTACCTATGATGAAGTCAATGATTTATTACCTGAAGATCTTTCCAGCACTGTAGCCATTGATCATCTTTTTGAATTACTGGGTAACGAAGATATTCAGGTGGTTGAGGGTGAAGCTGACGCGGGTTTATCGGCAAACAGGGTAGCCCAACAGGATAAGCAAAATTTAGTACAGCAGCGTGAGGAATTGCTCACCGAACAACTCAAAAGCGAAGAGCGTTTTATGCCCTTAGACGACCCGGTAAAGATGTATTTGAAGCAGATGGGTTCGATTTCTCTACTCAGCCGTGAAAATGAAATTGAGTTAGCTAAGAAGATCGAAGATGCCGAAGATAAGTTTAAACGCGCAAGTTTAGTAACTAAATTCGCCAGGAACGAAGTTTTAGTGGTCGCCGCTAATATCTTAGAAGATAAAATTAATATGGAGGAGGTAGTCAAAGAAGATATTCGGATAAAGAAAAGCAGCGCTATCGGTAGATTTAAGCGCCTTTTAGTTAAAATTAAACAGACGCGTAGTGACAGCAATGCGATAAATTTAATTTTACAGCTTAATTTTACCACTTCGGTAATTGAGGCGGCGGTACGTAAGTTAAATCTTTTACTGCGGGAGTTAGAGCACATCAAACGTTTAAACAAGAGAGCTAATCTGCGCAGTCGCCAAATACTTAAAATACTGGCGCAGCCATATAGCAAAATTAAAGAGCAGATGAAGCTGGTTAAGTCCGCTCATCTTAAGTTTAGCCGCACGAAAAAGAAATTAGTCGAAGCAAATCTGCGCCTGGTGGTGAGTATTGCCAAAAAATATACTAATCGCGGGCTTTCTTTTCTGGATTTAATCCAGGAGGGCAATATCGGCCTGATGCGGGCTGTAGAAAAATTCGAATATAAGCGCGGCTATAAATTCTCAACTTATGCAACTTGGTGGATCCGCCAGGCGATTACCCGTTCCATTGCGGATCAGGCGCGCACGATCAGAATACCCGTGCATATGACTGAAACGATCAACAAGATAATTCGTTTTTCCAGGGTTTTTGTCCAGAAAAATGGCCGGGAGCCTACCCCTGAAGAGATCGCAGTTAAAATGCGTTTTCCGCAGGGCAAGATAAAATCCATATTAAAGATTGCCCAGGAACCTATTTCATTGCAGATGCCTATCGGCGATGAAGGGGATACGCACTTCGGGGATTTTATCCAGGATAAAAAAGCTGTTTCCCCGGCAAATGAAACCGTGCGTTCAATGTTAAAAGATGAAATGAATTCTGCTTTAGGTACCTTAACCGAAAGAGAGAAAAAGATTTTGGTTTTACGTTTTGGCATCCATGATGGTTCTGCGCGTACCTTAGAAGAGGTAGGTAATGTCTTTAAGGTCACCCGCGAAAGAGTCAGGCAGATTGAGGCTAAGGCTTTAAAAAAACTTAGGCATCCTTCGCGTTCGCGGCGCTTGCGCACTTTTATGGATATGACTTTGGCGCACCAGAGAGAGTATTAGAATATAACCTAAGGGGTTTTAGATGACTTGTTTAAAAATAAGTCTAAGCAGCTTCTTTCCTCGGAAGCTGTTTTTTATTCATCCGCCTTCGCGCAAAAACCAGGGTGTAAACCCATGGATGAATGCGAAGAGGCAGCGCTACGGCGGATGTCACTAAATAGTATTGAAGGCGGACCCGCCGAAGCTTTAGCATAGGCGGGTAGATAAAGGTACCACACCTGTAAAGGCGTGGGGTTCCATTAACTAAAAACTGACAACTAATAACTAAATATGGAAGATTCCAAACAAAATAACTTTGCAATTACACTGGCCAAGTTGCGTAAAGTAGAGTTTCAGCAGAAGGCTATTCTGGATAATATTCCGGATATTGCCTGGCTCAAAGATGTCCAAGGCAGATATATTGCGGTTAATGAACCCTTTGCTAAGGCTTGTGGTTTTAAGGTTGAGGAAATTATCGGCAAGACTGATCTGGATATTTGGCCAAAAGAGTTAGCTTTAAGTTATCGTGCTGATGACCAAGAAGTAATCCATAGTAAAAAACGTAGATGTGTTCAAGAGAGATTAGCATCCCAAGATACCGGTGAACAGTGGGTTGAAACGATTAAGACTCCTTTTTTTGATGATCAAGGCAAGGTGATCGGCACAACCGGAATCGCCAGAAATGTTACCCTGCATAAGAGTGAGACCGAAAGGCTAAAGGAGATCCGCGCGGAGCTTGAGCTTAGGGTTAAAGTTAGGACTACGGAGTTGGCTAGCGTTAATGAATCATTGCGTAAAGAGATACGCCTTGTTCAGGAGACCCACAAAGAGCTGATAGGTTTGGGAGGATTTCTTAACAATGTATTTAATAGTATTCAAGATGGTATAAGTGTATTAGATACAAAAATGAATATCTTGCGGGTTAATCCCACAATGGAAATCTGGTATGACTATAGCATGCCTCTTATCGGGAAAAAATGTTATCAGGCTTATCATCAAAGAAGTAAGCCTTGCGATATTTGTCCGGTAGCAGAAACTTTCAAGACGCATAAAGCAGCGTGCTTTATTAATCCGAAAGAAGATAAGGATAGAAAAGTGGTCGGTTATTTTGATCTCTACAGTTTTCCGATATTCGATGAAATAAGCAAAGAATTAATCGGGGTGATTGAATATGTGCGCGATATCACTGAGCAAAAAGCCGCTCAAGAGGCCTTGCGGATTAGCGAAGAGAAATTCCGCACTATAGCTGATTTTACTTATGACTGGGAATATTGGCAGGGCGTGGATAAGAAGATAATTTATATTTCTCCGTCGTGTGAACGTATTACAGGATATACGAAAAATGATTTCTTGAATGATCCGGATTTAATTGAAAAGATCGTGCATCCAGATGATATTGAAATTCTGCGTAAGAAAATAAATGAAACAGTTAATAATTGCACTAAGTTAGAGACGGATTTCCGCATAATTAATCGAAACGGCCGGGTACGTTGGGTCAGTCATATATGTGTTCCTGTTTATAGTAAAGACGGTAATCTACTTGGCCGCAGGGTCAATAATCGTGACATTACTGAAAATAAAGAAAATGAGTATGAGCTCAAAGTTTACCGCGAAAAGTTGGAGATTTTAGTCGAACAGCGTACAAAATCATTAGAGTTGGAAATTGTCACTAGAAAAGAGGCGGAGGAAAAGGCAAATATTTTGCATCAACGGCTGGAGTTTACCCTGGGGGCAACTAAAACCGGGCTGGATATTATTGATAAAGATTTTAATGTGCGCTATGTAGATCCGGAGTGGGCGCGTAATTATGGGGATTGGAAGGGCAAAAAATGTTATGAATACTTTATGGATCGTAAAAGTGTTTGCCCGAGTTGCGCTATTGAGGAAGCGTTCAAGACAAAGAAAATCGTAGTCAGCGAAGAAGTTTTAGTTAAAGAAGGTAATCGGCCGATCCAGGTTACCACCATACCTTATCAGGATCAAAATGGCGATTGGTTAGTTGCCGAAGTAAATGTGGATATAACCCAAAAAAAGAAGATTGATGAAGAGCTTAACCGTCATCGTAATGATTTAGAGGAGTTAGTGGGTGAGCGCACGCTGGATCTCCTGCAGGAGACAAACCGTTATAAATCTTCGGAATTAGAGAAAAGCAAGCTGAATCGTGAACTGATTAAAACCAATGAAAAATTAAAAAGCATTTCACTTATTGACGCGCATACCGGGTTATATAACTATCGTTATTTGCAGGAGGCCATTGAGGTTGAATTCCATCAAGCCAGAAGGTACGCTCAAAATTTAGCAATAATCATGCTGGATATCGATTATTTTAAATCGATCAATGATGTTTATGGCATTGTTTTTGGGGATTTAGTTTTAAAGCAGCTAGCCAAACAGCTTAAGCGCATGGTGAGGCGTTATGATATTCTTATCCGCTATAGCGGTGAGGAGTTTATCATTATTTCTCCCCGATTAAACCGTAATATCGCCTTTAATCTGGCACAGAGGTTGCTGGATTCCTTGAATTTTATTAACTTTGGAAACAAAAAACATAGCGTTAAATTAAAAATGAGCCTTTCAGTGGTTTCTTTTCCCGAGGATAAGGCAAAAAATGGAATGGATTTAGTTAACCTGGCTGACGTACTGCTGAATAAGGCCAAGGAAGGCGGAGGTAATCGCGCCTATTCTTCCCTAGATGTAAAAAATCCATTTAGAAAAGGAATGGAGAAGATTTCTAAAGTAGTAGGGATAAAAACTTTAAAGAATACGATTACCAAGCTAAATAGGCAGTCAAAGCAGGGCTTAAGTGAATCAATCTTTGCCTTTGCTAAAACTCTGGAATTAAAAGATCATTATACCGGCGAGCATGTTGAAAACACGGTGCACTTTGCCACCGGAGTAGCCAAAGAATTAAACTTACCCAATGAAGATGTAGAATTAATTAAGCAGGCGACAATGCTGCATGATTTAGGTAAGATTGGTATCAGCGAAAGCATTTTGCTTAAAAAAGGCAGGCTTAATAAAAAGGAGTTTGAAGAAATTAAAAAGCATCCCCAGATTGGTGCAGATATTATCAGGCCGATTCAGTTTCTACATGACCTCATTCCGTTTATTTTCTATCATCATGAACGTTGGGATGGTAAAGGTTATCCTAGCGGAATAAAGGGGGAGGATATTCCATTGGGTGCCAGGGTTATTGCGATTGCCGATGTATATCAAGCCCTGATTAGTGACCGGCCTTACCATAAGGCATTTACTAAGAGTGCGGCTATAGATATAATCAAAAAATCTTCCGGAACTCAATTTGACCCCCGTGTTGTCAGCGCCTTTCTTAAGGTAGTGAGTAAGGAAAAGTAACCTGTTTATCTTAATTTAAGTAACTTACATAAATTTTTCTTGACAAATTTCAGAAATGAGTTATACTTTAATCAGAAGAGATTAAGAATAAGAATGCTAGGAGAGTACCATGAATGGTCTTGCGGAAAGAGTTGCTGTAAGTCTTCCAAAATCAGTAGTTGAGAGACTGGAAAAGGTAAGAATACATCTAAGAATTAATCGTAGCAAGCTTTTTCTGTTTGCGCTTCTTACCTATCTGGATAGAATTATTGAACCTGGCGACAGAAAATTAGAAAAAACATACAGAGAAATTGAAGGAACTGACAAAGAACTGCTAGCCCATTTTAGCGACAGTTATAAAAACCTACCTGAATATGCAGATTAACTATCCCAAAAGGGGAGAAGTTTATAACTTGCCCTTTAGTCAGTCGCACGGTTCAGAAATGCAAGATAAACACCCTGCCGTGGTTGTTCAAAATGACAAAGCAAATCGTTTTAGTGGATTTATTATCGTGGTTCCTATCACAGGGACTTTAAAAGTAGCTGATTTACCAATAGGGGTTAAGATTATGCCCTTGGAAGGTGGGCTTACCAAACCTTCAGTGGTTCATTGCGGACATATTTATACAGTAAATAAATCTGAATTTACAGCAGATAGATTCCGTGGCACGATTTCAGTCGAAAAAATGTTAGAAATCAATAAAGCATTAAAGATCAGCTTAGTGCTAATATAAAGAAACAACGTCCCGAATCTCGAATTTCCCGCCTAAATATATTTTCAAGGAGATTTGAAAGTTTTAACTTGCCAAAAATCCCTAAAAATAGTAATATATAGTATTATTTTTAGGGCCCATAGCTCAGTTGGTTAGAGCAGTTGACTCATAATCGAAAAAGGGCTGTTTTCGTAACCCAATGATTGATAGGCTGATATGCGCTTCTCCGTCGATAAGCAGAGATTTTTTCTTTATGGCTCCCTATGGCTCCGTAGCGCAGGAGTGGATACTTTTTGGACACTGGAAGGATCCTAACTAGGATTCGGGGGGGGCGCCGGAAAGCAACTCAGTCGGCCCCATGGCGCCAAGGATCGCAAGGAGCGGCGCCGGTCGGGGTATTATTTGCGGTATGGCCGTAAGAAGTAGGGATGAACCAAATGGAGGACAAAATAGGGGAAAATTAGCCCCTTTTAGGTGTAGTTTTACTAGTAAAAAAACACTTGACAACATTGATTTTATATGTAAAATAAGTTATACTTTAGTTGCAGAGAAGATTAGATCAACCAACCTTGTATCAATTCGATACAAGGTCTCCGGAGCCGAAAGGTTCCGGTTTCATTTTATAGGGGTAGTGGGTGGCTTTGGCGCAGGTGGAACCCATACGTATTGATCGGCGATAGTTTTTGTTATGTTTTTAAATAAGTTTTGACAATGTGATCGAAGAGCGTAAGAGGTTCTCTTAGGATTATCAAAGTAAACATTGATAACCTTCTTTCCTTGTCTCACAACGATATCCACAGCTGGAGTTAGATCGCTATCCCCGGATATAAGATAAGCAAAATCAAATTGATCTTTGTGGCATAAATCAACTAAATCTGTCGCTAGATAAACATCGGCAAGCTTTTCCGTAGGCGGCCTAGTCCTTTTGTTAAAATAACCTTTACGGAAAATCAAGTTTTTTGTTTTCCTAATATGTGAAAAGTAAGCTTGTTGCTTATCATAGTTATTTGAACCTTCCGTACGAATAAAGTTAGCATCAGCGTAATATATTGCAACAAGTTCCCTGCCTTGCACTAAATAATTACAAAAAGGCTCTAAATCCAATCTCTCTATTCCGTAGCATTCCTTTAAGCCGTTATAAAGATTATTTCCATCGATAAATACTATCGCTCTTTCTTTAACCATAACCATAAAATACCACTTTATTTCAAGTTCTCAACCTAAAATTCCACGGGAAAGGCTAAAAAAGGGTTGAAATTAAGTTTCGGAGGAGGATAATATAGACAGTTTACACAACCTGAAAGGAGGGCCGTAAAATGAGCGCTTTCATAGCGCGTCATCTGTACCGCCCCCTGCTTTCTTACACGTAGGGCCCAGAAACCTTAACTAATACTCTGGTTAAGCTCTGGATAACTTGAAATGAAGGATCCCATTGGGTTGTGGTAATGAAGGGTTGGCTTTTGGCCCGGGAAACCGAAACCCAAAGGTGTTGGCTTGCTTTAGGGATCCGCTGAGATAAAAAGGCAAAGCTAGACAAGGCGGAGGATAACCCTAGCCGAGTATGGCGAAGGCCCACCGCTTAACCCTTCTTCTTAATTAAGTTCTGTAAGCTGATCAAAATAGCCGTTTTTTCGTAAACCTAAGGAGGAGGGATCTATGCCTGGATTAAAGATGGATAAGATTATTTTTGCCGATTCACCTAACGAATGGCATTTAGTAAGTTTTAATTCTGGAGAACATGAAACAGAAGTGATTGCTTACCGGCACGATATTGATGTAGAGGTTATGGTCCCGGGAACTGAAAAGCTTGAGAATGTAGAAAACATAGCTCGGGATAAGGCTGAACGTTTCATCAAAGAATTAGCCAGAACCCTCTAAATTTTATTTAGCCGTAGGTGCTGAATGAGGCTATTTCTTATATTGAGTTTGATGGTTTTAATTTCGTCTGGCTGTATGACCATGAGTACTGGCATAGGCGGCAAAGAAATCGATCCTCAGGCTATCTTTAAGATCAAGCTTAATAAAACTACCAAGGCAGAGATCCTGCAGTGGTTTGGTAATCCTCATAGCATATCTACCACGGCCGCTGGCCAAGAGGTCTATAAGTTTGTGTTTATGCAGACAAAATCGCAAATTTCTCCAATTCCGTTTTGCACTAAGATGAGCGTTGATACTAAATACCAGGAATTGAACGTAGTATTTAAAGATAACATCGTGGTGGATTATTCGTCTACCAGGAGATAGTGCCAATGGATAATCGGATAAATTTAGGAGATGATCCAGAGGGTTTTTATAAGGTCCTAAAAAAGGATTTAGTATTTAAGTCATTTGAAAAAATAGCAGGACCGATATCGCTTGAGAGCCTTAACAATGCGGTAGAGGGAATCATTTTGCGGGAAGAGGTTCCGGATCAGGTAATGGAAACGGCATTGACGTTGAAATATAAGGCTGAGTATGGGAAGTGCGGTAGGAATTTATATAGTATGATACAACGGTTAACCCAGGAAGGGTTATTGCCTGCGGGAATGCATGAGTTATATGATGCCGGCAGGCGTCTTAGGAATGAATTATCTCATCTTAGTAAGGGAAAAGTTTTAACCCCAGGCATGGTTCCTTTAAAGCGGATAGCGGAGTTGATAAACGACCTCTTTAAATCTTTAATAAGTTTTAGCTTGCCAAAAATCCCTAAAAATAGTAATATATAGTATTATTTTTAGGGCCCATAGCTCAGTTGGTTAGAGCAGTTGACTCATAATCAATTGGTCCGGGGTTCGAGTCCCTGTGGGCCCAGAATATATTTGTTAGGGTATCGGGCGCATAGCTCAGTTGGTTAGAGCGCTACATTCACATTGTAGAGGCCATAGGTCCGAGTCCTATTGCGCCCAATTAATTATTAGGTTCAGGTTCCGCTAAAGATTTTATTATGGCGGACCAGCCTACGGCTGGGGTTAGAGCGCCACATTCACATTCGCCATTGTTGACGCTCAGGCGAACCCTATGTGGCGGACCCACCAAGAGTCCAGAGGAGATAAATTGGCGAGCATGGATTTAAAAACTCAGATTATCGGTTTAGTAAGGTTACAGGAATTGGATAGTGAGATTTACGCTTTAGGAAATGAAAGATCAGCCAAGCCCCAAGAGATCAAGGCTATGGAAACTGCTTTTGAGCTTAAAAAACAGAATTTGATGGTCCTGGAAAAGAAGTCTTTAGATTTGCAAAAACAACGTAGGGAAAAAGAACTCCAACTTGCTACTAATGTTGAAGGGGTTAAAAAGCTGACCGGGCAGCTTTTTTCTTTAAAGACCAATAAAGAATTTCAGATTATGCAACAGCAGATTGCAGACGCCAAGGCTGATGGGGGGGTAATTGAAGAAAAAATTCTGATTTCTTTTGAGGAGTCGGATAAAATAAAAGCGCAGATTGACTCTGAGAACCTGAAGCTAAAGGATGAGGAAAAGGTTTTTCTGCAGCAAAAGAAAGCGGTAGAATTGCGCAGCGAAGAAATAGACAGCCGGTTAAGCCAGCTGGATGCCCAAAGAAAGCAGATTATTCCCGGTATCGATCCTAAGATGCTGCAGAAGTATGAGAGAATTTTACATAGCCGGGATGGTTTAGCCATGGTTACGGTTAAGGATAATTCCTGCGGGGGATGCCATATGTTAGTGCCTCCTCAGGTAATCAATTTGATAAAGATGTATGAACATATTATTACTTGTGAAGTTTGCAATCGCATTCTTTATATTACTGGAGACTAGAGTAGAATGAGTCATTTAGAAATTTATATTGATGGCGCATCCAAGGGTAACCCGGGGCATAGCGGGGTGGGGATTGTAATTTATCGAGACGGTTTACGGATTAAGAATATCTCAAATTATATCGGCACGGCTACGAATAATGTAGCTGAATATACTGCTCTTATTTACGCACTCCAAGAAGCATTGTTATTAAAAGCTAAGAGTTTAAAAATTAATACCGATAGCCAGCTTTTAGCCCGGCAGTTAAATAAAATTTATAAAGTTAAGCATGCGGGCATAATATATTTATATAACCGGGCAGTGCATCTTTTGACGGGTTTTGAAAAAGTTTTAATTAATCATATTTCTCGCCAAGAGAATAGCTTGGCGGATAAATTGGCAACTAAAGCGATTAAGTTAGCCTTAGGGAAATCTTTGATATAGGCAGGCAGAACGTGGCTGCCCGCCATTAATTCAATGGCGGGAGGAAAGTCCGAGCTCCATAGGGTAACGTAATGGGTAACGCCCATCTGCCGGCGATGAGCCGGTAAGGATTAGAGCTACAGAGACGATTAAAGGTGAAACGAGCAATCTCTACGCGGAGTAAGGCCAAATAAGAGACCAGGGGTAACCCTCCCCACTTGAAGTCTCGGGTAGGCTGCTTGACTCCGGCAGTAATGCCGGAGCTTAGAGGAATGGCCACTTAAGAGACGGATAATCGCCTCTACACAGAACTCGGCTTATTCTGTCTGCCTTTAAATAATGTTCCCCCTCGCGGGAGCTCGGGGTCATTTTTCCCCAAGCGCCGGAGGCTGGGGAAAAATGAGGAGGAAGATATGTCAGGTCATTCAAAATGGAAGACGAATAAAGGTAAAAAAGGTATAGCTGATGCTAAACGCGGCGCAACCTTTACTAAGATTATTAAAGAGTTAGTGGTAGTAGCCAGGGATGGCGGAGGAAACCCTGATTCTAATCCCCGGCTGCGTGCAATAATGCAAAAGGCTAAAGAAGCAAATATGCCTTCGGATAATGTGAAGATGGCGATTAAACGGGGAACCGGTGAACTTCCCGGAGTAGTCTATGAGGCAGTAATGTATGAGGCTTATGGTCCGGGAGGGGTGGCGATTTTAATTGATTCGCTTACGGATAATAAAAACCGTACTACTGCTGAGATACGTAACATCATGTCAAAAAAAGGCGGCAATATGGCCGGGGCAGGTTCAGTGAGCTGGATGTTTACGCAAAAAGGCTATATCTCAGTGGCTAAAGATAAGATCAAAGAGGATGAATTGATGAATATCGTCCTGGATGCCGGAGCTGAAGATATGAAACATGAAACTGATGTCTATGAGATCTTCACTGCGATTGCGGATTTAGAAAAGGTTAAGCAGGCGCTTCAGGATAAAGGTATTAAGTGGGTGGATGCGGAATTAACCATGATTCCATCTTCAACGATTAAGGTTACCGGCCATGAAGCAAAGCAGGTTTTAGCGCTGGTAGAAACCCTGGAAGATCATGATGATGTGCAACAGGTTTATGCCAATTTTGATATTCCGGATGAGATTTTAGATGAGGTTGCTTCTGAGGAATGATTATCGTAGGGATTGATCCGGCCTTAGCCGTTAGCGGGTATGGCGTTATTCAGGTTAATAAAACATCCTTAGCTTTAATTGAGGCCGGGATAATAAAAACTTGCGCTAAGGAAGTTCTCCCCCAGCGCTTAGATAAAATATACCGCGGGGTACTCAAATTAATCAGCGATACAGGAGCAGATTGTTTGGTGCTGGAAAAAATATATTCACATTACAAACATCCGGCAACTGCTTGTATTTTAGGCCAAGCCAGAGGAGTGATAGCTTTGGCGGCTTTTACGGCGCACCTGACTTTTTTTGAATACTCGGCTACGCGCATAAAGAAAGCCATAGTAGGAAAAGGGCTGGCTTCTAAAGCCCAGGTGCAAAGAATGGTCACCCACACTTTAGGATTAAAAACTTTGACCCCTTATCTGGATGTTACTGATGCCTTGGCGTTGGCGATAGCGCATAGTTATATCGTGAAAGTAAAATTATGATTTCTCGAATTACGGGATTCGTTACGGAAAAAGGATCAAATTACCTAGTCCTGGATTTAGGAGGGCTAAGTTATGAGATTTTTATTCCTGCTTGTGTTATGCAGGGGCTGGATAGCGCGATGAGCTCTGATGGCAGGATTTCCCTGTTAACCTATCATTATTATCAGGTTGAGCAAACCAAGAGTATACCTATTTTAATCGGATTCCTAAGCCAGGTAGAAAAGGATTTTTTTGAGATATTTATTACGGTTTCCGGTATTGGGCCGCGGGCTGCGTTGAAGGCTTTGAATAAGCCCATCTCATTAATCGCCAAGGCCATTGATGATGGGGATTTGGTTTCCCTAAAATCACTTCCCGGTATAGGTGAGCAAAGAGCAAAAGAGATCGTGGCTAAACTGCAAAATAAAGTAGGTAAATTCGGCCTGATTCAAGATCGCACTATAGAAGAAAAGACCGCAGCCAAAAATATATCTGAAGAAGCTTTGGATGTTTTGTTGCAACTGGAATATAAAAGGAGCGAGGCCTTGGGTATGATTAAGAAAGTTTTGGAAATAAATTCTCAAGTAAATACTACGGAAGAATTGTTGAATCTAGTGTATAAACAAAAAAGGGCTAGGTAGATAAAACATGGAAGAGAATAATTTAAAATCAGCGGTAGAGGCTTTAATTTTTGCATCCGAGAGGCCCATTACCACGGAGCAAATAAAAAAGGTTTTAGGGGATCTGGATACCCCCAGTATTAACAAAATTATTACTGAATTAAAAAATGAATATGAGGCACAAAATAGAGGCATTCGGGTAGTTGAGATTGCCGGCGGATTTCAGATGATTACCAATAGTAATTTTGCCCCTTTCTTAAAAAAACTTTTTAAAAACCGCTATAGTGATAAGTTGTCTAAGCCAGCCCTTGAATCTCTGGCGATTGTTGCCTATAAGCAACCGCTCACAAAGAGCGAGATTGAATCTTTGAGAAATGTAAATGTTGACGGCGTAGTAAAAAGCCTGATTGACAAAAATCTAATTCGTATTTGCGGCAGAAAGAAGATTCCCGGCCGGCCCTTTGTTTTTAGTACTACCCGGGAATTTCTGGAGCATTTTGGTTTAAAATCTCTTGCCGACCTGCCTAAGATGGAGGATTTTACAGTTTTAGCTCAACAGCAGGAAGCTCACGATGCAATAGAACCGATCAGCCAAACAGATCTGGAGGCCAAGAATGAGTCTGAACAAATTGCGTAAGAAGATTGATCTTCTCGATCGAAAGTTAATTAATTTATTAAATTTGCGCGCTGCGGCAACTAAAGATATCGGCAAAATTAAAATTAATGCCGGCAAAAGTATTTACGTGCCGGAAAGGGAGAGGCAGGTTTTAAACAGGATTTTTAGTTTAAATAAAGGGCCTTTAAAAAAGAGCGCTCTGGAAGCGATTTATCGTGAGGTGATGTCAGCCAGCTTAGCTTTGGAAAAGCCGTTAAAGATCGCTTATCTTGGCCCGCAGGCGAGTTTCACTAATCTGGCGGCGATGAAAAAATTCGGTTCTCAGGTCAGTTATGTTGCCTGCAACAGTATTGCCGATGTTTTTCTGGAGGTGGAAAAGGCAAGCGCAGATTATGGGGTAGTGCCTATAGAAAATTCAATTGAAGGAGCGGTGAGCCACACCCTGGATGTTTTTGTGGATTCCGATCTAAAAATTTGTTCGCAGATAATTTTGGAGGTAACGCATAATTTGTTAACTAACTGTGTAAAGAACAGGATCCGTAATGTTTATTCGAATCCGCAGGTTTTTGGGCAGTGCCGTATCTGGTTGCAGAAGAATTTGCCCAATGCTTTGCTGGTGGATGTTTCTAGTACTACGCGCGCAGCAGAAATGGCTAAAAAAGAAAAAAATAGCGCAGCGATTGCTTCGCTTTTGGCTTCTAAGGTTTACGGGCTAAAGGTGCTGGCCAGCGGAATACAGGATTCTTCGCATAATATTACCCGTTTTCTGGTAGTGGGTAAAAATGTCGCTGCCCGGACAGGGAAGGATAAGACGAGCTTGTTTTTTTCGATTAAAGACCGGGTAGGCGCTTTATATGAGATGCTCTTGCCGTTCCGTAAATACGGGGTTAATCTTACTAAGATTGAATCTCGGCCTTCAAAAAAGAAGGCTTGGGAGTATTATTTTTTTGTAGATATCCTGGGCCATCAGGAGGATGGTTTAATTAAGAAAGCGCTGAATGAATTAGAGCGTAAATGTAGTTATTTAAAAATATTAGGTTCTTATCCTATTGGAGAATAAACTAAAAGTGAAAGCGTTAATCCGTAAAAGTGTCTTGGCAGTTAAGCCTTATGTTCCCGGCAAACCGATAGAGGAAACTAAGAGGCAGTTGGGATTAAAAGAGGTAATTAAGTTGGCTTCCAATGAAAATTCATGGGGTCCATCACCTAAAGCCATAAGCGCGATTAAAAGATCTCTATCCGGGATTAACCGTTATCCGGATGCGCAGGGATTTTATTTAAAAAAACGCTTGGCTAAATTTTTTGGATTGTCCCTCGAAAATTTTGTTTTAGGTAATGGTTCGGATGAATTGATTGATGTAGTGATTAAGACTTTTATGGAGGCGGATGAAAATATCGTTACCTCCGAAGGTACTTTTTTGGAATATGAGATTATTGCCCAGGTTAATGATCGTAAAGTTAAAAAGGCGCCTTTGCTCTATTTTAAATATGATCTGGGGGCAATGTTAAAATTAGTGGATAAAAAGACCAAGCTGGTTTTTATTGCCAATCCTAACAACCCCACCGGAACCTATGTTACTAAATATGAGGTTGCGGAATTTATAAACGCGCTACCGGAGACAGTGGTAGTAGTTTTTGATGAGGCTTATAATACATTTATCGATGTAGATGATTATCCGGATTCTTTGAGTTATCTAAAAAAGAAAAAGAAGGTTATTATTCTTAGGACATTTTCTAAGGCCTACGGTTTAGCCGGGTTGCGTTTAGGTTATGCGATTACGCTACCAGAGTTAGTAACTTACATGGAACGTATCAGGCAGCCGTTTAATGTTAATCTTTTAGCCCAGGCCGCCGGGTTAGCCGCTTTAGAGGATAAAGATTTTTTAAAGAAGACCCGCCGCATGACTTTAGAGGGTAAAGATTTTATTTACCGGGAGCTCTCTAGAATGGGTTTGGGCTATGTGCTTTCAGTGGCGAATTTTATTTTGGTTGATGTAGGCAGGGATAGCCAAGAAGTATTTCGGTCGTGCCTTAAGTTTGGAGTGATTGTCCGGGATATGGGCCAGTATGGCCTGAAGAATTTTATCCGTGTGACTATCGGCACGCAAAAAGAAAATCAAAGATTCCTGAGAGTATTAAGTAAAGTCTTAACACCCGGCGCTAAGCGGAATTGCGCCGGTGTTGTCTAGGTAGACAAGGAGAAAAATTAATGATTATTGTTTTAAAGCCTGATGCTAGCACAGAGCAAGTCGAGCATATTATTGAAAAAGTAAAGGCACTCGGCCTAACTGTGCATGTTTCCAAGGGGTCAGAGAGAACAATCATTGGTGTTATTGGGCCGGAGGATGTATTACGTGTTACGCCTTTGGAGGTTTTTCCGGGAGTAGAAAATGTTATTCCGGTGCTTTCACCATTTCGATTAGTTTCCCGGGAGTTTAAGAAAGAGGATTCAGTAATTGATTTGGGTAAGGGTGTAAAAATCGGCGGCAAAGAAGTAGTAATTATGGCCGGGCCATGTACTATTGAAAATATTGATAGTTTATTTGAAATTGGCCGCCAAGTGAAAAAGGCTGGGGCAACTGTACTGCGCGGAGGCGCTTTTAAACCTCGAACCTCTCCTTATAGTTTTCAGGGTTTAGGTAAAGCCGGCTTGCAAATGCTCAAAGAAGTAGGCAATGAGTTAGGTTTAGTTACAGTAAGTGAAGTTATGGATAGCCGGGATGTGGGTTTGGTTGCCGACTATGTGGATGTTCTGCAAATTGGCTGCCGTAATATGCAGAATTTTAATCTTTTAAAAGAGGTGGGTGCTACTAAAAGGCCCGTGGTTTTAAAACGAGGGATGGCTTCTACGGTTAAAGACATGCTCATGTCTGCGGAATACATATTAAGCGGTGGGAATTTTTCGGTAATTCTTTGCGAGAGAGGAATCCGCACTTTTGAAGATTCTACACGCAATACTTTAGATATCAGCGCAGTACCGGTAACCAAACAACTTTCGCATTTACCGATTATTGTTGATCCGTCGCATGCTGCCGGAAAATGGAGCTGGGTGCCGGCTTTATCTTGTGCCGCTATTGCCGCCGGAGCCGATGGTTTAATTATAGAAGTGCATAATCATCCGGAAGAGGCAGTTTCTGACGGAGCGCAGTCACTTATTCCGAGCAAATTTTTTAATCTGGTGAGTAAGCTCAGAGGCGTGGCTAATTCAGTAGGAAGAAAAATTTCATGAAAATGTTTAATAAAGTCGTAATTATCGGCACAGGTTTAATCGGAGGATCTTTAGGCTTAGCTTTAAAGAAACAGCGTTTAGCCGGCCAAGTCATTGGTTTAAGCCGGCATCAGAAAAATGCCAGATTAGCTAAAAAGGTCGGTGCTATTGATGGCATCGGTGCATCTTTGGATGTGGTGGCTGATGCGGATTTAGTTATCTTAGCCACACCGATTGATACAATTATTGATCTTGCCTTAAGAATTGTAAAAAAATTAAAAAAAGACTGCATTGTTATTGATGTTGGTAGCACCAAAGAGCGCATTGTCTCTAAATTAAGCGCTCTTATTCCTAACTTTTTGGGAACTCATCCTTTGGCCGGCTCGGAGAAAAAAGGGATTGCTAATTTAGAAGATAGTATTTTTAAAGGCTCAATTTGCATTATTACTCCTACGATTAAAACTAATAACTACGCTTTAAATAAGGTTAAGCTGCTTTGGAAAAAATTGGGCGCTGACATTGTTATTCTCTCCGCAAAAAAGCACGATCAGATCCTGGCACTTACCAGTCACCTGCCGCATGCCGTAGCTTTTTCCTTGATTAACTCGATTCCGGATCAATGTTTAGGTTTGAGTTCTAGCGGCCTAAGAGATACTACGCGAATTTCTAGTTCTGACCCAAATCTCTGGAGTGAAATATTTCTAAGTAATCGCAGTAACTTATTGACCGCCTTATCGTCTTTTCAGTCAAATCTCACCGCTTTAAAGCTCGCCTTAAAAAGTAAAAATAAGAGACGGCTTACAAAAATTCTACTGAAGGCCCGAAAAAAACGAGAAAAGTTAGGATGATTATTGCTATTGATGGCCCAGCTGGTGCAGGAAAAAGTACAGTCGCTAAAATTTTAGCTAAAAGGTTGGGTTTTCTTTATATCGATACCGGTGCAATGTATCGGGCTTTGACTTTGAAGGCTTTAGAGAATAATGTGCCCATAAATGATGAGCCAGGAATTATTCAGCTGGCTTTAGGGATTAAAATTGATTTGCTTAACAACCCAGATGGGTCATTAACGGTTATGCTTGACGGAGAGGATGTTTCTTTGGCTATCCGAAAGGCGCGGATCACGCAGTTTGTCTCGGATGTGGCTAAGATTAAAGAGGTGCGTCAGGTATTGGTGAAGATGCAAAGAGAATTTAAGGAAAAAGGAGATTGTGTTTTAGACGGCAGGGATATCGGCACGGTAGTTTTTCCGCATGCCCAGAAAAAGTTTTTTATTGATGCTTCTGCAGAAGTGCGGATCCAGCGGCGTTTCAAGGAATTAAAAGGTTTAAGCCAGAAGGTAGCAGAGAATGAAGTGGCTAAGGATTTAGCTAATCGGGATAAAATTGATTCTACCCGCCAAACTTCACCTTTACGCCAAGCGCCTGACGCAATTTATATTGATACTACTAATCTTTCTATAGAGCAGGTGGTAGAGAAGATGTTTAAGTTACTAAATGGATAGGACACTACTTAGGAATTTTTCGATTATTGCGCATATTGACCATGGTAAATCTACTTTGGCTGACCGGATATTAGAGATAACCGGAGCGGTTGATAAGCGGCATAAAGGTGATCTGCTCCTAGATGATATGGAGTTGGAAAAGGAACGAGGCATTACGATTAAGGCCTCTATGGTCAGGTTGAATTATTTTTCCAAGAAATTTAATCAAGAGTATATTTTAAACCTTATTGATACTCCCGGCCATGTAGATTTTACTTACGAAGTATCTAAATCCTTAGCTGCTTGTGAAGGTGCAGTGTTGCTGGTAGATGCCGGCCAGGGGATCCAAGCGCAAACCGTGGCAAATTATTATTTGGCTTTAGAAAACAATCTGCATGTTATCCCGGTGATTAATAAGGTGGATTTAATTTCCGCCGATGTGCCCCGGGTTAAAATGCAGGTAGAGAGTGTCTTGGGTTTTAAAGAAGAAGAGATTATCCTGGCTTCAGCCAAAGAAGGCCTGGGGGTTACTGAAATTTTGGATAGGATTATCGAAACAATTCCTAGCCCCGGCGGCCAAATGGATAGCCCGCTTAAAGCTTTAATTTTCGACTGCCGTTTTGATGCTTTTAAAGGGGTGGTAGTTTTTGTAAAAATTATTGATGGGGCGATTACTCCTAAAACACAGTTGAAGATGTTTCATGCCGGCAAGGTTTATAAAATCGAAGAGCTGGGTGTTTTTAAAGACTTGAAATATTCTGATGTGGATAGCTTGACCTGCGGTGAGGTTGGGTATTTTACCGCTAACATGCGTGATCCTCGGGAGGTAATTATCGGAGATACAATTACCGATCCGAAGAATCCCTGTGCCCAGGCTTTGCCCGGTTACCGCAAAGTAAAACCCTTGGTTTTTTGCGGTATTTATCCGGTTAATCCTGCGGATTTTCCGGAATTGCGCGATGCCCTGGATAAATTAAAGCTTTCCGATGCTTCTTTTGTGTTTGAACCGGAAAATTCCCAGTCATTTGGAACAGGTTTTCGTTGCGGCTTTCTGGGCCTTTTGCATATGGAGATTGTTCAAGAAAGGCTTGAGCGCGAGTATGGCTTAAATCTTATTCTTACCGTGCCTAATGTAGTTTACCGCATAAAAACAAAGTCCGGCCAACTTATTGAAGTAGATACGCCGATGAAGCTTCCTGCCTCTGGCGATATCCAGGAGGCGCAGGAGCCATTTGCTAGCCTGCTTATGATTGTGCCGGTTGATTCTATAGAGGCAGTTTGCGATTTTACTAAATCACGCAGAGGAGTATTTGTTTCCAATGAATATTTAGGGGAGGATCGCGTAAAAGTAGTATTTTCGATACCGCTCTCTGAAATCATTGTGGATTTTTATGATCGTATGAAATCGATCACCCGAGGTTATGGCTCTATGGATTACGAGGTTAAGGAATATCTGCCGACAAAATTAGTTAAACTTGATATATTGCTAAATGGCCAGATTTGCGATGCCTTTTCCTTTTTGATGTTTAAAGAAAAAGCTACAAGTCGCGCGCACCTTTTAGTTTCTAAGCTCAAGGAGCTGATTCCGCGGCAACTCTTTGAGGTAACTATTCAGGCCTCAGTAGGCAGTCAGATTCTGGCTTCGGAAAAAGTGCGCTGCGTCGGTAAAAATGCCACCAGTAAATGTTCCGGAGGAGATATTACCCGTAAGCGTAAACTTTGGGAAACTCAGAAAAAAGGCAAGAAGAGATTAAAACAGTTTGGCAAGGTCCAGATACCACAAGAGGCTTTTCTGGAGGTATTAAAAATATGAGTTTGAAAAAGAAATCTGTATTACGTGATTGGGTTGAATCTATCATCATAGCTTTCCTGCTGGCTATGGTTATTCGTACATTTGTGATCCAGGCCTTTAAGATTCCCACTGGGTCAATGCGTATGACTTTAATTAAAGGGGACCTGATTCTGGTAAATAAATTTATTTATGGAGCAAAAATTCCTTTTACCAACTTGCGCCTGCCTGCACTGCGGCAGCCAAAAAGAGGGGACGTGATTGTTTTTATTTATCCGGAAGATAAGAGCAAGGATTTTATTAAAAGGTTAGTGGGGCTTCCCGGTGATGTGGTTGAAATTAAAGGTGGTTCAATCTATATCAATGATAAACCCGCTCCGGAGGCGATTTTTAACCAGATTTATTATTACAATGGTGGCCAATTGGGTTCACCGGGCGAAAAGTTGGTTGTACCTCTGGATAGCTATTTTGTTTTAGGGGATAATTCTGCTAATTCTAAAGATAGCCGTTACTGGGGGTTTGTGCCCAAAAATAATTTACTTGGGAAAGCGATGATTATCTATTGGCCGCTACAACGTATAAAATTAATTAAATGAATATTGCTAATAAGATTTCAACCTTTCGTATTTTAAGCGTTCCATTTTTTATTGCCTGCTTGTTATATTATACGCCAGAAAGGATGTATTTAAAAAATTTGGCTTTGGCTATATTTCTCCTGGGTGTTATTTCTGATGGTTTAGACGGTTATGTCGCCAGGAAAGCTAAAATGCAATCAACAGCAGGATTGATTTTAGACCCCCTGGGAGATAAGCTTTTGTTAATGAGCGCTTTTATATTCTTATCACCGATCTGCCGGTTGGCCTTAAAATTTCCGCTCTGGGTGAGTTTTATTGTGATCTCCCGGGACCTAATTATCATAATGGGGGCAGTGGTTATCTACATGGTTAAACAGAATTTATATGTTCATCCCACCAAATGGGGAAAACTGACTACTACTTTTCAGATGCTTTCGGTGATTTGTGTTTTATTGCAATGGAAGCTGGCGATGTTGATCTGGTGGCCGGCGGTAATCTTTACGGTTATTTCAGGGATAGATTATGTAAACAGAGGATTCAAAATTTTATATGGTTCTGACAGTCGTCGCGCTACTAGCTAGCTATCTTATTGGTTCCCTGCCTACAGCTTATCTTTTTGGCAGGATGCTAAAAGGAATTGATATCCGTAAAGTTGGCTCAGGCAATGTGGGTGCCACTAATGCCCTGCGCGCTTTAGGTAAAGGGCCGGCAGTCATGGTTTTGCTCCTGGACATACTAAAAGGATTTGCGGTAGTTGTTTTTTTGGGAAACTTTTTTTGGGATAAACCCGTTTTGTTGCAGGCTCAAAATCTACGTATACTTATGGGCTTATCCTGTATTTGTGGGCATAACTGGACGATATTTTTGCGGTTTAAAGGAGGCAAGGGGATCGCCACAACTTTTGGTGTTTTGGTCGGTATTTCCTTAAAAATTGCCGGCTTAAATTCAGTGATCGGGCTATTAATTTTAATCTGGTTTATTGTTTTCTTTGCTTTTAGGATAGTTTCATTAGCTTCGATTTGCAGCGCCATCGCTTTAGTAGTTTTTTCTCTTCTGTTTAAGCTTCCTTTGATGCTTATTAATTTGAGTCTGTTGCTCTGTATTTTTGTAATTATCCGGCATAAAGCCAATCTGGTTAGGATCTTCCAAGGCAAAGAACCCCGCCTCTAAAAACTAGGGGACGGTTCAACCGTCCCCCTTGTTTTAAAAACTCAAGCAAGCGCTTTCTTTTTTAGGCCAAATTGTATTGATTTTGCCTTTTTTTGCTTGCATACTTTAGTTGAAATTAAATACCTTCTCAGTATCAATCCTAGGCAAAAATCAGGGGATTGATTTTAAGGAAAATATGAGAGACCTACTCTATAAAAACCTGACTTTCCCTAATCGGGGCCGTAAAATAATCGCTAGCTCTGAGGTAGCTGATAATGAGGGCGTGCATAGCGTGGTGCGCAGGCATTTTGCTTATATTATTAAACCGATTAAAAGCGCTGATGAAATCCAGTCTAAGCCTTATTTGTATGTCTTGAAAGAAAGAAATACCAAACAGAAACGGGAGCATTTCTTTTGCAAGATGAAAGGGAGTATTTTAGCGGTAAATCAAGGAAAGTTAATGCATATTTTATTTCTCCACACCCTAAATGTCCAGCTTACTGCCTCGGTAAAATTAAGTGAACAAATCGGTTGATTTTTGTTGACTTAAATCCCAGATTGTA
>JAUYDL010000001.1 GCA_030691865.1 Candidatus Omnitrophota bacterium | reverse complement strand
CTTCAGTCCCGTATAGATGAGGTGCTTATCAAGGACGGCCAGCTTAGTGAAAAGGATACCCAGATTCAACAACAACTCGCCTCCCTTTCTGAAAAACAAGCAGAACTCGTCTCTTATAAAGATGAACTAGACAACCTCTCTGCTCAACTTCGGTCTCGTATGGATGAAGTACTCCTCAAAGATAGCCAGCTTATTGAAAAGGGTGCCCAAATTAGCAGCCTCACAGAGCAAGCCTCTAATCTGAATCAACAGATTCAGCAGCAACTTGATTCCCTCTCTGTCAAAGATAATCTCTTTGCTGAAAAACAAGCAGAACTCGCCTCTTATAAAGATGAACTAGACAACCTCTCTGCTCAACTTCGGTCTCGTATGGATGAAGTACTCCTCAAAGATAGCCAGCTTATTGAAAAGGATACCCAGATTCAACAGCAACTCGCCTCCCTTTCTGAAAAACAAACAGAACTGGCCTCTTATAAAGACCAACTAAACAACCTCTCTGAAAAGTTGCGAACCCGCATAGAAGAAGTGTTTTTAAGGGATCAACAATTGATTGAGAAGAAAAATGAGATAGATTTTTTGAAAAAAGAATTATCCGGTTTGGCTGAACAATTAGCCAATAGTCTGGTGACAATAGAAGAAAATAAAAGCCTGCTTCAGAATAAAGAAAACGACATCCTTGCTTATAAAGAAGAACTTATTAATCTTTCCAGGCAACTGCGCCAGCGCATGGATGAAGTACTCATTAAAGACGGCCAATTGATTGAAGCAGGAGTGCAGATTTCTTCTCTGGATGCTGAGCTTCTTAATCTTTCTGGTCAATTACGTAAGCGCATGGATGAAGTACTCATTAAAGACGGCCAATTGATTGAAGCAGGAGTGCAGATTTCTTCTCTGGATGCCGAGCTTCTTAATCTCTCTAAGCAATTGTGCGAGCGGATAGAGGAGATTGCTAAAAAAGACAGCCAGCTAGCGGATAAAGAAAATAAAATTTCTTCGTTGGATACTGAGCTCAACAGCATTTATAACTCAGAAGGATTCCGTTTTGTTTTGCGTCCTTTATGGACAGTTATCTGGAATACGCGCAGGTTGATTATGGCAATATTTAGAAAGTTGACCCAGGCATCCTGGTTTGCGATTGCGGTTACATTGACTCCGATCTTCTTGTGTTTAGGATTATGTTTCTTGATGGAAAATAGCCTAGGGTTTATCTTTGGGCCGCTATTACGAAGGATAGCTCCGAAAAGAAAAGTTAAGCCAATCAAGGACAGCAAAATTAGCCTGGTTATACCCAATTATAATGGGGTTGTTTATCTTAAAGAGTGCCTTCCTTCTATCTTTTCTGCTGATGGATTCAGCGATGGACAGAATGAAGTCCTGATTGTTGATGACGGCAGCAAAGATGGGAGTGTGGACTTTATTAGGAAAAATTTCCCCGGGGTCCGCCTAATCAAAAACCGGAAAAACCGGGGGTTTGGTTTTACCTGCAACCGCGGGGTTAAAGCCGCAAAGAACGAAGTTATTGTACTGATAAATAATGATATTATCCTGACTAAAGATTTCTTGGATCCGCTGCTTAGTCATCTTCAGAGAAACGAAGATATATTTACCGTTACACCCAAGCTTTACGGATGGGATCGGCAGACTTTTGCCTGGGGTATGCATATGGGGCATTATGAAAACGGTTATATCAGATTGTGGAATGAATCCGAGATTGGCAGCGGCGATAAGATTAGCGAAGCCGCTCCGACGATATTTGCGATTGGCGGTGCGATGGTATTTCGCAAGGGGGATTTTCTCTGGCTAGGCGGATTTGACGCGATCTATCGGCCAAACTGCTGGGAGGATATTGATATATCTTACCGGGCCTGGAAGAGGGGTTTAAAAGTTATCTATGAACCTTCTAGCTTGATGTACCACAAAGGAAGAGTGACCTTAACTTATGAACGGCCCAAAGAGATAAAAAATGAACTTTTGTTCACCTGGAAAAATATAACCGATCAGCAAATTTTAAAAGAGCATTTGAATCTTTTGCCCTGGAATCTTTACCGCAACCGCGGGGCTTTTTTGAAAGGTTTCTTTTTGGCGCTGAATCATCTCCCGCAAACCTTGCTGCATCGCTTCCTGGAGAGAGGGTTTATCCTTGATTTTGAGGATAAAAAGATCTTCAACAAAATCATGCTCTATTACGGGAATTTTATCAAGAGGGGGTTAAGCCATCCTTCCGGAGAAAAACCGAATGTTTTAATCGTCTCCCGCTTTTTCCCTTATCCGTTGAACATGGGAGGCAAGATCCGCATCCATAATTTAGTCAAATCTTTATCCAACAGATATAATTTCAGTTTGCTTAGTTTAATTGATCATAAAGACGAATTAAGATACCTGCCGAAACTTAAAGAAATATTTAGCGATGTTTATCCGGTATATGCTAAGTCTCCTTTAGGCCTGGATTTTAGTTTACAAAGATTTTATCCTGAACAGTATAAGCACGGTTATAGCTATAGCCGGGAATTAGCGGATAAGCTTAAGGAGCTTAAGGAGACAAAACCGCTGGATATGATCCATATCGAATCAAATGAATTGTTATATCTGGTTGATTATGCCGGGTGCCTGCCGATTGTTTATACCGAGCATGATACCAGCTTCCTTTCGTTGGGGAAATCTTATTACAAAAAAGATAACCAATTTTTCTGGCCGCTGCTTGATAATTTGAAAAGGATCTATTTCCATAATACCCAATTTAAGAAGCTCGATAGGGTTATTACTTTATCTAAAGAGGATGAATATGTCTTACGGAGATTTTTCCCTAAAAGTAATATTACTTTGGTACCTACTGGCGTAGATTTGAAACATTTTTCATCCGAAAATAATATCCGTAAATCAAAGAAACTGATATTTGTGGGGCATTATCGCCATTATCCGAACGAGGATGCCGTTGTTTATTTTGTAAAGAAAATTTTCCCCTTGATTAGAAAAGATATACCAGATGTAGAGCTGTTGATGGTTGGTTCCAATCCTACGGCAAATGTCGAGAACCTGACTCAGGAGGAAAATGTGGTTTTAGTCGGTCAAGTCCAAGATGTCAAACCCTACCTGCTTGATGCCTCGGTATTTGTAAATAGCATCCGCGTCAGCGCAGGCATTAAAGGCAAGGTTCTGGAGGCCATGGCCAGCGGTGTACCGGTAGTTTCGACGACCGTCGGCTCAAGCGGGATTGATGCTTGTCCCGGAGAAGAAATTCTGATTGCCGATACTCCCAAAGAATTCGCCAGGCAGGTGATCAGGCTGCTTAAGGATGAGGAATTAAGGGCTAATCTCATCACGAATGCCAGGCGCCTGGTAGAGCATAAATATAGTTGGTTCAAAAGCACGGCTAAATTGGATACGGTATATAAAAGCCTGCTTTTTGATACCGGATATGATAATCCGAATTTTTATTTAACTGATAAAGCTGTAGATAAAATTAATAATTTGATCGAGCGCAAGATTGAGCAGTTAGGTGATGACATAGCAGGGCCGGAATCCGGGCCAGAAGAGCTGCATATAGAGCTGACCTACAATTGTAATAGCAAATGCATTATGTGCGATCTTTGGGATTATAATAAAAGAACGCCTCAAGCCAATCATGAACTCTCTTTAGATGAAATTAAATCTTTTGTCGGAGAATCCCGCCTGCTGCAAAAGCCCAAAGTTGTGGTTCTCTCCGGCGGAGAGCCGTTTCTAAGAAACGACATAGTGGATCTTTGCGGGTTTTTCAGCAAACAGCTGCCCCATAGTTCTATCGGGATACTTACCAATGGCATAAACACCGAAGCGATCTTGAACAAAACCAAAGATGTTTTGAATAGGTTCCAACCCCAATCTCTATGGCTGGGTAGTTCCCTTGACGGTATTGGTAAAGAACATGATAAAATCCGGGGGATTGAAGGGGCGTTTGCGGGCCTGTATGAAACTATCAAACATTGTAAAAAAGAATTGCCACAGGTTAAGCTTTCTGTAACTTTTACCCTGACTCCCTACAATGTAGATCAATTGGTTCCGGCTAAACAATTTGCCGATAGTGAAGGGCTTGATTTTTTTGCCCAGTTTGTCGTTCCTAAGCAGGCCAGGGAGGAGTTTATCTGGACACCTCGAGATCTGGATCGCGTGAATAAAGAAGTCATGCAAATAATCCAGGGAATTATCGTCAAAATTGGCCAGGGTGGCAGTATCGCTTCCCTGGATAAGATTAAAGATAAATATTTAATTTCGCAGCTCTACTATTGGTCGCATCTGGTTAAGTATCAGACTAACCCTCAGCGGTTCTTTAAAAAATGTGTTGCCGGCTCCAAGTTTGCCATGTTTAATCCTTATGGAGACTGTTACTTCTGTCCGGGACATAAAGGCAGTTCTATCGGCAATATCCGGGACCAAAGATTTGATAATCTCTGGAACTCGGAAAGAGCCCAGCACATGAGGAGTTTTATTAAAGACGGTGACTGCCATTGCTGGTTGGTTTGTACTGTATTTCCGGTTTTGGAAAAAGTCTTAAGCAAATAATAGGCTATCTGGGATGGTTACTAATACTGACGAAAGAGAAGAGCGGGTTAGAATACTTAAAGAAGAGATCGTCGGTTCTGTGAATAAAAGAGCAGCCGAGAATGTTCCGGCGCTTTCGGTTAGAGAGAAGAGCCTGCTTTT
>JAUYDL010000025.1 GCA_030691865.1 Candidatus Omnitrophota bacterium | reverse complement strand
CCCAGGCGCACCCCCAGGGCCCCGGCCATGGCGGCTTCGGGACAGCCGGCGTTGGGGCTGGCAGCTTTGCATCGGTCCCGCCGGAGGATGCGCCAGGCCCCCCGCCAATCCAGGCCGAGCGCGGCGGCCGCGGGAATCATGAGCAGGGCCGTAAGGCGGGCCGGGATGAAGTTGAGGACGTCGTCGGCCCGGGCCGCCACCTTGCCGAACTGGGCATACCAGTAGTTTTTGTAGCCCACCATGCTGTCCATGGTGTTGGCGGCCTTGTAAAAGAACAGCCCCGGCAGGCCCAGCATGAGGGTAAAGAACATGGGGGCCACCACCCCGTCGGCCAGGTTCTCCGCCACCGTCTCAATCACGGCCCGCCGCATATCTTCCAGGGATAAGTGCGAGGTTTCCCGGCCCACGATCATGGAAAGGCTCGCCCGGGCCCCGTCCAGGTCGCCCTTGACCAGGGCCGCCTCCACCTTGAGGCTCTCCTGGTGCAGGCTGCGGGTGGCCAGGCCGGTATACAGGAAGTACGTGAGGACCGCAATCCCGCCCCAGGGCGGCAGCAACGCCGCCACCCCCAGCACCCCGACAATGAGGACCAGGGTGGTGCCCATGACCGCCAGCCAGAACAGCGCCCCGGCCCCCACCCGGGCCCGGTAGAGCACCGACTCCCAGTACTGAATGATGCTGCCCAAAAGCCGCACCGGATGAGGCCAGCCGGGGGGATCCCCCAGCAGGAGATCCAGCAGATAAGCCAGAAGAAAAGGCAGGGCCAGGCCCATGATTCACTCCGGGTTCAGTTTAGTGGCACAGGCCTCTGGCCTGTGGAAATAGTAGTGGTTGTCTCAAGCTTAGCCCACAGGCTGGAAGCCTGTGCCACTGGCATTATGGATGTTACATTGCATTTTGTGGGAAAAAACCTTTTGCGCCAGTCTTTCATAGGGGTTGGGGGCACTTATGAAAAGCCCCTGGCCCCCTCCCTCAATAGTTCAGGCACTGCTCCAGGGCCTTAAGCAGCCGCTCATTCTCCTTACGGCCCCGCACCGCAATGCGGAAGAAACGCTCATCCACCCCCCTAAAATTGCTGGCGTCCCGGATCACGATGCGATGGGCCAGCATCTGCTCCCGCAATGTGGCCGCGGTTATCCCCGGCCGGGTGAGTTTCACCAGGAGATAATTCACCACGCTGGGAAACGAGGTGAGCCCCGGCAGCGCCGCCAGTCGGTGCAAGAGGAATTCCCGCTCACGTTTGATCAGGATCCGGGTCTGGCTTATATACTCAAGATCGGCCAGGCAGGCCCGCCCCATGGCCTGGGCCATGGTGTTCACCGACCAGGGCTCCTGCTCCCCGGACAGGTGCGCCACGAGTTCCGGGGCTCCTAACAAAAAACCCAGGCGCATCCCCGGGA
>JAUYDL010000016.1 GCA_030691865.1 Candidatus Omnitrophota bacterium | reverse complement strand
TACAACCATCACATTACCTTCTTGGCCCTTAACCAAACGAGGCTGATCTTTTGTCGTAACCTTTAGGGCTTTAGCGTCCGACGCGTTAATTTGCTTATCCACAATTTTAGGTTGAACCAAAGCAAGATCATTAGCCGGCGGGAGCAGCTCAGGATTAACGACAACCTTACCCAATTCTACGCCACCTGCGCCAGTCTCTAGATCCTTAATTTTTTCCTCCAACGCGACTTTCTGCTGTTGCATAATTTTTATTTGTTCTTTAATTTGCTTGCCATCGTCTTGAACCTGATTAAGCCGGTTCTCAAGATCCTCCCGCAAAGATTTCTGCTTGGAAAGATCCGTCTTAAACTGTTCTAATTTATTTGATGTTTCGGCATGTGCTAATTTTTCCGCAGCCAACTCGCCGGATAAAGAATCCATCTTACTTTTAGCTTCTTGTAATTTTAACGCAAGATCTGTAGCTATCTTTTTGGATTCTTCAAGTTGGCTGGCGGTAAGGCGCTGACGATTCTCCAGTTCAACAATCTGCCCCTGAAGCTTGACATTTTGCGCGTGCTCCTTTTGATACAAATAAAATACTCCCGCAGCAGCTAATAATGAAATAATAAATAATCCAATTAGGACAGGTAATAGGATTGAGCCTTTGCGATACATTTTGCCTCCTTTTATAGTTTTATTAAGTTTATTAATCATTAATATAACATTAGTTAGGTAAAAATCAAGAGAAATTTAGTGAGGGCATAACTTACGGAAGCGCTGAAAGCGCGACGTAAGTTATCTGACCGAACTAATCCTTACGGCTGCGAGAAAATTTGGAACAAATTTTCGAAGCGTATAGCCGTAAGGATCTTCCCTCACAGTTTATAAGTTTTTCTTAATAAACTCCTGAAATTCTAAAGGAATCTTACTGGTGAAATGCATAAACTTACCTGTGGAAGGATGGATAAAGCCGATCTCTTGGGCATGTAAAGCCAGGCGGGAAAAATTATCCCTCTTTCCATACTTAGCATCACCAAGTATCGGATATCCTAAGTAAGCCAAATGCACCCGGAGTTGATGCGTCCTGCCGGTAAAAGGCGCCAGTTCCAGGAGGCTAAAATCCTTGGAACGCTTTAATGTTTTATAAGAAGTCTTGGCATATTTGGTATTTTGCGTAAATGAAACTGCCATATTTTTTCGCTTTAGAGGATGCCGGCCAATCGGAGCCTCAATCACATCCTCGTCAAACTCCACCCGGCCGCAAACAATAGCAATATATTTACGCTGGATACTGTGCTGGGCAAACTGTTTAACTAATTTTAAGTGGCTGGCATTGTTTTTAGCAATCACTAGAAGCCCGCTAGTTTCTTTGTCTAGGCGATGCACAATTCCAGGACGATTTTTATTTATATCGGAGAGTTCCGTAGAGCGGCCCAACAAAGCATTAACTAAAGTATGCGCCCGATTGCCCGGAGCCGGATGTACCACTAAGCCCGCCTGCTTATTAATCAGGAGTATGTCTTTATCCTCATAAACAATATCCAGAGATATCTGCTCCGGTAAAAATTCTGTTTTTTCTTTCTCCGGGAGAAAAACCTGCAGCGCATCATTTGGATTTAACTTATGGTGCGGCTTATTAACTATCCGGGAGTTTAAAAAAACTTTTCCTTCATGGATAAGCTTCTGAATATTTGTACGCGATAGGCCTAAATTATTACGCAGGGAATAATCCGTCAAGAGCAAATCCAAACGCATTTTAGCCTCTTCGGCTTTAACTTGTAATAATAATTCTTCCATTAAGTTTCATCCAGTAAAATCCTCGTGAGCGAATCGAACGAGAGTCTTCCATGGTCTATTCCCATAGAATCAAGGGGACGGTTCTATTTTTTAGAACCGTCCCCGTTATTTTTTCTTGATCACGAATAACTTGATAAACATGCCCAGAGAGAGAAAAAACATCACCAGACTCAAAATCTGAAAAAGAGTTAACCCATAGAACATCTTGGGGCTATCGTTACGCAAGAATTCAATAAAAAAACGCTTTAGTGAATAAAGAAAAAAATAACTGCAGAGAATCTCACCCGGTAGATGTTTGGCATCTTGTTTAAATCTTAAAGTAATGAAGATTAAAAGCAAAAGCAACGAAGAATACAGCTGAGTAGGTATTAAAATCTGATCAAAGACTTTAAAATATAACCCAAACTCAGATTCCCGGCCAAAACAACAGCCGTTTAAAAGACATCCTATCCTGCCAATCGCCTGACCTAAGGCAATAAAAGGAGCCAGTAAATCTAAACTCCTAAGCAAATTCATTTTATGCTTCTTAATAAACAGAATTGCTCCGCTAGCGCCAAAAATTAAACCACCGAACCAGGCCATGCCTCCGTGCTGCAGCATAATGATCTCCAGGGGATTATGCAGATAAAAGCGAGCATTAATCAGCACATAAAATATCCGAGAACCGATTATACCAAAAATAAAAACATAGAAACAAAGATTAAATATTCCCTCGCCATCCATTTGCTCCTTTTTTGCTTGTAAAGTAGCTAAATAGGTACAAGCAAAAAAGGCCAAAACCAGCATCAAACCATAAGAATAGATCGTAAAACTCCCTATACGGAAAATTTCAGGCAGCATTTTTATTAAATAATAACTCCCAGCTTAATACCAGCGCAGCTATGGTGATCACCGAATCCGCAATATTAAAAACCGGCCAGATACGCAGATCCAAAAAATCAATCACAAAACCAAAACGCAGACGGTCAATAAGATTGCCTATTGAGCCGCCTAAAATCAGGCTTAAAGATAGTTTTAAAATGATTGAATTTGTTTTTAAATTGTAGAGAATAAGCCCAATCGCAAAAAGCGAAACCAACACAAACAAAAGCAGCTGATTCTGAAAAAAACCAAAGGCTGCCCCGCGATTATGCACCAGGGTCAAATTTAAAAAATTTTTTATTACCGGAACCGGGATGTTTAGTTGCAGAAATCTTAAGGCGAGAAACTTAGTGGCCTGATCCAATAAAATAACGCTTAAAACGATGATAAAAATCATCTAATAAATTGAGCACCTTAAGCTTTTATTTTTTCTCTCTTTTCTGCTGGCATTTGATACATAACCGGGCAGAAGGAACTGCTTTTAATCTAATTTTAGTAATAAAAGACTTGCAATCATCGCAAATACCGAAACTCCCTTCTTCTATCCTCTTGAGTGCATCATCCAACTCATAAAGGGATTTTCTCTCACTGGAAGCTAATCCCAAAGAGAACTCGCGGTCGTAATTATCGGTAGCGACATCCGCCATATGATAAGTATAACCGGAGATATCCCCGGAGGCCTCTTTTTGTGATTTCCTTAACGTATCATCGGATATATGCTTAAGATCACTGAGTATCTCTTCTTTCTTCCTCAGCACAATCTTCTTAAAATCCTTCAAATCGCTTTTAGAAAATTTTTTCTTCACTTTGGTTTTCCCCAATTGCCGCCAGACAATTATCACAAATCAAAGGGTGCGCCTGGTTCTTTCCAACCTCTAATGAATAATTCCAACAACGCAGGCATTTAGTACCTTGCGCCTTCTCTACCTTAACCGAAAGATCCACAGAATTACCCTTATCCAGAGTCACCTTGACCTGTGAAACTTTGAAAATCTCACCCAGCTCAATATTGAAGCTTTGTAAGAATGTATAACGATCCTGTGTTTTTGTCAATATATTTATTTGCGCATCAAAAGAGCTGCCGATTGCCCCACTCGTACGCATCTCTTCTAATGCCTTGGCGGCTATAGGAATTAAATCTATAACTGGTTGGAGCAATTCTTCGACAGCCTGCTCCTGTTCCGTTAACGCATAAAGAGACGGCCAACTCAAAAGATGCACACTGGCCAAACCGGCATCCTTATTCTCTTTAGGCATATTCTGCCAAATCTCTTCCGCGGTAAAAACCAATATCGGAGAAATGATCCTTACCAGGCAACTAAGCACTTCATATAATACCGTCTGCGCAGCTCTTCTCTGGGGCGAAGAAGCCAAAGAAGTATATAATCGCCCCTTTACCATATCCAGATAATACATGGAAAGCTCCTCATTGCAGAAATCATAAATTGCCTTATAGGCTTTATAAAACTCAAAATCATTATAAGCTTTATCCACCGTAAGAGATAATGAATTCAAGCGGCCAAGTATCCAGGTATCAATTTTTCTAAAATCTTGATGATCAGTCTTATGAGTATTCGGATCAAAATCATATAAATTACTTAGGATAAAACGAACGGTATTTCTAATTTTACGATAGGCCTCAGAAAGGCGCGTTAGAATTACCGGTGAGATCCGGATATCTTCATTATAGTCGCTGGAAGCCACCCACATTCTTAAAATATCAGCGCCGTAAACCTTAATAATTTCAAAAGGAGAAATTACGTTTCCGCTCGATTTGGACATCTTACGGCCCGCTCCATCGACTACAAAACCGTGCGTGAGTACATTTTTAAAAGGCGCCTTACCCTCAATACACACCGAGGGGATAAGTGAAGATTGAAACCATCCGCGGTGCTGATCTGAGCCTTCAAGATAAAGGCTGGCCGGAAATTCTAACTCTCTCCTGACCTTTAGTACTGCCTGGCTGCTGACCCCGGAATCAAACCAGACATCTAAAATATCTACCCCCTTGGAAAAATTCTTTCCCTTACAATGCGGACAGCTTATATCGACCCCGAGGAAATCTTGCGTCGGTTGCTGAAACCAGCAATCTGTTCCACTTTTAGCCGTTAAGGCGGCAAAATTCCTGATTACCTGAGTAGATAAAAATTCTTCCTGACAATCATTGCAGATTAAAGCCGGAATAGGCACACCCCAGTATCGCTGGCGCGAAAGGCACCAATCCGGACGCAAAGAAACCATGGCGGCAATTCTTTCCTGGCCTGCAGGCGGAACCCATTTGACATTTTGGCGAATTATCGAAAGCAATTTATTTCTTAAATCATTATGCTCCATATTCAAAAACCACTGCTTGGTTGCCCTAAAAATTACCGGGGTCTTACAACGCCAACAATGCGGATATGAATGCACAATATTAGAATTAAAAAGCAGATCCCCGGTTTTTTCTAATTGTTCAAGAATAGGCTGATTGGCATCATAAACATGCAGCCCCTGGAATTGGCCGACCGTAGAATCAAAAACTCCCCTGGCATCTACCGGCATAATTATATTTAATTTATACTTAATCCCGGTAAAATGGTCTTCATTGCCATGGCCCGGGGCGGTATGCACTAAGCCCGTACCTTCCTGGCCGGAAACATAATTAGCTAACACTACCCTGCCCTCTCTGGATATAAAAGGATGCGTATAAAGCACCCCCTCCAGATCCTTTCCCTTTAGTTCTTTAATAACTTCGTGCTTAGCAATACCGCTATTAGTTAAGAAACTGGACAGCAAGTCTTTGGCAACAATCAAATTCCCTTTTTCAGTATTAATATAAAGATAGGTAAAATCCGGATGTATTGCCACCGCGACGTTGGCCAACAATGTCCAAGGGGTAGTCGTCCAAATAACCAGAAAACTTTCAAGGCCAAAACCTTCAGTCGGCTTAATTCTAAATCTTACATAGATGGATGGTGAACTATGCTCTTGGTGCTCTACCTCTGCTTCTGCCAAGGCCGTCTCGCACTTAAAACACCAATTCACCGGTTTTAATCCATGATACAAATAGCCTTGCTCATTAAGTTTAGCCAAAGCATTAAGAATACTTTCTTCATAATCATGGCTTAAAGTAAGATAGGGATTCTCCCAATCGGCAAAGATGCCCAGCCGCTTAAACTGCTCCTTCTGCGTCGAGACATATTTACTGGCATAAACAAATGCCTGCTTACGAAAATCTAACCGTGAGATCTTAGACTTATGGGTTTTTAACTCCTTAAAGAGCTGGTGCTCAATAGGCAGGCCATGGCAATCCCATCCGGGCACATAGGCGGAAGAATAGCCGCGCAGGGTTTTATATTTTATGATAATATCTTTTAAGGTTTTATTCAAAGCATGGCCAATGTGAATATCGCCATTAGCATATGGTGGGCCGTCATGTAAAATATACTTTGGTTTACCGCTGGAATTAGCATTGATGAGTTTATAAATGCCTTGAGCTATCCAGCTCTGCAGAAAAAGCGGCTCCCGACTAGGCAGGTCTGCCTTCATCGGAAAATCCGTTTTCGGTAAATTCAGGGTATGTTTATATTCGGAATTATTTGACATACTTTCCAATAATTATATCTAAGTCCTTTTTTACTTTTGCCGGAATCAGTTTTCTATCGGTAATAATCGCATTTTTCAGCGCATGCTGACAACCGCAATTTCTCTTATCGGGAAGATTTTTTATCAGGCCGTGTAGAATCTTCTTAGCATTATTAATATTTTTATGCAAATTGTTAATCACCATATCCACGGTTATCTTTTCAAAATCAGGATGCCAGCAATCATAATCGGTAACGCAGGCCAAAGTCGCATAACAGATTTCTGCTTCGCGGCAAAGCCTGGCCTCGGGCATATTCGTCATTCCGATTACATCCATTCCCCAACTGCGATAAAGATTAGATTCAGCCAGAGTTGAAAATTGCGGGCCCTCCATATTAATATAGGTGCCGCCCTTATGCATCTTAATACGCAGATCTTTGCTTGAGCTATACCCTGCGTCAAAAAGAGTACCACTGAGCTGCAGGCAAACAGGATGCGAGAAAGAAATATGCGCAACAATGCCTTTATCAAAAAATGTCATTTTTCTTGCCTGGTTGGTACGGTCAACATACTGATCTACTACCACAAAATCGAGCGGGCGCATCTCTTCATTTAAACTGCCGCATGCAGTTACTGAAACAATTCTATCGACTCCTAACTTCTTCATGGCAAAGATATTGGCACGATAGTTTATTTCGCTTGGAGATATACGGTGCCCTATTCCGTGGCGCGGTAAAAATACAATTTCTTTTCCGAACAATTCACCGATAGATAATTTTTCAGAAGGTTTCCCAAAAGGAGTATCTAATACTACCTCCTTTTTATGGGTTAACCCTTCAAGACTATATAAACCACTGCCCCCGATAACTCCAATTCGTGACATACCTACTCCTTTTTTGATAATTCCTGAGCGCGTTTTTTAGCAGCGACCGCTGCTTCAGACCAGGAACCTCCATTAATTATAACCTTAAGCGCCGCCTCCGTTGTCCCACCGGGCGAAGTAATCATCTTGCACAACTGAGCGGGAGAATTACCTGTTTGCGCCAAAAGACCAACACTGGAAGCTGCTGTATCAATAGACAAATATGATGCGATTTTAGGATTAAACCCCACCTCAATCGCAGCATCCTTTAACCTCTTAATATATTTATTCATAAATTCTTCCGGAATTTTTAAAGGATCTACTTTGTTGATTTCCATATCATAAAAAATATATGCCGGCCCGCTACCCGCAATAGCCGTTGCAGCATCCATCATCTCTTCGGAAAAAATAAAAACAGTTCCTAAATATTTAAAAAGCCCCGCTACGAACTTTATATCCCCGCCGGTAGCAAATGCACCCTTACAGATAGAAGTAGTACTTTGGCCGACCTTAACTGCCAAATTCGGCATTACCCTAACCACCCTCACCTTCCCTAAAACCTTTTGAATATATTCAGTAGTAATCCCGGCGGCAATTGAAATAATTAATTTATCTTGCAGGTTATCCTTAATTTCCACCATAACCGGCTCAAAATCCTGAGGTTTAATTGCTAAAATAATTGCCTGGCTTTGTTTAAGTAACTGCGAAATATCGGATGCTACCGCTATGCCAGTTAAACCTTTGGTCTTGGCCGTATCTTTTTCAAATACCGAGACCGCATACTTTAAACTAATCCTCTCGGCAATTGCCTGCCCCATATTGCCGAATCCAATAATTCCGATTTTTTTTCTTAAAAAATTAAACATTGTCTTTCAAATATGGCCCTGCCTAATCTTATAATATTGGCGCCTTCTTCTATAGCTACCTCAAAATCATCGGACATCCCCATAGAAAGCAACCAATCAGGATTTAATTGATCACGCAACTGCCTAAGTTTGGAAAAATATGGCCGGGTTTCATTGGCATTATCCACCAGCGGAGCAATGGTCATTAACCCTTTAATTTTTACATTATCAAATTTTATAATTTCCTCACAAACCTCAGCCAACAGTTCCGGCTTAAATCCAAACTTCCTTACCTCCTGAGAAGTTTTAACCTCCAGAAGGATATCCTGAATTTTATTCATTTTATGAGCTTGCTTATTAATTTGGCGCGCTAAACTAACACTATCAACAGAATGAATCAAATCAAATATTTTTAAAGCATCTCTTACTTTATTTGACTGCAAGTGCCCGACCATATGCCACTTTACGTCAGAAATTTGTTTATATTTTTCCAGAGCTTCCTGCACCCTGTTTTCGCCTATATGGTTGATCCCTAAGCTGACTACTTCTAGTATCTCTTGGACGCTCCTGCCTTTAGCTACACAGAGTATCGTGATTTTGCTAGGATCAGTTTTAACCTTCTCGCAAATTTCCAAGATTTGCTGACGGACTTTTTCAATGTTCTCTTTAATCATAGCTTAGATTAATATATTATACACAATAACCTAAGAGGGTCAATTAAAAGAAAAACGCGGGTTGGGAAAAACACGGGTCCAGACCAGCTAATAAAAAAGGCTGAACGGTTAAATCCAGCCCCTGTGGAATATTATGGCATTACTTAAACTGTTCTTTTACTTTGGGACAGTTAAGATAAAATATTACCCATATAGAATATATAATAAAGAACAATTTTAATAATTCACTTGCTTGGCTTTGATACTGCAAAAAGCTTCCCAAGAAACTCACGATAACAAAAACTGAAAGTATTATATTGCCTTTTCTCGCTTCAGAATTTAATTTTAAGGTCAAACGACCTAATTTTATTAGTAAAATCCCTATTAACAAAGCTACAACCAAAATCGCCAATTCTGCAATATAAGAAACCATGGGACCTTTTTTAGAACCAAAAAGGTCAAAAATAACACAACTCAATAAAAAAACGGAAAGACTACAACCAAATATTGAATCTGCAATACCTATGATTTTTATGCCCCTGAATTTTTGCTCCATATTAACCTCCGTGGTCTTTATCTACTCCAAAACTCTACAACATATTTTATCACAAATCCCAAAATTGGAATAATGGGGACGGTTCTATTTTTCAACTAAATAAAACGACGGAAAAATAGAACCGTCCCCATTATTTTTTAGAAATATTCCTGATAAACTTCTTTAAAACGATTTATAGTTTTAATTAAGAGGTTTTTGGCAGGCTTAACTAAAGCTAAATTTCCCACAGCTTTATTCTCGAGGTCCTCGCAAATCATCCCCAGGCAGGTTAGATAAGTCAAATACTTCTGTCCAGATAAATCACTATTCTCTTTGACTAAGGAGGTTATTTGCGGATTATTAATCCGTCCGATAGCCACCGGCATGCCGATCACACTCTCCATCATCTCAATAAATCCGTCGGTCAATAAAGTCTTACCCACCATAATAAAGTGGTCAATTTCATGGAGCGCCACCTTTGGCTCCACCACTTCCTTAATCTGCGTACAAATTAAGCGGCTGGAATTAGTAGCCATGGCCGCTACATCGCGCTGTTTTATAGGTTTATAAAATTCATCTTTCTTAACCAAAATTTCTTTATCTTCCTGGATATTGTTAATATCGCCGATGATCCCGTAAGAACGTTTAATGTCCTCTGCCAATTCAAAATTAATTTTTAAACCCTCTGAGAGTTGCTGCGTCATGCTATTGCCGCCTAAAGCCAAAATTTGAATACTCTGCAAAAGGCCATCTTTAAAAATCAGCAGTTCCGTTACATCACTGCCACAATCGCAAAATACGCTTATGCCGCGTTTTTCTTCTATGCCGAATACCGCTCGGCTTGTGGCCAACCCCGAAAAAGAAAGGCTCCTAATCTCATATCCGGCTTGGCTAATCACCCGGCTTAAACTCTGCAAAGATGCCAGCCTGGCGCAGACTAAATATAAGTCTACCTCTAATCTGTGGCTGTATAAACCAATAGGATTAATCACGTTACTTTTAGAATCGATGGAATAACTCGAGGGGATTACATGGATTATTTCATCCTCTAGGCTGGAGCCAAGAATACGCGCCTGCTCATTGGCTGTCGCGATATCCGTGGAAGTAATCACCTTATTGCCACGCTCGGCAAGAGGAATAATCGCATGGCTGTGTTTAGTTGAGATATCCTTGCCTGAAAAATTAGTATGGATAAATTTTATTTTTAATCCGGATTTGTTTTTTAGGCTCTTGAGGATTTTAGTCAGGCAGATGACCAGCTCGGTGGCATCCACAATCACCCCTTCTTTAACCCCGCGGGAGGAAAAGCAATCAAAAAAAATATTGCTTATTTTATTTTTTCTTATTAAAGCCAGTGCCGCAGATATTTTATTCGAACCTATGTCTATAGCGCAGATATAACTGTTATTTAACATTGTTTGACCCTTGCTCGCGTTGCTCGCAAGGATTCTTTAAAATTAAAGCTTATTGTTTAACTTGATTAATGGTTCCTTAAACCTAAGATCAATATACTTAATCTTGGCCCATTCCTTGCGTTCCTGAATCACCAGGCCCCCTAAAATCATCATCTTTTGCCTGATGTTATTTGCTCCGGTGCGTACTTCAAAACCCAGCCACTTTGCGCCAGGAGCAGGCAAAGTGTAATTGGCAATTTGCCTGGGTAAAAGCATGAAGAATCCAGCGCTCCCCGGGCTAGCCAGATCAATCCTTTTTAACGTGAACCCTGCAAAGGCTTTATTCGCCTTAAACTCATGGATAATACTCAAAGCCAGGTCAAGCTCTGAATGCTTATAGCTTATTCCCGGTTTAGGAGCAAATATCTTAGTTTCTAAGCCATAAATTACAGGTAACTCTAACTCCTCAGTCGCCTCATTAGGTAAAAAAAGCACCCCCTGCTCATCGATGGCAAAATTCTTATAGAATTTAACCAAGGCAACCGGCTTGCGTTTTAAAAAATCCACCACTATGCAATTAGGCAGGATCCTGGCAAACCTGACCTTACGGCAATCCGGGCATCTTAAATGAGCCCTCCAAGCCTCATTACTTAAATTTAAACTGAATATATTCCTACCTTTTAAGTATTCAAATTGATTATCGGAGTTCCTGACGATGACCTGCTTAACGGAAAAAAAATCCGCGGTAGTTAATACTTTCCAAATATATCCTATAATAAAAGAGATGGCAAGTGAAATTATCACCAAAAAACTAATAATTTTTATAGGTAAATTAAACTTTTGTTTTCTCATATGCTAATTCCAATAACTTAAGACAAAGCTGGCTAAAATCAATACCCACAATTTTGGCAGCTTTAGGCAAAAGGCTGGTTGCGGTCATCCCGGGTATATTATTAACCTCTAAAATATACGGGCAGCCATCTTTAGTTAGAATAATATCTACCCGCGAACAGCCATAACAACCCAAAAGCTTATGCCCCTGTAAAGCTACCTTCTGAACTTCTAAAGTCACTCCCTGATCTAGAGCCGCAGGGACAATATACTGCGTTAAACCTGCTTGGTATTTAGCTGCAAAATCAAAAAATTTATTATTTGGGATAATTTCAATTACCGGTAAAGCCACCTCATCCAAAATGCCTACGGTAAGCTCCCGTCCAGATATATACTCCTGTATAATTATACGCTCGTCAAATTTAAAAGCCAGCTGGATTGCCGCCGGTAATTCTTGTATGCGCTCTACAAGTGATAACCCGATACTTGATCCATGATTGGCCGGTTTGACCACCAGAGGAAATCCAAGCTGATTCGTAAAAGCTGCGCTTTTGGTAAAAGCAGAACTCTTCTCGTAAGCTGATTTCTCGATAAATTGGGATTTCGGTACGTATAATCCACCTTGCGAAAATATTTCCAGTGAACCGATCTTATTCATAGCCAGTTGACTGGCTTCAACCCCGGAGGCAGTAAAGGGGAGATTTAATTTTTCTAAAATGCCCTGGATTACGCCATCCTCACCAAAACGGCCATGCAAAGCAATAAATGCACAATCCAAATTGTAACTTTTAAGCAGCGCAATATTTTCTTGGAGATTATCGGTAGTTATGTCAATTGGCACTGCCTCCACCCCCGCCTCCTTAAGCGCAGAAAAAACAGCCTTGCCGCTTTTCAGAGAAATCTCCCTTTCCGAAGAAGGCCCGCCCATTAAAACGCCGACTCTGCCAAAATCCTTTATTCCCATATTTTTATCTCAGGCTCTAAGTTAATTTTGAATCTTTCCTTTACCCTCTTTCGCATCAGATCCATGAGCGATAAAACATCTTTGCTTTTTGCATTTCCGGTATTTAAGATAAAATTTGCATGCAGTTTAGAGATAACCGCTCCTCCCTCAGCCTTCCCCTTTAACCCACAGATATCGATTAATCTGCCGGCAGAGCCCTGACCGGGATTCTTAAAAATACATCCGGCGTTAGGCAAGTTATTGCCTTGGGATTGCTTACGCCTCAGGAGGTATTGGCTTATCTTTACCACAATTACCTTCTTTTGCGCAGCATGAGTTTTAAGTTTAGCCCAGATAATAATATATTTATTTAAATTAGATTTTCGATAAGCAAACTTCAGTTGTTTGCTTGTCAGGAGTTTTAGTTTTCCATTATAATCTAAAACACCTACTTGCTTTACCAATTCTCCTATTGACTTACCCCAGGCGCCGGCATTGCCCATCAGGCAACCGCCTAATGTCCCGGGTATACCAACCAGAAATTCCAAACCGCTTAAATTCTTCTTCTTTGAAAATGAAATCAATGCATTTAATTTTAAACCACTCCCGGCCACGATGCAACTACCTAAACAGGAGCATTTCCTGAAATCCTTACTACTTAACCTGATCACTAGGCCACTTAAACCTGCCTGGCTAACTAAAATATTGCTGCCGGCTCCCAAGATAAAGACACGCAGGCCAGCCTGCTTAGCAGAAACCAAAACTTGCTGCAATTCTTTAAGATTTTTCGGCTCGAAAAAATATTCCGCCCGGCCTCCGATTTTAAAACTCGTATAGCCGGCCAAATTAACTTTAGTTTTTATTTTTTTACTTAAGCTCTCCGACCAAGGCATCGCTAACCCTCACAATATCCCCTGCTCCTAAGGTCATCACCAAATCACCGTCTTTGATCATACCCAAAATATGAGGCAGGATATTCTCCTTAGCTAGATATAAAACTTCTTTATTTGGGTCAAATTCTTTTATTTTATTTAACAACCCCCGGGCGTTTACCCCCTCAATCGGCTGCTCGCTTGCCGCATAGATATCGGTAATAATCAGATAATCCGCCTGCGCAAAGGATTTAGCAAAATCATTTAAAAGTAACTGCGTGCGGGTATAACGATGCGGCTGAAACACCACGATTTTTCGTTTAACTTTCAAATTAACTACTGCTGCCAGAGTAGCTTTTATTTCCGAAGGATGATGAGCATAGTCATCAATGACTAGATATTTATCACTCCGGAATTTAATCTCTAATCTGCGGCCGGCGCCTTTATACCCCTCTAAACTACTACGCATACGCTTTAAATCAATACCTAACTCTAAACCCAGGCCGATTACCGCCAAGGCATTTAAAATATTATGCCTTCCCCCCAGAGTCAAATGAAAACGCGAAATAAATTTATCTTTAAACCAACAATCAAAATCTGAAAGCAGCCCGTTAAATACGATGTTCTTGGCATAAATATCCGCTAAAGCGTCTAAACCAAAAAATACGCGCTTGCCCTCATAGAGACGCATTATATTTAAGAGATTAGGGTCGTCGGAGCAGGCAAAAACACAACCTCCTGCCTGAGTACGCTTAATAAAAAGACCAAAAGCATCTAATTCATTGCTAAAATTATGATAATAATCCAGATGCTCCTGGTCAATGTTAGTAATGATGGAATACTTCGGCTCATAACTTAAGAATGACCCGTCAGATTCATCGGCTTCCGCGACAAAAAACTGGCCACTTCCTAAATAGGCATTGGCCTGGATATTATTCAGGATGCCCCCAATAGCTACCGTAGGACTTAGCCCTGCTTCCATCAACATGTAGGAAATTAAAGAGGTAGTAGTAGTCTTACCATGGCTACCGGCAATGGTGATTACAGTTTTATCCTGCATCAGTTCGGCTAAAGCCGCTGCTCTTTTAATCAGGGGTATGCCTAAACTTCTAGCCTGGCGTAACTCACAATTATCCTGCCCGATTGCCGAGGAATAAACCACCACATCCTGTGAAGTTATATTTTGTGCGTTATGTCCCAAAAAAATCTTTGCCCCCATATCCTCCAGCTGCTGTGTAATACGATTTTCTTTTAAATCCGAACCACTTACTTTGAATCCGCTTTTAAGCAGTAGCTGCGCGATACCGCTCATTCCGATACCGCCGATCCCGATAAAATGATAATATTTCTTCATGCTAATATATATTTTTTCCAGGAATCCTCAAAATCATCTAAACTGCTAAAAGAATACGTTCTCCTTAAAGCGTCAGCCAAATTCCGGTTATCCCGCAGATTCTGACAAAAAAGCACAAATTTTTCCTTGCCGAATTCTGCGATTAAATATTTTACCAAACTATAAGATTCTGCGTAAAACAACTTTACTTGCTCATCACTTGAACCCTTTACTGCAAACCTGCTTAAAGCATCAAGGTTAAGATAACCACCTTGCCTTATCTTATCCGCCAGGACCGCTTTAATCGAATGGATATCTTTTTCCTGGTAAGTAGCCACACCTTCCTGGAGCCAGAGAGGCACAGCCGGATTATTAAAACCCACCATCTCAATAAAAATGATATGCGCTAATTCATGCGGAAAAATATTATGCAAAAATCCCGGAGCTCCGACATAACTCTGGATTAGCTTAGCGCTGATTCTTACCTGACCCCCTGACCAATCAAAGCTTTGTGTGGCTTTTATATATTCATCTTGATTATCAAACAGATAAATTTTTGCCCGGTTATCCCAAGTCCAGAAATTAAAACGGTTAAAACCTAACTCATCGGCAATGGAATCATAGCACTCCTCGGCCTTCTGAGTTAATTCATTAAGCACATCTTCCGGAGCATTTTTATAAAAAATATTAAAATGCGTGCTTTTTACTACCTGCCAGGCTTGATCCTGCGCAAAAATGACTAACGGCAGAAATAAAATTATGGGCAACCATCCAGCTCGGCGCATTAATTTAGACATAACACCCCTTACAACCAGAAGTTAAAACCTCTTTAGCCAGTAACTGTGTCGCGTCGAAAACTTGAAGCTGCGTATACGCCTGACGCATAGATTCTAGCTTCTGAGGATCTGCTAAAAGTTCCGTAAATTTACCTCTTAATTTATCTGGCGTCAATTCCTGATCATGAATAATCAGGGCAGCTTTAAGATTCTCCAGTACCTGAGCATTAGCCAACTGATGCGCATAAACAAAAGGATAAGGAATCAGTATCGCCGGAATTCTAAATTTTTGTAACTCCGCAATAGTGGTAGCTCCGGCCCGACAGATTATCAGGTCGGCTAGGCTATAAGCATATTGCATCTGGGAAAGGAAATCAAAAAGCTTATAAGTCAACGTCGAAGAAGCATACCCGGCTGCCAGCCAGCTAAAATCCTGCGTTCCAGAGATATGAATCACCTGCAAATCATCCTTCTTTTGATGAGCAGATAACACCTCAAGGCAAACAGCATTTAATCTATGCGACCCCTGGCTACCACCCGTAATTAAAATGGTAAATTTTCCTTCTTTAAACTTAAAAAAATCCAGTGCCTCTTTTTTATCGAGGCGCACCAAATCCCTACGCAGAGGATTACCGGTTAAAACAATTTTTTCGCCAGCGATATTTAAGCCGTCGCGGGTTTGGCTAAAAGATACCGCTACCCTATCTACCAGCTTGGCCAATAATCTATTTGCCCTGCCGCAAATAACATTCTGTTCATGAATGATGGTTTTTATCCTGAATAACCAAGCCCAAAATATTAAAGCAAGCGTATTTAAGCTGCCAAATCCTACAACCACATCCGGTTTAAATTTTATAATGATACGGAGAGACTCCCAAGCGCCCCATAAAAAAAACCAAAGGCCAAGTATATTTTTGCTGCTTAAATTAAAATTTAAAACAGCCGCAGGTATATACTTTATTTGTCCCGGCGCAATAGGTATTTTATCCTTGCGGCTTTTTTGCGGTAAAACCAAAAGCACCTCTTGCCCAGAATTCTTTAATGAGTCCGAAAGAGCAATAGCCGGAAAAATATGGCCGCCGCTGGAGCCGGTAACGATCAAAACGCGCATCTTAAGGATACTCCCCGCAACGGGCAATATTAATCAAAATACCCAGGCTGACCATATCAAAGATTAACGAAGAACCGCCATAGCTGATAAACGGCAGCGGTAAGCCCTTGGTAGGAAAAACTCCGCAAGAAACCCCGATATTGATAATCGCCTTAAGAGAGATCATTAAAATTAACCCCAGAGCAAGAAAATATCCGAACCTGTCTTGGGCATTCTTAATGATTTTAAGGCCCTGCTGAATAAAAATCATAAACAACACAATTACACCCAAGGTGCCAAGCAAACCCAGCTCTTCCCCTATAATGGAAAAAATAAAATCTGTATGCGCTGCCGGAAGATAAAAAAGTTTTTGCTGGGAATGCCCCAGCCCCCTTCCAAATAACCCTCCTGAACCGATAGCAATCTGCGATTGAATAATCTGAAAACCCGTCCCCTGAGGATCAAACCACGGATTTAAAAAAGCTAAAATTCTAGCCCGGCGATAAGGCACGCTAAAAACTAAAAAATAAAGCGCTGGTAAACTACAAAGTATCAAACTTAAAATATATCTGCCTCTGGCCCCGGCTACAAAAAGCATTATTAAAACTACGCTGCTTAAAGCAATAATCGTGCCTAAATCCGGCTGCAAAAGTACGAGTAAAGCCACTGCCCCCAACATACACATCGCAGGTATAAAGCCAGCCACCAGCATTTTGACCTTATCTTCTTTACGAGAAATAAAATCAGCAATGTAAATAATCAGTGCCAAATTAGCAAACTCTGACGGCTGAAAACTGATAAATTTAAATCTAAACCAGCGCCGGGCTCCGGAAACCTCTCTGCCTACTCCGGGGATAAGCACTAAAACCAGCAAAATTAGAGCAATCCAAATCAGCCAGTGAGCATATTTTCTAAACAGACGGTAATCGATAACCATCGCCAAAAAAGCAAGTAATACCCCTACAGCTAAAAAAAATAAATGCCTCTTTAAGAAATAAAAACTATCATGGTAGCTCTCCCAGGCATAAATGCTGGAAGAGCTATAGATCATTACGATACCGATACAAACCAGCACAACTGATATCGTAAGCAGATTAATACGCGTTTTTCTAACCATGAGGTTTAACCTCTCCGACTAAATCCAAAACAATCTTTTTAAAGGCCCTGCCCCGTTCTTCATAATCCGTAAACATATCATAGCTTGAACACATCGGAGATAACAACACACAATACCCCGGCCTGGCCGATAAATAGGCTTTAGTTACCGCTTCCTTTAGAGTATCCACCTTATCTATTGAAAAACCTCCTCCATTAAGATCGGAGGCAATTATATCTTTGGCCTCTCCGATCAAAAACGCCTGTTTAACTTTGTCTCTAGCCGCATCAAGAATTACCCGGTAATCAATTCCTTTATGCCTGCCTCCCGCAATAAGAATTATCGGTGAAGTAATATTGCTTATCGCCCAAATAGCCGAATCCGCAGTCGTTGCTTTGGAGTCATTAATAAATTTTACCCCGTTTATCTCTGCTACCTCCTCCAGGCGGTGTTGAATCCCTTTAAACTCCTGGAAAACTTTCTGCATCTGCCTCAATTCCACCCCTAATATTCTGCCCACCGCAATCACCGCGCTTTGATTAGGGTTTAACTCCCCTTCCCTAGTAAATAAAATAACTTTTGACTTAGCGCCAGAAGCAGCGGCACTTAGAAGAGGGTCAACGGCATTTAAAACCAGGAAGTCCGCTCGATCCTGATTCATAAAAATACGCTTTTTCGCATCTAAATATTCCTGTATATTATTATAGCGATCCAGATGATTCGGGGTCAGGTTCAAAATAACCGCAATCTTAGGTTTGAAATCTTTGATCGTCTCAAGCTGAAATGAGCTTACTTCTAAAACCACAAAATCACCCTCCCGCATCTTCTCCACTTCACCGCAAAATGGATTCCCGATATTACCGCAGACAAAAACTTTCTTTCCCGCCGCGGCCAGGACTTTACCGATTAAGGTGGTAACCGTGGTTTTTCCGTTTGATCCGGTTACCGCAATAATCTGCGCCGGACACAGAATACTGGCTACCTCAATTTCACTAATCAGTAATTTATTAAATTCCTTGGCCCAGTTAACGCACAAAGAATTCAACGGCACACCGGGAGAAATTACTACTAAATCCGCCTGCTTAATCAAATCTTGGCTGTGCTTGCCTAACTCCACCTTAATTTCACTCGAACAGAGTTTAGTGCAAGCTTGATGGCTTTGCGGATCATCCTTAATATCGGTAACGCTGACAATGGCGCCTAGTCTATGCAAGAGATTAGCGCAGGCAACTCCGGAACGCGCCAAACCGACAATGGTAACTTTTTTATTTTTAAAGTATTCGCTGTTGCGCATGAATAGCTTACCTGATCTTTAAGGTAACCAGGGTAAACAGGGCAAGTAGACCCGCAATAATCCAAAACCTGACAATTACTTTATTCTCAGGCCAATCCAAAAACTGGAAATGGTGGTGCAGGGGGGCAATCTTAAAAATACGTTTTTTGGTCAGTTTGTAAGTTCCTACCTGCAGAATAACTGAAAGTGCCTCCAAAACAAATATCCCGCCCACAATTATAAGCAACATCTCTTTTTTAATTAATAAGGCTACTGTTCCGATCGCCCCACCCAGAGCCAGCGAACCAACATCTCCCATAAAAATTGTGGCCGGATAACAGTTAAACCATAAGAACCCCAGGCCAGCCCCAATAATACTAGAGCAAAAAATAGTCAACTCCCCGCTGCCTTTAATATAAGGAATAAGAAGATAATGACTTAGATTAATATTACCGGAAACATAGCAAAGTATACTAAAAGCAATCGCCACCATGACTACAATACCGATGGCTAGCCCGTCTAAACCATCCGTAAGATTTACAGCGTTTGATGAACCGGCGATCACCAGGATTACAAACAAAATATATAAACCATCTAAATCAAAATTAACCCCTTTTAAGAAAGGAATTTCAAGATTAACATTATACCGGCTATAAATGAGAATCGCTCCTAAGATCAGGCCCAGAATAATCTGGCTGGCAAGTTTTACCTTAGGGGATAATCCGCTGGCCTTCTTTTTTATCTGCTTTAAATAATCATCGGCAAAACCGGTTAAACCCAGCCAAACCGTACTGAATAAAACAATCCAAATACATCGATGCGTAATATCCGCCCAGAGCAGCGTTGAAATTATCACCGCGCCCAGGATGAGAATCCCACCCATCGTCGGAGTACTTTGCTTATGGTGGTGCAAATCATCCAGCTTCTGGCTATCGGCTTTATTTATTTTCTCTGTGACTTTAAGGGCTTTTAGTTTATTAATTAACAAGGGGCCAAAAATCAGGCTAAGCAGGAAGGCAGTTAAAGCCGCCATGGCCGCGCGGAAGGTAATGTAGCGAAATACATTAAAAACAGAAATAAAATCCCTAAGGGGATAAAGCAGATGGTAAAGCATTAAACTCCTAAAACCTCTTCCATTTTCATCGACCGAGAACCTTTTACCAGAATCAAATCATTAGCTTTCGGAAATATCTTCTTAAATAATAAATCCCTGGCCTGGAGGGCATTGGCGCAACAAAATATATGCTTAGCCTGCAAACCATTCTCCCTGGCGGCCCCAGCAGTAATCCGGGCTAAACTACCTACCGTAATCAACAGATCACAGGTATTAGTTATACTCCAAGCGATTTGCCTATGCAATAACTCTTTTTGTTTACCCAGCTCCAGCATATCACCCATAATCAAAATCTTTCTACCTTTACAGTTGGCCGCGCCTAAAGCTGCCAGGGCCGCGTTTAAAGAAAACGGGTTGGAATTATAGGTATCATCAATAAACCTTAAGCCCCTAAATTCAACCAAGTTAAACCTGCCTTTAGGAAATTTAAATGTGGCTAATCTTGCACGCATCTCAGGATAACCCAATCCTAGTATGCGGCCAACGGCTGTAGCGGCCAAAGCATTATAGATATTATAATCTCCTAATGTCGATAATTCAAAATTAAATTTAGAGTTAACCTTGAATTCTACCTTTGCGTTTTTTAACTTAATGGAAGAGGCGCAAAAATCACTTTTTTCATTAATACCATAACTGAATATTTGTTGGCCTTTAATCTTGTCCTTGATTAAACCTTTAAATGATTTATCGTCGGCATTAAGCAGGGCAATCGCGGGTTTTGCTAAATTATCCAGTAAAGCAGTTTTTTCTTTGGCCACCCCTTTTAAATCACCTAAAAACTTAAGGTGGCTGAGGCCGATATTAGTAATTACGCCAATATTGGGCCTGGCTATTTTAGCCAGATAATCCACCTCTCCAAAATGATTACTGCCTATCTCCACCACGGCAAAACTATCACTTTTTGTAAGTTGAATTAATGTTTGCGGAAGGCCAATCTGATTATTTTTGGTTCCCTCATTTTTAAGCACATTGGCATTAGCCGATAATACCCAGGCAATCATCTCTTTAGTAGTAGTCTTGCCATTGGAACCGGTGACTGCAATAACCGGCAGATTAATTTTTTGTCTCTGGAAACGGGCGATATCTCCTAAAGCCAAAACGGTATCTTTAACTTTAATCACCGCCAGATCCGCAGGGATTAAAAACTCAGGCTTTCTTTCTACAATTATGCAACTAACCTTTGCTTTTATAGATTCAGCAACAAAATCATGACCGTCAAAATTCTTTCCCCGTAAAGCCAGGAATGCCTCCAGCGGTTTTGATCTTCTGGAATCAGTAGAAATACCAGTTATTTTATCCGCAAGGCTGCCTTGAATAAGCAGACCTTTGGTCGCTTGAATTATCTCATTAACTCTAAACACTTACGCACTACCTTTCGATCGTTAAATTTCAATACTTTATTTTTTAATATCTGAAAATTTTCATGGCCTTTGCCGGCAATCAGCAAGCAATCCCCCTTATTTATTAAGGATAACCCTTTGCGTATAGCCCGGTAACGCCCCGGGACTAAACAATAATTACTTTTCTGTATACCTTGGGCAATATCCTTAATAATCTGGGCCGGATTCTCAGAGCGGGGATTATCACTGGTAATGACCGCATAGTCGGCTAACTCTGTAACCACTTTGCCCATCTGCGGCCGTTTAAGTTTATCCCGGTCTCCTCCACAACCAAAGATTACAATAATTTTTCCTTTAACCAGCGGCCTTAAAGCGCTGATCACGTTAAAGAGTGCATCCGGAGTATGCGCATAATCGACAAAGATACTAAATCCACCTGAACAATTAACTCTTTGGAGCCTGCCGGGAACATTTTTAAATTTCTCAATCGCGGATTTAATATCCAGTATGGGCAGTTTTTCGCTTATCCCCCAACTAACCGCTGCCAGAATATTATATATATTGTAACGGCCTACCAGCTTTGTTTTAATCCTGATATTTATACCCGGAGCAACCAAAGAAAATTCCGTTGAGTGCATTCCAAAATTAATCTTTTTAGCCATTACGTTAGATTTATTCTTTATTCCATAAGTCAATATCCTAGCTTTAGTTAACCGCTTAATCCGGTTGGCGTACTTATCGTCGTTATTAATAATCGCCCTGGCGGTTGGCGGTAAAGCGCAAAAAAGTTTAGCTTTTGCTAAAAAATAATTTTCTTCTGTTTTGTGATAATCTAGATGATCTTGAGTAAGATTGGTAAAAATAGCGTGGCTAAAATCAATTCCTGCCACCCTCTCTTGATCTAAAGCATGGGAGGAAACTTCCATCGCGCAATATTTAATTTTCTGCATATGCATCTTCCTAAGCAACCCTTGCAACTGTCCGGGGCCGGGAGTAGTATTTTTAGCGACGATAATTCTACCTTTAAAACGGTAATTAATCGTACCGATCACCCCGCAGTCATCACCGGATTCTTTAGCCATCCCCTCAATCAAATATGAAATAGTGGTCTTACCGTTAGTTCCGGTAATACCGACAACTTTAATTTTATTTGAAGGAGCACCGTAAAACTTATGCGTTGCCTGCGCAAAAAACTTGCGGCAATCATCTACTACCAACAATTTTACTTCTGCGGGAATTTTTATCTGCGGCAACTTTTTCTCCACGGCAACGATGCTGGCACCTTTAGCCGCTGCTTCTTTTATATAAAGATTGCCGTTCTGGCAATTACCTTTAATCGCCACAAAAAGGAAACCTTTCTTTACCTCTTTGGAATTACAAACAATACCCTTAATCTCTAAGCCTGCGATTTTCACTGTGCCATTGCTCCCAAGGGGATTTCATTCCCCTTTAAATAACGGATAACATCACTGGCAACTTTTTGGAATACCGGAGCAGCGACTACCCCGCCAAAATAATACGGATGCGGCTCATCCACGGTTACCACGATAGTTAATTGAGGATCCTCAGCCGGAGAAAACCCGATAAAAGAAGCAACAAACTTATTATGAGAATAGGTTCCATTGGGCTCAAGTTTCTGGGCAGTTCCGGTCTTTCCTGCTGCGCTAAAACCCAGCACCTTGGCTAATTTCCCCGTTCCCTCCTCGATTACGCCGGTAAGGATTTTTTTAATCCGCATCGCCGTATCCACGGAAATAACCTTACGGATTAACACCGGCTTATTTTGTTTTATGATGCGGCCTTGATTATCACGCACGGAATCAATAATATAGGGCTTCATTAATTGCCCTCCATTAGCAATTACGGAAACTGCACTGGCTAGTTGTAAGGTAGTCACCCCTACCTCTTGGCCCATAGGTATTGAAGTAATGGATGTTTTTGACCAAAGACGCGGCGGGCTAATCATTCCGGATATCTCTCCGGAAAGATCAATTCCTAATTTTGATCCAAAACCAAATGCCCTTACGTATTTGTAAAGCGTATCCGGGCCTAAAAGCTGAGCTACCTTAACGGTGCCGATATTACTGGACTCTTCAATGACCTCCCTAAAGGTAAGCCTGCCGTGCGGTTTATGATCGTGCAGAATACGGCCCCCTACCTGGTAAGCACCATTTTCACAGAAAAACACATCACCTTCAGTAACTTTTTTTTCTTCAAGAGCAGCAGAGGCAGTAACTATTTTAAACGCTGAGCCGGGCTCAAATAAATCGCAAATTGCCCGATTACGGATCGAATCCTTACTGACATCAGAGTGATCATTTAGATCATAAGTAGGCCGATTAGCCATAGCCAAGATCCTGCCAGTGTGTGGATCCATCACCACAATACTGGCACCCTTGGCATGAAAATTCTCAAAAGCCTTATCTAATTCCCTTTCTGCAATGTATTGAATAACCTCATCAATAGTCAAAACCAGATCCAGACCGTCTTGCGGCAAAACCATCTTTTCCCAAATATCTAGTTTTTTCAACCGCGCATCGCGTAAAAAAATCGCCCAACCGGGGACTCCTTTTAAGTAATTATTAAAACCCATCTCTACACCCTCTAAACCTATATTATCCATACCGCTAAAACCAATAATATGGCTGGCCAAATAACTATTTGGATAAATACGTTTGGTTTCCTTCAGGAATCCTAATCCTTTAATGTTCAACTTCTTGATCGCCTCAGACTTCTGTGGAGTAAGTTTACGCGCCAGCCAGATAAATGATTTTTTGCGACTCAATCTTTCTTGCAGGTAGCTGCGCTCTACGCCAAGTATAGGCAGCAATTGATTTATAACACCCTCTTTATTTTTAATAACATTAGGCACAGCATAAAGGGAATCCATAGACATATTAAATGCCTGTGCTTTAAGATTGCAGTCATAGATTGTCCCACGCCGCGGCTCCAGCTCCACAAACTGATTATGTTGTTTTTTGGCTATTGAGGTAAGATAATCCGAACGGAAGAACTGAATAAAAAAAAAGCGGCCTACGCAAAGCAAAAGAAATAGAAAAAAAATCAAAAATACCGCCTCGCATCTTCGGCGATAGTTACTGATATACATAGAAATTTAGGGGACGGTTCTATTTTTCAACCTAGCCAGACGACGGAAAAACAGAACCGTCCCCTTTGCTTTTTATTAGGGGTTAACTGTCTTTGCTTGAGCTTCGTGCTTTAAACTAAAAATTCGCGCCAACAAGCCTTCCCGGCTTTGACTCTGATCCGCAAGCTTTAAGCCACCTGGCGAAGAAATAAACTTAACAAAACGGTAATTATCCGGCATTCCAAAATCATTGGTACCGCTAATGCGCGCACCGATATTTACCAGAGAAGAACTCTTATTAATATTATACCTTAATGCGGTATTCTTATCCAGCAATTCTGTAAAAATAACTTGCTTCTTCTGGCCCAGGTAAGCCAGGCGGAAGATTTCGCTCTGCTGGTAAACATAAAGCACAGAAAAAGAAGTGATAAATACTACCATCGAAAAAAACCTGGTCAGCCTCATATAATTTTATATCCTTTCAGCAACCCTGAATTTAGAACTGCGACTAGAAGGATTTACTTCTATTTCGCTAGGATCCGGGGTCAAGGGCTTGGCGGTAATAATATCGATTAATCCGTCGGCCTTAAGCGCACGGAATGTATGTTTAATCGCGCGATCTTCCAAAGAATGAAATGAAATAACGCATATTCTAGCCTGCTTTCTTAAAATATCAACAGCTTTCCTAATCGCACTTTCTAAAATTTCTAATTCTCGATTTACGGCGATGCGTACGGCTTGAAAAGTACGCGTAGCCGGATGAATACGGTAATAACTCCTGCGGTAGCGATGCGGAATAGCCCGCATCACTAAATTAGCTAACTGTTTGGTTGTGGCGATCGGTTCATTCCTGCGTTCCTGGACTAATAGATGCGCAATACGATTATGCCAACGCTCTCCTCCAAAATTCCAAAGCATCGCAGAGATCTCGTTTTCATTGAGGTTATTTACTAAATCATACGCTGATATATAACTGCTCTTATCCAAACGCATATCGAGCGGCCCCTCCTCCTGAAAACTAAAGCCCCTCTGCGCATCCTGCAGTTGATAACTAGAGATACCTAAATCAAAAACAATACCATCGATCTTCTCGATGCCAAGATTGGCCAAAACTTGATCAAGATCCACAAAATTAGCATGCACGAATTCAGTGCTATCTTTAAACTGGCTGAGCCTTTGGCGGCAAATCGCCAAGGAATTTTCATCGCGGTCTATCCCAATCAATCTGCCTTTCGGAGTAATTCTTTTTAATATCTCGACTGAATGCCCGCCGGTTCCCAGAGTAGCATCAACAATTATCTGACCGGGCGCCAGCCTTAGAAAATCCAGCACTTCCTGCAACATCACCGGTACATGCAACGCGTCTTCTAACATTTATACATCCATTAATTTCTCTGCAATTTCTTCAAAAGACTGACGGTTGTTGGCGTAAAAATCATGCCATAAATTTTTTGCCCAAATCTCAATGCGGTTAGAAACACCAACGATCATCACATCTTTTTTAATATCGGCAAAATCTTTTAGATATTGCGGCAGAAGAATCCTGCCCTGCTTATCAGGGCTAACACCCACCGCGCCGCTAAAAAGCAGCCGGTTAAAAGTACGCGACTGCTGCTTAGTAAATGACATAGTTTTAAATTTATTTTCCTGAAGACCCCACTCCTCTTCAGAAAACATAAAAAGACATTTATCCAGACCCCGCGTAACAAAGAACTTTTCTATGAATTGATTTTTAGCAACTTCGCGAAATTTAGCGGGCAATATTAAACGTCCCTTACGATCTATAGAATGCTCAAACTCACCATAGAACATTTTTTTCTTCCTTCCACTTTACTCCACTTTTATCCACTTATGTACAAAGTATAGATAAAATCACCCCTTTTGTCAAGAAAAAAATTTCCTAAATACTGCAAGTACAATCAGTTGTGGATAAAACAACCAAAATCCCTAGCGGTTGTGGCATTGGAAATAAAGGGGACGGTTCTCTTTTTTACTGACGTCATTCCCACGAAAGTGGAAATCTAAAAACAGATCCCCGCTTGCGCGGGGATGACAAATAAAAAAAGAGAACCGTCCCCACGTTTTAAACAAGAATCTTGCGGCAGGAGATAATATCTTTTTGGATTTGAGCGGATAAATCTTTCAGGTTGGCAAATTTTTGATCTAAACGGATTAATTTTATAAATTGGATCTCAAGCACCTTTCCATAAATATTTTTATGAAAATCAAATATGTGTACTTCTATGCGCATCGCCTTATTTTTAAGATGAATTGTAGGCCTTTTACCGATATAACAGACGCCGTTATACTTTTTCTTAGAAAATACAATTTGCACCGCGTAAATACCTGCAGGCGGGATAACCTCATGGTGCGCCTTAATATTGGCCGTAGGAAACCCTAATAACCTACCCATCCGGCTGCCTCTAATCACTGTTCCTAAAACACTTACCCGGCGGCCAAGCAATTCCCCGGCTTCTTTAATTTTAGAATTTTTAATTAATCTTCTTATGACAGTGCTACTAATCGTCAATCCGCCGGATTTTACAACATCAAAAATTTTAACTCTGAATTTATACCTCTTTGCCTCTTTAACCAGTAACCTATAATCACCGGCAGCTTGACTACCAAAACGAAAATTTCTTCCCACATAAACGAAACTGGCTCTGATTTTTTCAACCAGTATTTTAGCAATAAAATCTTGAGCGCTTATTTTTGCAAAACTGCGGCTGAAATTCACTACAATGCATACATCTACCCCCAACTCAGCAATTAACCTTAAGCGATGTTCCAAGGAATACAGGCTCTCTTTTCCTTGTGGATGCGGGAAAAAAGTTAAAACCAAACTGGTGCCCTTAATTTGGCCTGCTTTTTTAACTGCGGCCTGTAAAATATTGCGGTGGCCAAGATGCAGGCCGTCAAAAACCCCTAAGGCTACCACCGGCCTGCACAACTTCCTGACCTTTCCTGCCCCATAAATAATTTTCATCGCTATCTTTTATTTAGCCAATTTACGATATCCTACATATTCGCAAAACCTATTTTAAGCCCTGACAAATTCTAGCAATGACTTTGCGACGCACAACTAAAAAACCACCCAGTATAGTGCAACCGGCAGCAGTCTTATGCCCTCCCCCTCCGAAAAATGCTGCGATCTTATTTACATCAACCCTACCCTGGCTTCTTAAGTTAACATGGACCTGAGATTTTAAGCCTGGGCTATACTTAAACAATACTACTACCTGGACTCCTTTAATCGCTCGGCCAAAACTTAAACACTGATCCGCTAAATCAATACCAGTTTTTTTACCTCCACCCAACTCTGGATCAAACTGAAAAGCGGCAATCCTACCCTGACCAAAAAATTTAATTTTTGACAAAAATTTAAGCAGTAATTTTACCTCTTGCGGCGGAATATTTTCAAAAGTATAACGATAAACCTGCGCGACGTTAACTCCAAATTTCAAAAGCTCAGCGGCAGCCTTAAGCGTAGAACTAGAGGTATTAGAATAACGGAAAGATCCTGTGTCGGTCATTATGCCCGTATATAAAACCAAAGCTGTATTCTTATCCATCGATAGATGCAATCGTTTATGCAGCTTATAAATCATCTCCGAGCAAGAAGAAGCCTGTGCATCCACCCAATTTACATCGCCAAAAATTTGATTGCTGATATGGTGATCGATATTTAATACCGGCTTATTATCAAGGTTGAGCTTATAGACTCTGCCTGTACGTTTTAAATCCGTACAATCCAGGATCACTAAACAATCAAATTTAATATATTTAAATTCTCTGCCTAAACGACGGATATGCTTGGTCCCGGGAAGAAAATCATAGCCATAGGGTAATTGATCATCGATCATGATCGTTGCCTGCTTACCTAGCTTTTTGATAAGATTATAAAACCCCAGTTGGGAACCCAAAGCATCACCCTCCGGGTTGGTATGAGCAGTAATCAAAAAATTATTATACTTCTTTATACTCCTGCAGATTTCATTTAGGCTCATCAGTCTCCTTTATCTTGTTTAATACCTCTTGGATCTTGACACTATGCTTAGTAGAATGATCCTCGCAAAACATAAGCTCAGTGGCAAAACGCATGTTAATCCTTTGAGCAACCAGGCTACGGATATAACCTAAAGCAGAATCTAAAGCGATTTTGGTTTTTTTACAAGAGTCCTCTTTACCCAAAACGCTATAAAAAATTTTCGCGTTTCTTAAGTCCCTGGACAACTCCACCCGCGTGATCGTAACAAAACCTATGCGTGGATCTTTAAGCTCATCATGGATAATAAGACTAACCTCTTTTTTTATCGCCTCTTCAACACGTTTATGCCTGGACATCGTTTCCCGCTCCGTTTCTATTATGTTGCCTGCACTAACTTCCTGATCAAAGCCAGCTCAGTCTGGCGATTCCTTACCTGGCCGTTAAGTTTGGCCGTTAATACTTTAGCAAATATCTTTTGATACTCTGGCCCCGGTAAAACACCCAAACCTCCCAGATCATGCCCAGAGATGCAAAGACGCATACCATTATAAATCTCAAAAAAATCTGCCAAATACTTTTTAAAATTTTTATTTGGCGTCGTAGCACTAAGTAAAATAATCGTTTCATAACTCAAAGGTTCAAGTAATAAAAAGATCTGTTCTGGCGCCACCTGCTTTTTGCTCAAAGAAGAAATAAGTTTTTTCCGCCCCCGGTAATAACTAGTAACCCGCTTTTGTTCCCCCTTACGCAAACCTAGCCTGTAAATAATCAATTTAATCTCAAGCCAAGTAAGTGGTGCCAAGAGTGCCGCAAAATAAACCAACCAGGTATCCAGTTGTCTGCGCGCAGGAAAATTTTTAACAAACCAAGCAATCTCTTTAGAGATAGATTTAAATAAAGCCTGCGTGGATTTGCCAATTTTTAGTTTAGTGCTGATAAAAGACAACGCGCCTAAGTCGTCAAGCTCCTTTATCGGCCTGAATGGATTCTGCTCTTTAAGCATTAATATCAATTCATCGTGCATTCTATGGGGATTTACTTTATCTAACAAACCATCACTTATTGCCTCCTTAAGCAACAGCAGCGTCTTAGGCTCAATCTTAAAATCAAAGCGCTGGCTAAAACGTATCGCCCTTAATATACGCGTGGGATCGTCCTTAAAACTTAAATTATGTAAAATACGAATTCTGCCTGAGGACAGGTCATCTTGACCGCCAAAAGGATCAATTATTTTTTGCTCCTTATCTACAGCTATGCTTACTGCCATGGCATTGATCGTAAAATCCCGGCGCTTAAGATCTTCCTTTAATGATCCTGAGTTTACCACCGGAAGCGCTGCAGAATAAGGATATTTTTCCTGACGCGTAGTAGCAATATCCACTTTTAACCCATCGCTTAAAATTAAAATAGCCGTTCCAAACCGTTCATGAGTTTTTAGCCTTGATTTTAGTTTTTGCGCCAGATTCTGAGCAAAAATAATGCCGTTTCCTTCAATCGCAATATCTAAGTCCAGGTTCTTAACCCCCAAAATTAAATCCCGTAAGCATCCGCCAACTAGATATGCCGGCATCCGGGTTTCTTGGGAAACCTGGGAGGCCTGACTAATAACCTCTCTTAGTTCTCGGGGTAATTTTTTAAAATATTTTCTCATCTTCTAACCTATCTATCTGCTATCTGCCTGCCTGCCGCCTGCCTGACGGCAGTCAGGGCAGGCAGGCTAACTACTACTCCTAGGGACGCGGATGGAACATCTTGTGAATTGTTTTAAGCCGCTCTTTATCAATATGCGTATAAATCTGAGTAGTGGAGATATTGGAATGCCCCAGCATCTCCTGCACTGAACGCAGATCCGCGCCTCTCTCCAATAAATGTGTAGCAAATGAATGCCTGAGAGTATGCACTTTTATCGATTTCTTAATTTTAGCCTCTTTGGCATACCGCTTAATCAATTTCCAAACGGATTGCCGGGATAATTTAGCCCCGGACCGGCTGATAAAAAGGACCTCTGAAGTTTTTTGCTTTAAAAAATGCGGCCGGCTAAACTCTAAATAACGATTAATACTATGAATAGCTTTCTTGCCCAATGGAATAATCCGTTCCTTATTACCCTTTCCGATGCAGCGCAAAAATCCAATATCTAAATTAACATTATTAGTTTTAAGATTACTCAATTCCGATACCCGCATTCCTGTGGCATAAAGAGTTTCTAAGATTGCCTTATCCCTGGCCCCCTGGTGACCGCGCACATCAGGTTGGCTAATTAATGCCTCCACTTCATTTAAAGAAAGGGTATCTGGAATCTTCTTCCACAGTTTCGGAGAATCAATCAAAATAGTCGGATCGCTTTTTAAAACTCTTTCCCTGGCTAAAAAACGATGAAACATGCGTATCGCTGCCAGCCGGCGCGAAATAGTCACAGGTGATATCCCTCTAGCTTTTTGAAAAAGCATGAATTCAACAATATCATTTTTAGTGGCTTTAGAAAGCACAACGATCCCTTGTTTACCAATAAAATCCAAATAAAGATTCAAATCCGCTCGATACGCAACAATGGTATTTTTAGCCAGGGCGCGCTCAACCGAAAGATAATCTAGGAATGAATCAATAAGTTCTTTCATTATAATCCAAATGAACTACTGCTCTTTTCTCTTGCGATGGTGGTAGCTGCTCCATGCCCCGGATAAACCTTAGTATCGGCTGGCAGGAGGAATAATCTTTCCCTGATTGCCTCCTCTAACAGCTGCTGGCTGCCGCCCGGTAAATCAGAACGCCCTACACCCTGATAAAACAAGGTGTCACCGGTAAAGATGATATCCGTTTGCGGTTTTTTCATCAAAAGGCCGATACCTCCCGGGGTATGCCCGGGCAGATGTATCACTTCCAATTCCAAACAATCTAATTTAATAATTTCTTTATCTTCTAATGTTTTAATTTCAGAATTAACCTTATGGGCCGATGAAAAACTAGTGGAAAGATTTTTTCTGGCATCGACAAGCATCGGTAAGTCCTTTTTATGCACATAAACCGCAACACCAAATTCATCATCGCTGCCAATATGGTCATAATGCCCATGCGTATTAATCACCATGGCCGGCTTTAATCTATGCTTATCTAAAACCGCCTTGATCTTAAGAACCTCGTCACCGGGATCAATAATAATCGCCAGCCCTTCTTGAGCGCAGGCAAGAATATAACAATTAACCTGCATCGGGCCGACATTAACTGTTTCTAAAATCATTTTAAGTAATTCCTTATCTTAGGATAAATAAAACCCTTATGGATATTGGACTTAATGCGCTCAGCTACCCGCAGATTCCGGCTGTCATTTGCCCCATAAACATCACTTTTTATATAAGCCAGGAGATCATTTAACTTGGCAATCTCTGAGTCAAAATTTTTCTGGGCATCTGCTACCAACATCATTTTCATATTAACCAGATTCTTTAATGCCTCTTGGGCACAATCTACTTTTTTCTTTAAACTTGCCTTTTGGGTCAGGGCATTGATTAACTCATCCTGCCAGGAGTTCCAATAAAGATAATACTGCCGGTAAATCTCCTCTTTAGTCATGTTCGGCCCTTTATACTCTTCTGGGGTAAGGACCATCTCTACCATAGCATCCGACTTCTTGGATTTACGGGTAAATTTACGCGTGAAAGCCTCACAACCTAATAAATCTAACAGCAGAAAACAAAATAATAAAACCGATAATATTTTCTTTACTCTCATCTAAACATCTCCTTTTCCCGTAAAACATGGGGACGGTTCTATTTTTTATTGGACAAGTTCTATAAAAAAACAGAACCGTCCCCTTTATTTTCCCGCTAAGCGGGAAAATTCTTTTTCATTAATAATCTTTACTCCCAGTTCTCTGGCTTTATTAAATTTTGTGCCGGTGCTCTCCCCGGCTACCAGAAAATCAGTTTTACTGCTCACGCTTGAAGTTGGAATACCTCTGAATTGGCGCACTAACGTTTCTGCTTGCGAGCGCGAAAATCCTTTTAGCTGACCGGTAAAAACTATCGTTTTACCGGTTAATTCACTAATCTTGACTTTAGAGATTTCCTGATGCATATTCACCCGCGCATTTTTTAGCTGTCGAATTAACTTCTTAGTTTGACTTAGATGAAAATAGTCGATAATTGAGCCGGTCATAACTTCACCAATTTCAGGTATCCTATCTAAATCTTGGAGCTTGGCCTGGATAAGTTTATCCATACTACCAAATTCCATCGCTAACGTATAAGCGGCTTTCTGCCCTACATGACGTATACCTAAAGCAAAAATCAAACGCGCCAAAGGCTGTTTCTTGCTTTTGGCAATCGCCTCCAACAGATTATTCGCCTTCTTTTCCTTAAACAACTCCACTTCTAACAAATCATTAATTTTAAGTTTATAAATATCCGCTAAACTTTTTAACCGCCCTAGCTTTACTAGTTGAGTAATTACCGCCTGGCCTAAACCCTCAATATCCAATGCATCCCGGCTGGCAAAATGCAAAAGCGCCCGTTCAAGCTGCGCAGGACAATTAGAATTAATGCAGCGATAAGCCACATCCTCTGCCTTTTCTTTGATAATCTTTTCACCGCAGGCAGGACATTTTTCAGGTTTATTATAAAGCCTCTTACCTTTTTGTTCTACCACTTTTACTACCTTAGGGATTACATCTCCTGCCCGCTCAATAAGTACACGGTCACCTTCCCGTAATCCTAATCTTTCTATTTCATCAAAATTATGCAAGGTAGCATTACTTATAATGACCCCTGAACATTCTACAGGTTTTAGCTGTGCTGTAGGAGTAATTACTCCGGTCCGCCCTACATTAACACTAATCGCCAGAAGCTCAGTAGTTGCCTGTCGAGCAGCAAACTTATAAGCCACTGCCCATCGCGGGCTTTTGGCAGTAAAACCTAATTCCTTCTGCTGCGAGAACCTATTCAATTTAACCACTATTCCATCAATCTCATAATCAAGCTCGTCGCGCTTATCCTGCCAATGATTACAATGGCCAATCACCTCTTCAATATCAGAACAGAGCGCAGAATGCGTATTTGTGCGCAGCCCCCACTCTTTAAGCCTGGCTAAAAAATCCCATTGAGTATCTATGGGTTCTCCATGATAAGCGCCCAAAGAATGCGCAAAAAAATTAAGGCGCCTTTTAGCGGTAATACTACTATCCAATAATTTTAGTGAACCGCTGGTAGCATTGCGCGGATTGGCAAATAGATCATCACCTAAATCCATGCGCTCTTCATTAATTTTTAAAAAATCTTTTTTATCTATATACACTTCCCCGCGAACCTCAATTAAATCCGGCATTCGCTTAGGCAAAAATACCAGCGGAATAGCGCGAATAGTTTTTACATTAGCAGTCACATCTTCTCCGGTTTGGCCATCTCCGCGGGTTGCGCCAATAGTCAACTTCCCGTTAACATAGGTCAAATTTATACTAACACCATCAAACTTAAGTTCAACAACATACTCATAAACAGCATTTTCAGTTAACCCTTTACGCACACGTTGGTCCCAGGCCCTTAATTCATCAATCGAGTAAGTGTTATCTAAAGAAAACATTCCTGCATTATGTTTAACGGCCTTAAAACCTGCACTAATCCCGCCGCTTAAACGCTGGGTGGGAGAATCCGTGGTGCAATAATCAGGATATTTATCTTCCAAGGATTTTAACTTGCGCAATAAATCATCGTATTCCTTGTCTGAAACAAGGGGCTGGCTTAAAACATAATAAAGATAATCGTACTTACGTAATTTCTCTTTTAATTTTTCGATTTTATTTTTAATCTGAACGGACATTTTGATTATTTCTAGACTAAAATTTAATTTGAAAATCTCGGAATTCGCCGCTGGCCGGCAGCCATTCTATATTTACGTCTTTAATATACTGGGAAAAATGCTGATTAACCTGTTGCAGGAAACTGTTGAGGATCTCCTCCTCAGCCTCAGCCAGCACCTCAACTCTGACATCATCTAAGTTCTTAACCCAACCCCACACCTTTTGATAATTTGCTATATCCTGGAGGGTATAACGAAAACCTATCCCCTGAACCCGACCCGAATAATAAACATGAGCTATCTTCTTCATAAAGCTTAAATTTAATTTATTTTGCCAAGTGACGTTTAATAGCTTCGACCAATTCATACTTGGCGGGTACATTGAGCAGCAAGAGAAAGTTGAAACCTTTTCTTGTTCACTAAAAAACCCACAAAGTAAAATTTGGTCGGGAAGGTGGGATTCGAACCCACGACCTCGACGTCCCGAACGTCGCGCGCTAGCCAAACTACGCTACTTCCCGATTAACCTATATTATCTAATACAAGACATTCATAAGCAGCTTTCAACCACCCCATTACTCTTCGATATATTTTTGCATCATACAAACAAACATGCGCTGTTCCATAAGTAGAGCGACGCAGATGCCGGTATGGAGAGTCTTTATAGCTCGGCTTGATGAATTCTTTTCCAAATTGACTTCTAGGAATATTAAGCTCCTTGGACCAATAATTATGTGCCTGTTCTATATTAATATCCTCATACAATATCAACCGAACTCTAATTTTTTCTTTTGGAATATAGCAAACTTTAATAAGAAATTGAACAAAAATCCTGAGAATATCAGCATCGGAATTGGCTATTTCAATATGTTGATTTGAGACAATAGATGATTTATTTCCTTCTCCCGCGTAAAGCATCAATCCGGCCACCCAAAGGTCTCTTAGGAAAAAAGGTATGATTTCCTTTCTACACACACGAAATAATTCATTCTGCCGAAGAACGATATTCTTCAAACGGGTCTTCCGTGCCTTTTCCCGGCCAATCATATACTGATTATTAATATTAACCAATACTTCTTTGGGTAACGCTATATCTCTTACCCAATTACTTATAGAACCTTTAGATACATTCAATGAAACAGCGATCTGTTTCATTGAATGTCCCAACATTCTTAATTTCCTTGCCTTATCCTTTTCCGCTAATTTCATATAATCATTGCTTTAGTAATCCCTAATCACTATCTATATCGGTTCTAAACAAAATTAGTATACCAGAAATTTACAGTATACGCAATAATAGAAAGGGTTAAACAGAATTTCTTTTGGCGAGAATATCAAATTCTACATTTAGCTTATCCGACGGACCGGTAAAGCTTAGGGTAGTATTCTTAAGGGTATGAGGAATGATACAAACCGTAAAAATATTAGAGCGTATCACCGCTAAAGTCAAGCTTATTCCGTCAATAGACACCGACCCCTTAGGCAGGCAATAACGTACAAAAGCCGGCGGAACAGAAATCTCAAGCTCAACACTCCCGTTACGCAAAGATTTCCTGCGCACCAAGCCCAGACAATCAATATGCCCGCTGACAAAATGCCCGCTGACTCTATCTCCTATCCTTAGGCTGCGCTCAAGATTGACTGCTTGTCCGATTTTTAATAATCCCAGATTAGTATTTTTAAAGGTCTGATGTATAACCTCAAAACTGGCCCAGCTCCTGCACGCAGGGGCTGGGTCTATTTTTACTACCGTAAGGCAGACGCCATTAACCGCAATACTATCGCCAATCTTAGTATCAAGCAATGTCTTTTTGGCGCTGACCTCTAAAAGGATCACCCCTGCTCTGTGCGCTATTTTTTTTACCCGGCCTAATTCTTCAACAATACCAGTAAACATTTATCGAAAGCTAGAGTAATTTACCCTTGCCGCAACTAAAAGTTCTTCGCCAAAACGCCTGATCTTTAAATCGCATAATTTTATCGCCTGATCTATACGCTTAACCCCATTACCCATTACCGAAGAAACAGCGTCTTTGCCTCCGATAATCTTGGGGCTGATAAAAAATAAAATCTTATCTACTAACCTTTCGTCAAAAAGAGAACCAATCAAGGTACCTCCGCCTTCCACAATAATATTGCTTATTTGCAATCCCGCTAACTTCTTTAAGGCATCACGTAAATTAATCTGGCCGGCTTTTTCCTTAACCTCAAGAATCCTGGCTTTGGCGGCCAGGCTTTTGCGATTCTCCGTTTCCTGGCCAGGCCGGCTGGGTAAAGTAATAATAATTACCTGGCTATCTCCGGCAAAGATATTAGAATTTTCCGATATACTCAAATTACTATCAACAACTATCTTAATTAACTTTTTTCCAGAAAACCAGGCATTCAGGCTGGGATTATCACGTAACACGGTATTTACCCCCACCATAATCGCATCATAATCCTTACGCATTCTATGGGCAAAGGCCCGTGACTTATCCGAAGTAATCCACTTGGAATCACCGGTGCGGGTAGCAATCCGTCCATCCAGGGATTCAGCAACTTTCACCGTAATAAAAGGGATTCTGGTAGTAATATATTTTATAAAACTTTCGTTAATTTCTTTTAATCGCTCACCAAGAACTCCCACCCTTACTTTAATATTACTCTGCTTAAGCAGCATAATACCTTTGCCATTATTTAAAGGATTGGGATCGATCATCCCTACCACCACTTCTTTTATACCACTTCCGATTATACGATTAATACAAGGTGGAGTGCGGCCCGTATGCGCGCAGGGCTCAAGAGTAACATACAAAGTTGCTCCTTTTGCCTTTTTGCCCGCTTCATCCAAAGCAATAATCTCCGCATGCGCAAACCCGGCCTTAGCATGAAAACCGCGGCCGATAATTTTACCCGCTTTTACCACTAATGCGCCCACTAAAGGATTAGGAGTTGTTTTCCCTTTGGCTTTAAGCGCTAATTTTAAAGCCAAACCCATGTAATATTCATCAAGCGGTTTAATCATTTTTTAGCCTGCCTTAGTTTTTCCACTAACTCTAGCGGTATTTTAATCATGCCTAATTTTATCTGGGGTTTTGCGCTGCCATGAAAATCCGTTCCTCCGGTAACCAAAAGATTAAGCTTTTTAGCTAAATCTAAATAGAAATTAACCATCGCCTGGGAATGCTCGGGATAATACACCTCTATACCCTCTAACCCATAACCTGCAAATTCAGCAATCAATGCGTCATTATGCAGCATATAAGGATGCGCTAAAACCGCTACACCGCCTGCAGCATGAATTAATTTTATTGCCTCTGGCACAGAAAGACGAAACCCCAAAACATAAGCCGGAGATTTATCTCCGATATACCTGCGAAATGCCTCAGCGGTAGAACCCACCAAACCCTCCTTAACTAATGCCCTGGCAATATGCATTCTGCCCACCGTGCCCTTCCCGGAAATACTAAAAACAGTGACCGGATTAAGCTTTAATCCCAACCCCTCTAAATTTTCTACTATTTTATAAACCCGCTGGATACGGTTAAGCTGTACTAATTTTAATTTTTCAAGTAGCTCTTTATTCCGATAATCCAGGAAATACCCAAGTATATGTATCTCTTGATTCTCATGCCGGGCAGTTAATTCAATGCCCGGGATTATCTCTAAATCCTCTCCTTGAGCTTCGGCTAATGCTTCGCCAATCGCCTCGGTCGTATCATGATCAACGATAGCCAGCGCAGAAATCCCCCGCCTGATACCTTCCCTGACCAATTGCGCGGGTGCATATGTGCCGTCGCTGCAAGAGGTATGCACATGCAAATCAGCATATTTCATTTTTCTTTCTCAATTTTTATTTGATCCAGTATGGCATTAACAAACTTACCAGACTCCAGGCCGGAATATTTCTTGGCTAGCTCCACTGCTTCATTAATCGCAACTTTGGGCGGAATATCCGCACGAAACAAAAGTTCAAAACAGCCCAGACGCATGATATTGCGGTCCACAAATGCCATACGCTCAAGCTGCCAATTCGTAGCATATTTGCTAATTTTTTTATCAATCTCCTGCAGATGGGCAACCACGCCCCCCAACAGCTGGGCGGAGAAATCTTTAAGCTCACCAGACATATCTTGGCGGTCGTTACTTGCACAGAAATTTTCTAGAATTTCCTGCCAATTACCCCGGGTAATATCGACCTGATAGAGCATCTGCAATACATATTCACGTGCCTTAGTCCGTTTACGCATTAAATGAGCGCTTAAGTTATGGAGATATACGTTAAGTGCATCGACATAACTTAATGCGCGAATTTATCCCGCCGAATATGCTGAAATTATCTACGATAATTTCAGCATAGCTTCTGAGGCGGGATCAGGTTATTATTTCAACTGTCCCGTTAAATTAACCATCTCAATAGCAGAAAGAGCCGCATCTTTACCTTTATTGCCATCCTTAGAGCCAGCGCGTTCTACTGCCTGCTCAATACTATCCGCAGTAATTACGCCAAAGATAACCGGTAGGCCGCTATCCAAAGAAACCTTAGCTATCCCCTTAGCTACTTCAGCAGCAATATAATCAAAATGCGGAGTTGCTCCCCGGATAATCGTACCTAAACAAATCAAGGCATCAAATGATTTAGCTTTAGCCATTTTCTGGGCAACCAGGGGAATCTCAAATGCCCCGGGAGCCCAAACTACTGTAATATCTTTATCTGCTGCGCCGTGCCTGACCAAAGTATCGATACAGCCGCTGACCAGCTCCTTGGTCATAAAATCATTAAATCGCGAAGCCACCAAACCAAAACTCATGTCCTTTGCTAACAACTTACCTTCAATCACTTTTACCATCTTACTCTCCTTTCTCTTTTAGCGATCCTTTACTATATGCTACCTACTAACTACTACCTACCCTCTTTAAATATCTATATGATGCCCCAACTTTTCTTTTTTTGTTTTAAGGTATTTATAATTCTGAGCGTTAGGCTCAATCTCTAAAGGTACCCGCTGTGAAACCTTTAAACCATAACCTTCCAGGCCGACAATCTTGCGCGGATTATTAGTTAACAGCCTGATCTGTTTGATCCCTAAATCTACAAGAATCTGGGCGCCAATGCCGTAATCGCGTAAATCCGCCTTATGTCCCAATGCCTCATTGGCCTCTACCGTATCCATCCCGTTATCCTGAAGGTTGTACGCACGCAGCTTCTCGACTAATCCGATGCCGCGGCCTTCTTGATTCATATAAAGGATCACGCCTTTTTTCTCCAGAGCAATCATCTGCATCGCCTTCTCTAATTGCCTTCCGCAGTCACATCGCAATGAGCCAAAAACCTCCCCGGTTAAACATTCTGAATGTACGCGTACCAATATCGATTCAAGCGACCAACTCCCCATACACAAAGCAATGTGCGTCTGATTATTGGTTTGATCGCGATAAACAATTAACTTAAACTCGCCAAATTTCGTGGGCAATTTGGTCTGCACAATTGCCTCCACCAGCTTCTCGCTCCTGCGGCGATATTCAATAAGGCTGGCAATCGTACAAATCTTTAAAACATGCTTACGCGCAAACTCTAAAAGTTGCTCCATACGGGCCATACTGCCGTCATCATTCATAATTTCGCAAATCACTCCTGCCGGATAAAGCCCGGCCAGCCGCATTAAATCCAGGCTGGCTTCAGTATGCCCTGCCCTGACCAGGACTCCGCCGCGGCGCGAACGTAAAGGAAAAATGTGCCCGGGACGCACCAGGTCTTCCGGTTTGGTTTGCGCATTAATTAAAACTTCAATTGTTCTGGCCCGATCTCCAACAGAGATACCGGTTGAGACCCCTTTAGCGGCATCAACAGAAATCATCCATGCGGTCTTAAAAGGATCCTCATTGCCAGCTTGTAAGGTATTCTTAAGCATAAGATCAAGCTCCAGGAAACGCAACCTCTCCTCCTCCATGGGAACACAAATCAGGCCCCGGCCAAATTTAGCCATAAAGTTAATGTCTGCGGATTTAACGCTTGATGCTGCCATCACTAAATCACCCTCGTTCTCACGATCTTCATCGTCAACGACAATGGCCATTAACCCGGCTTTTAAGTCTTCTAAAATTTCTGGGATTGAATTGAACACGGTTCTATCTCCAATATCCCGCTCTTAAACGCTCGAAAATTTCTATGAAATTTTCTTCGCATTCGCGGGATTATTTCGGCCATACAACTTATGTTCGCTATCCTGCCTGCCCGGCAGGCAGGATAGCGAACATAAGTTGTGGCCTCAATAAAAAAACCCTAAACAAAATCTTCGGGCGTATTGATTTTAATCTTCTCTCATCTGGACTGTCACCATCGGCCCTGGAATTTCACCAGATCTGTCTACCATTGAATCAATGGCTGACTCGCGGGCTAAACCGCCGGTAAGGATTTTCACCTTGCCCCAAAGATTAATTACTAAATAGTTTAACAGAAAAACTAAACTTGTCAATATATTTAAAAACAGCTATAATATCAACTATGCTAAGGAAGATAACCCAACAAATCCATACCCGGCTACGTAACCAGGCAAAAACCATTTCGGTTGCCGAATCCTGCACCGGAGGCCAGCTTTGTAGCCTTTTAACCAGTTTACCGGGATCTTCAGATTATTTTCTTTTAGGGGTAGTTACTTATAGCAACAAATCTAAAGAAATGATTCTAAGCATCCCGGGAAAAATAATTGCCAGATACGGCGCAGTTTCCCGCCAAGTGGCCATATTAATGGCTCAGAACATCCGAAAAAAAACACATGCCGACTTTGGCCTCAGTATTACCGGAATTGCCGGCCCCACAGGAGCAACCCCTGCCAAATCCGTAGGCACAGTCTATATCTGTCTATCCGGAAAAAACGAAAATATCTGCCGCAAATTTCATTTTCCAGGCAGCCGGGAGAATATCCGAAAAAAATCAACTCAAGAGGCATTGCGTTTATTATGCGCGCATTTATCGCCATAGAGCTTCCTTTAGATATCAAAAATGCCCTGGTCAAAATTCAGGACAAATTAAAAACAACCCTACCTAAGATCAGCTGGGTCAAACCAGCCAACCTGCATCTTTCCTTAAAGTTCCTCGGCGAGATTTCTTTAAAACAACTCAAAGAAACCCAACAGATAATCGCAGAAATAATTAAAACATCTTCCCCCTTTGAAATTAAATTAGAAACTCTGGGTGTTTTCCCTAATTGCCGGGCGGCTCGGATAATTTGGATAGGCACTAACCAACCGCCTCGCCAGCTAAAACAGCTAGTCGATCAGCTTGAAACAAAACTCCTAAAAATCGGCCTGCCTGAAGAACAACACCCCTTCCGGGCACATATCACTCTTAGCCGCATAAAAAATCCCCTTATTCCCTCGGATTTAGAAAGAGGGCTGGATAAAGTAAAAAACGATTGTAGTGATGCGAATTTGAAATTTAATACCAGAGGGATTACTTTATTTCAGAGCGTGCTTGGCCCGGGCGGGCCAACTTATAGCATCCTAAAAGAAGCGGCTTTCTAAAGAGTCCTTTTAGAAAGTTAATTTTAGAATGGCCTGTAGCACAATATTGGTGTAAATACCGGCAATCAGATCATCTCCCATTACCCCGACTGCGCCAGGCCTATTTTGCAGCCTGGCTGCCGGATATGGTTTAAGTGTATCCAAAATACGAAAGATCAGAAAAGCCAGGCAAATTATCTTAAAATCATAGGGCATAAAACTAAGCGCAATCAGCATACCTGCCACTTCATCAATAACAATACAGCCCGGATCCTTTTTATTTAACAACTTCTCCGTCCGGCCGCTAGTAATTAGCCCTAAGGCGATTATACCGAAAATAAATAAAAAATAGGTTATTGGCATAGTGCCCTTAAGTAAATAAAATAAACCCACTCCGGCGATACTACCAAAAGTACCGGGGGCTAGCGGTAAATAGCCGATAAAAAAAATGGAGCTAGTGGCTTTAATTAAAAAATCACCTGCTCTTTCAAATTTCATAGGCGAGTAATTACTTTACGGTTGCCCCATAAATATGATAACCCGGAATAAAGAGTCAATCCTACGGTTACCAGCATAAGGAAAAATATCCCCTGGCGGAATACCTTTTCCCAGGCGGGATTCCAAGTATAATATTTTAATACAATTTCTTTAAGCAAAATAAAACCTAAAATAATAAAAATAACCACCATCTGCAAGACTGTCTTATGCTTGCCGGCGCGCGCCGCAGAAAGCACCTTACCCTTATTTAGAGCAAACAGGCGCATGGAAGTAATTAAGATTTCCCGGGAAACAATAATTACAAACATCCAGGCATCAATTAACTGCAATTGTACGAATGCCGCAAAAGCCGCTAAGACTAAAATTTTATCGGCGATCGGATCCATTAACCTGCCAAAATCCGTCACCATATTCCTGCGCTGCGCAATCATGCCGTCAAAATAATCCGATAAAGCTGCCAAGATAAAAACCACTAAACTAATGGCCTTAGCCCAGAGCCCATTACAAAACAAAAAAAACATAAACACAAAAGTTAATAGAATTCGCGACATGGTCAACCGGTTAGCAAGATTCATTTAGTACCCCCACTAAGTCATACTCTAAAGTATCTGTAATTTTTACCTGGATAAATTTACCTATTCTCAACGACTGTTTAGTATTTATATACACCACTCCGTCTACCTCCGGGGCATCACCCTGACTGCGCCCGATATATGCACCATCCTGTTTTTCTTCAACCAGGACAGAAATAGTCTTGCCTAAGAATTTGGCATTAACAGCTGCTGCTATTTGGCGCTGCGCGGACATAATTTTATCAAACCTCTCCTGCTTTAACTGCTGGTGGATTTGCCCCTTAAAATTGTATGCGGGAGTGCCTTCTTCCCGGGAATAAATAAAAGCTCCCAACCTTTGGAATTTCGCCTCTTTAATAAATTCCAGCAACTCACTAAATTCTTTTTCTGTCTCTGACGGAAAACCTACGATTAAGGAGGTACGCAAATAAACCCCGGGAATAGTTTTCCTGATTTTTTTGATTAAAGCAATAATCTCTTCCTTAGTAATCGCCCGATTCATCAATTTCAGAATGCGATTATTAATATGTTGTATGGGCAAATCAATATATTTACATACCTGAGCCGAAGTAGCAATCAGCTCCAGCAGCTCATTAGTAACACGTTGCGGATTCAAATATAAAAGACGGATCCATCCGATATCCGGTGCATTACTAATTATTTTCCGTAAAAGGCCAGTTAACTGACTTTCGCCGGAAGCATCCATGCCAAAACCGGTAATATCCTGGCCGATAATATTTAGCTCTGAAATCTTCTGGCGATTAAAACGCTTAACTTTCCGGATTATGGTTGGCTCATCCAGGCTCTTTAAGCTGCCTTTAATCTTGGGGATTACGCAGTAACTACACCGGTTTACACAGCCTTCGCATATTTTCAGGTAAGCGTAGTGTTTAGGGGTTAAAGCAAACCTTTTTGATTCATGGTTTAACCCCAGCGTCCCCACAAAAGCGTCTACTTCAGGTAAATCTTTGGCTAAATTTTTATAACGCTGCGCCAGACAACCATAAACAATTATTTTTTTAAGTTTCCCCTGTTTTTTTAGCTGGATGAGGTCCAAAATTGCATCAATGGATTCACGCTTTGCCTCTTGGATAAAAGCACAGGTATTAACTAAAACTACTCCTGCTTGAGCTATATCCTCAACTATGGAATAATCTTTAAAATTAAGCCGCCCGGCAAGAGCTTCGGCATCCACCAGGTTTCTGGGACAACCTAAGGTCAATATTCCTATTCTTTCTTTCATCTGGAGATTTTCAAACCTTCTTTATTAATAACGATATTCTTTAAAGACTGTCCGTGCCGGCCAAGATTAGCAAAACGCTGGTCATTAACCTGCAGTTCTACTGCTCCGGCATCCCCCAGAGACAATTCAACTTTTTCCTTAGCCTGCCAGGTTTCAGATCGGCCGCGGGCAAGCACGCCATGAAAGACAACCTTCCCATCAACTTTAACTGAGATCCAGGATTTACCACGCGCAAATATACCCAAAGTAAACCCGCCAGTTAGATCTTTATTAATTTTAGTTTGCCTAGCCACAGCCTTAGGCGCAGAAACAGGCATTGAAATTTTAGCCTTTTCTAACCGGCTCTTAGGCCGCAAAGAAGCAAACTTGATTAAATTAATCCCTAAAAATATAAAAATTACCGCGATAGCTGCGAATATAATTATTTTCTTTAAATTAACCGGGGGCTTGATCGCACCCAGCTTAACGGAAGCATCTTTAATAAAAGAAGATTTCTTTTCAATCCGCGTTCCAATAGGCCTGCCAACGGTAGCATTTAAGGCTGGTTTCTGTGACTGCCCACTTTGACCGATAAAGTCTTTGGCATCCAGACCCAGATAACCGCAATAGATCTTAATGAAACCTTTGAGATAAATCGGGCTTAAATTCGAAATACTATCACCTTCAATTGCCCGCAAGACGTTAAGGTGAATTTTGGTCTTCTTCTGGACATCCTCTAAACTTAATCCCCTCTCCTGGCGAATCTTCTTTAACCGGGAACCGGCTGTTTCGATATTCACGTTTTCTCTACCTCCTCCCCTACTAGGGGACACCCGCGCAAATCCTTATAAGCGCGGGGTGTTACCACCTGTTAAATCCTTGAGCCAGGCTTCCCGGTCAACTAAAATCCTGCGCGGCTTACTTCCTTCAAACTGCCCCACTAACCCTTCCATCTCCATCATATCAATAATTCGCGCAGCACGCGTATATCCTAAACGCATACGCCTCTGCAATATAGAAACCGAGGCCTGGTTACTTTCCATGATTACACGCACCGCTTCATCATAAAGCTCATCTTTATCACCATTGGCTAAACTATTTTTCTGCTGCCCCTTAAGGATCCGATCATCATAAACCGGCTCACCTTGAGCCTTAATAAATTCTACCACACGTTCAATCTCGGCATCTTTAACCAAAGCCCCCTGGATACGGATTAAATCTTCTTTTCCGGGTTGCAAAAATAACATGTCCCCCTTACCTAATAAAGACTCTGCGCCATTGCTATCTAGCACTGTTCGTGAATCAACTTTAGAAGCCACTTTAAAAGATACACGCGCCGGTAAATTTGCTTTAATTACTCCGGTAATTACATCCACGCTTGGCCGCTGCGTAGCTAAAATCAAATGTATGCCTACTGCCCGCGATAGCTGCGCCAGACGCGTAATCGCATTCTCAATCTGATCGCGTGCCACATTCATTAAATCCGCAAACTCATCTACAATGACGATAATATAAGGGATCTTCTCCTGCTTTTCATTATAAGCCTCAATATTTCTGACTCCGGCTTTAGATAAAAGTATGTAACGGGCCTCCATCTCGGAAACCACCCAATTAAGGGCAACTGCTGCCTTCTTGGCGTCTGTAACTACCGGGCATAAAAGATGCGGCAGGTCGTTAAAAGGCATCAACTCCACCATCTTGGGGTCAATCATTAAAAATTTTAAATCATTCGGAGATCCCCGGAAAAGTAATGACAAAATACAGGTATTCACACAGACAGTTTTACCGGAACCGGTAGTTCCGGCAATTAACAGATGCGGCATATCATCTAAATCACCAAATACGCTCCGACCGGTGATATCCTTACCTAAAGCTATAGTCAAAGGCGTTTTCTGCTTATGATACTCCGCAGAAGTAAGTAAATCTCTAATACAAACTAAACTACTCTGCAGATTAGGCACCTCCACCCCTACTCTGCCCTTACCCGGGATAGGAGCAATAATCCTGATCGACTGGGCTTTGATGGCCAAAGCGATATCATCACTTAAGGCCTCAATACGATTAATCTTTACTCCGGCAGCCGGTTCCAATTCATAACGCGTAATTACCGGGCCGCGGATAATATCGGTAACTTTTGCCGAAATACCGAAATCTTCTAAGGTATCTTCTAGTGTCCTGGCGCAAGCCTCCAGATCCTCTTTAATTTGTTTAGTATCTGCCGCAGGCGGCGCATCTAATAAATCCACAGAAGGCAAATGATAATCGCCGATTTTTAGCTCTTGTGGCTTATGGCTTTGGCTATTGGAAGCCAAACCATCGCCTGGCGGCTTATGGCTTTGCCTAGAGGAAGGCAAACCATCGCCTTGTGGGCGAATCTGAATCTTTAACTTCGAGGCAGCAGGCTCCGGTGGCATAAAAATCTTAGGTTTGAGCTTAACCACAGTGGCTTTTTGTTTTTTAGAAAAAATTGCCAGCCCGGTAAAAATTGATTTTACTCTTTCAGCTAGCTTAAGAAAGAGTGAAGAAATAAGGATCTCCGTCACTAAAGCCAGGGAAAGGATGATGAAGGTAACAAAAATAATAAAACCACCTAAGCGGCTAAAATAGGTGGTGATAAAATTAGCGGTGAGGGCGCCAAAAAATCCTGAGGTTTGGAACCTTAAGCTATCATTATTTAAATTAAACATGCCGATCAGCGAGCTGATGGAAACCAGCAGCACAAACATTCCCAAGATACGCGCAACACTTAAGTAAGGTTTATCCTGGCGGAAATATTTTATACCCAGCATGATCACTAAAAACGGTATGCAAAAACTGGAGATATTACCAAAAAGTAGGACGATTAATCCGGCCAGATAGGCGCCGAAAACTCCCAGAAGATTTTTAGCGGGGAAATTAGGAGCTGATGTGTAAAAAACAAGATCTAAGCGGTCAAAGCGAATGAGGCTGGCTAAAACCATCAGCCCCACTGCTACTAGAACGACGCCTTTGACCTCATTGATTCTTCTTTCTCTCACTTCTAAAGTTAAACGCTTTTACTGCGGTGCTTCAGCCTGTTTTTTGCTTAAATTAATCCTGCCCAGTTCATCTATGCCGATAACCTTAACTTTAAATTCATCTCCAACCTTAACCACATCATCAATTTTCTTAACGAAGGTGTTGGATAGCTCGGATACATGCACCAGCCCCTCTTTACGCGGGGCCAGCTCTACAAATACACCAAATGGCATAATCCGTTTTACCTTACCAAAATAAATTCTGCCCACCTCTACTTCATCGGTGATCGCTCTGATCATTTTAATCGCCGCATCGGATTTAACAGCATCCACTGAACCCACTAAAACCGTACCGTCATCTTTAATATCAATGCTCGCGCCGGTGGCGGCAATGATTGCCTTAATCGTCTTGCCTCCCGGGCCGATAAGCTCTCCGATTTTTTCAGTATTAATCTTTAATACATCGATGCGCGGGGCAAAACTGGAAAGTTCTTCTCGAGGGCTGTTTAATGCCGCGCTCATTTTATCTAAGATAAATAATCTTCCTTCTTTAGATTGCGCCAGGCATTCCTTAAGCAAATCCAGTGAAATCCCGGCATTCTTAAGGTCCAACTGCACCGCCGTAATCCCGCTGCGGGTTCCGGCAACCTTAAAATCCATATCCCCAAAATGATCCTCTAATCCGGCGATATCCGTCAAAATTGCCGTCTTATTACCTTCCTTGACTAATCCTAAGGCCACGCCCCCTACTGCTTCTTTAATCGGGACTCCGGCATCCATCAATGACAAGGTAGCCGCGCAAATCGAAGCCATACTGCTGGAACCATTGGATTCTAAAATTTCAGAAACTACTCTTACCGTATAAGGGAATTTCTCTTTTGACGGCATTACCGCCAGCAAAGCCTTTTCCGCTAAAGCGCCATGGCCAATTTCACGCCTGCCGGGGCCGCGCACCGGCCTGGTTTCACCGACACTAAAAGAAGGAAAATTATAGTGCAGCATGAAAGACTTCTTTCTCTCTCCATCCAGGGACTCAATCAACTGTTCATCTTCCCCCGTACCTAAAGTAGTCACGGCTAAACTCTGAGTTTGTCCACGCGTAAAAAGACTTGAGCCATGGGTACGCGGAAGCACAGAAACCTCACAGGTAATCTCCCGAATCTGCTTAAAGGAACGCCCGTCGATACGCCTGCCCTCATCCGAAATCATTTTACGCACCTGCTTTTTCTCTACTTCATGCAGGCCAGTATGAATATCCGGCCCCAAAAACCCTTCCGCCGTTAACTGAGCTTCCAGCTCTTTAGTCAACAAAGCTACTTGCTCTTCACGCTCTTCCTTTTTGCTTAATTTATAAACCTTGGCTAATTTTTCCTGAGAAAGTGCTTCAATCTTCCGCATTAAAACCGGGTCAATTAATTTGAGTTCAACTTTAGCTTTTGCCTGGCCGTAAAGGCGGGCAAATTCTTCCTGCAAGGCAAGTATGGGCTTTAGGCTATCCATCCCAAATTTTACTGCTTGGAAATATTCTTCTTCGGAGACCTCTTTGGCCTTTGACTCCAGCATTACTACCCCATTACTATTGCCGGCAACTACTACTTCTAAATCCGCGCTCTCAATTTCCGCATAGGTAGGATTTAACAGGAATTCATTATTTATCCTGGCTACCCGGCAGCTGGCTAAAGGCCCATTAAAAGGAATATCGGAAATGGACAAAGCTGCGCTTGAGCCGATCAATGCCAGGACATTCGGGTCATTCTCCCCGTCACTGGAAAGCACCATAGCCATAACCTGAACCTCATTTAAAAATCCTTCGGGGAATAACGGACGAATGGGCCGGTCAATAAGACGGCTCCCTAAAATTTCATTTTCTGAAGGCCTGCCCTCACGTTTAAAAAATCCTCCGGGAATCCTGCCGGCGGCATAAGTTTTTTCCTGATATTCAACCGTCAGAGGGAAGAAATCCTGCCCTTCCTTGATCGAGCTAGACATGCAAGCGGTAACTAAAATAACGGTTGCCCCGTAGGTAATCGTCACTGAACCATTAGCCTGCTTGGCCAATCTACCCGTCTCTAAAATAAGGTCATTTTTGCCAAATTTAATTTTTAAACTTTTATTTTGCATGATTGTTCTTTCTTTTTATGGATTTACTCTTTGGAGTTTACTTCCTCAAGCTAAGCTTTCCCAGTATCTCTTCGTACTTCTTCATATCCTTATCCTTGAGATACTTGAGGAGTCTGCGGCGCCTACTCACTAATATCAGCAACCCGTGGCGAGAATGGAGATCTTTCTTATGCGATTTAAAGTGAAGCCCTAAATCATTAATTCTCTCGGTTAAAATCGCTATTTGCACCTCGGCACTTCCAGTATCTCTGGCATGCACCTTAAAATCATCAATTAATTTTGCCTTTTGTTCCTTTACCAAAACCAATTTTCTACCTCTCTTTCTTAAAGATTATACGATAATTAATTCCACAAGTCAACAGGTTAATAAACGCTTAACCCATCTCTTGCACGCAAGGGCTGGGTTAATGCGAGAATTAATTTATTTCTTTCCTAACAGTTCGATTACTTTATCCAGCTTCTGAATTACTAAAATGCTGAAATAAACAAACCAGACCGTTAAAGCCAATGAAATCAAACCACCGATAAAACTTGCGCTCGTTACCATATTAATCTCCTTTCCCCCGTTCGCTAACGCTCCGGGGAACTGCGTTGAATAAAAACCATAAGGTGCTTGTTTTTAAGTTTAGAATTTATTTATTGTAACACAAGAAAATGTTTATGCAATTTCAATCTCATTAATTTTTCTACGCGCAAACTTCTTTTGCGCATGCCGGCGCTTATCCTCTAAGATCTTTATTTTAATACTTTTTGGCTTTTGACGATTCCGGCGCATAACCTTAGCCTTAAGCGACTGCCTCTGCAAATTATCCTGTTGAATTTTATGCGCAATTTTACTCAAAAGTATGTGCCTGGCTAAAGAACGATTCAGGAGTTGCGAACGCTGGCGCTGACATTTTACCTCAAGGCCAGTAGGCAGATGTTTTAAATAAACACAGGTAGAGGTCTTATTAACATTCTGCCCGCCGGGGCCGCTGGAGCGAATAAAACTCTCCACGATATCCTCTTCACGTACCCCCAAAAGAGCCATCCTTTTTTCTAGTGTCAGGGTTTTTTTAACGACAACCGGCATTAAGATTACTCCTTCCTGCCTGACCGACAGGCAGGGATCTCTTGATCGATATTTTTAATTAGATTATCCAGATCTTTAATCAACGGCACAGGAAGCAACTTTAGTACCGCAACCTCCTGCTTAAGCAGGCGTAACTGGCCAAGCAGCCTTTTTAGTGCGGAATGCCTTCTTTTCTCCTGGGCAGCTTCAGGATCCAACTCCTGCCTCTGACGAATAATCACCCCTAAATTTTTTTTAAGCTCCTGAGCGTCCCGGCCTTTTTCAAATATCTCTTTCTTTAAATCGCGATAATCATTTTCATCCAGCCCCTTATTATTTTTTGCCTGACGTAAAATATTAACCGACTCATAACTGGGCAGATGGGCAGGCTGAGTTGAAGCGGCATATTCATTTTTTAAATACTGCGGCTCCTCTTTCTCCAGGAAATAATATGACTTAAGCAGCTTCATCGCGGTTTGCTTGCGAATGCCGATCTCCCGGCTGACATAAATATCAAAACTAACATAACCCCACTCCTTATACATCTTATCTTTGTAGACTGAATACAAAGAACGGCCCAATTCAATCCAGGAGCACTTGAAATTCTTAGCGCTCTCTAAAATATGATAACGTAAAGAATTAATATCTAAATTCTCCATTTTTGCTTCAATATTCTTAAGCGATTTTGATTTAATCTCTTCCATCTACTTTATTGGCCAAAAATAGCTTTTAGCTCTTTGCCTAATCCCTTATACTGATCAATAATCGTAGTGACCTTATCAATTAACTGCTGCGGCGACTGATTAGACAAATTCTTCATGGCCGCCTTTAATATTATACTTTTAATCTTTTCCTGGCTTAAAGCCGGATTATCCAGTAAGGTATTAATATTAAACTCTAAACGTAAATTACCTTTGGGATCGGTGAATATATCCAAAGCGTTTTTCATCAAATCCAAGTTCAGTGGCTGCTCCTGCGCATCCGCATAAACCAGATTAGAAAGATTAAACTTGGTAATAATCTTTAAAGCATTATTTTTGGCCTTAAAGTTTGAACTTAAATCCAACCTGGCTGAGGAAAGCTTCCTATTGGAAATAAAATTACCGCAGTAAACAGAAAATTTAGTCACATCCAGATCCTTAACCTCTAATTCCGCATCCAGGTCTTTGGCCAGATAATCCAGCCAGCCACTAAAAGTAATATCACCAAAAGACTTGCCGCCAGAACTAAGCAACTGGGCACTTACGCTGAAATTTGTCGCCAGAGATGTAACCGGCAGAACAACTTTAGCCACTTTTATATTCAGCTTATTTACAATCACCCCAAAACCCTTAAGGGCAACTTTCTTATCCGTAAAAATTATTTTACCATCGCGCAGATTAAGGCTGGTCAAATAAATTGCCGGAGGCTTACCTTTTTGATCAAGAACCGGTAGGTTTAACTTACCATCTACTGACTGCTCAAGGTTAATCACCGGTTCGACAATATTTAGGCCATGAATAACGATTTTCCCAAATAACAAAGCCACCAGGTTAGGTGTCAGCGATATTTTCTTAATGCTCGCCAGGTCGCCGATCTCTAATTTTTCCAGGGTAATCGTAAAAGGCAGGCTTAAACTTATTTTGCCCAGGCTCGCTTTAAGTTTTAAATTTTGCTGGATCTGCTGCTCAATAATCCGGGGAGCAAATGCTGCGATCAAAATATTGGCTACCAAGAAGATCGCTAAAAAAATACCACAGATCCAAAATATAATTTTATACTTTTTTTTCATCGCACTACCTAGTGCGCGCCGACGTCCTCCGCCAGGAGGACACCCGCGCAATACCTTATAAGCGCGGGGTGCTTTTTATCGAACGCTGTTTACTCTAGCGCCTCTTGAATCCTGGAACGGACAGTATCCCTGAGTAAAGCAAAATCATCAGGGCCATAACCATCGGTGGCAATCGGCTCAAGCACGATAACTTTTGCCGCAACTTTACTTTTAAAAATCCAGCTGCCCTTAGGAAAGGCCGCGTGCGTACCCTTTAAACAGATCGGCAAAATGGGTTTCTTCTCCTTAATCGCCAACTTAAATGCCCCGTTTTGAAACTCCCCCATTTCATTACTACTGCTGCGCGTGCCTTCCGGAAAAAATAACACCGACATATCTTTTTGCAGCCAACGGCTAGCCTCTTGATAGATCTCTTTGATGCTTGAAAAATCACCCCGGTTAAGCTTAATGTGTTTAATCAAACTCAAACACCAGCCGATAAAAGGAATCTTGAACAAACTGGCCTTAGCTACCCATTTAAACTGCATCTTGGTCTGATAAAGCGCCACAATATCCGCCATACTCTGATGATTAGAGATAATCACATAAGTTCTTTTGTGGTCTATATTCTCAAGGCCATTTATATTCACGCTCCAATAAGGGTTGAAGCCGATAACAGCATCCGACCACCAAAAACACTGCCTATGAGTAATCTTTTTTTTCTTATCGAAAGGGAAAAGAAGAATATTTAGAAAAAAGACCACGAAGAAAAGTAGGATAGTCAATAAACCACTGACGAACCAGATACCTATAGAAATAATTATATTCATACCCTTAATTTTCTTCTTTGATTATAGCCCAAATAACACAAGTTGTCAACTTCTAGATTAACGCATTACCGCCTGAGGGCATATTTGATTGTAAGCGCAATAGGTGCAAGCCTTATATTCGGGTTTAGCCGGATAATCTTGCTGGCGAATCCCCGCGGAAACCTCCAGGATATCCTCTTTGACATCATCTAAGTCCTCTTCGCTAAGCTCATGCCTGCCGATAATCCCGGATTCCAGAAAATACAACTCTACAGCCGCAGGCATTACCCCGAAAATATGCTGGTAAGCCAAAGCATAAAGCGCCAACTGTTTGCTTTCTTTGACCCGCTTATCCGCAGCTTCTTGAGTCTTAATCGCTGAGGTCTTAAAATCCATAATCACCGCCCCATCCTTTGCCATATCTATACGGTCAAACCTGCCGCTGATCTTATTGTCGCCAATCACAAAAGAAAATTCTTTTTCAATAAATTTAGGAACCAAACTGCGTTTTTCTTCATCCTTATAGAATCTAACTAAAGCCTCTCTGCCGATGCGGAAACGTTCCTCTTGATGATTAGTATCCAGAAACCCCTGAGGATCAAAATTAGCTTCAAAACAATCCAGGAGCTGATCCAGGGTAAACTTACTGCCATCAAGCTTACGCAGCAAATATTGGCTTACCGCCTCATGCATGGCCCGGCCGTAAATAACCGTATGATGCTCCATAATCGGCACGCGCAAAATATTTACATATTTATATTTTAGAGGACAGGTCAGATAATCATCAATCTGATAATAACTTAAGGAAACCAACTTATCTTCGGCAATTTTTCCAAGAACAGACTTGGGCAACTCCTTAACCGGAGCAAAACGCTGGATACTCTCCAGGCTTGAGGTCTTTTTCTTTGGCGCTGTCTCAGGCTGTTTACCTAAAGCCTCCAGTACAAACTGGCTCACCTTACGTAAACGCTTGCCGCCGTAATCATCGGCACTACTCAGATATAATTGGTCTTTAGAACGCGTCATCCCTACGTAAAAAAGCCGGCGCTCCTCCTGCGTATGGAAATCTCCGGTAGGCAGAACCTCTTTAATCAAACAATCCGGCAGTCCGATTTGCACTGAACGCTTCGGGAGCGGAAATTTACCCTGCACCAGGCTGACTAAAAACACTACCCTAAACTCCAGTCCCTTAGCTTTATGAATAGTCAGGATATTCACCGCATCCTGATCTAAGTCTGCCTCCACCGTCGGCGGGTCATCCCCTGAATCAATCAGCAGATTAAGATGCTTGATAAAGCTAATTACCCGGTCCTCTTTAGCCACCAACTCAAAATCCCGCACCTGATTGAAAAACTTAGCGATATTCTGGATCTTAGTTTCTTTTTCTAAAGTAGGATCATGCGTTAAATATTTAAGATAACCGGTATCAGTAAGAAAACTGTAAAGCAGTTTGCCGGTAGTCTCATCACGGGAAACCTGCAGAAATTTTTCAATCCCTAAAAGTATCTGTCTTATTTTCTCCTTGGTCTGATCGCAAACTTCGGCCAACTCCGGGATTTTTTCTAAATCGCTAAACACCGCATAAAGCGTGCGGTTCCTGCGCCGGGCGAAATGATTGCATAATGCCAGGTCCGCTAAATTTACTTTATAAATCTCAGAACTCACCAGGTAATATAAACTTAATGAATCCGAAGGATTGGCAATTACCCGCAGAAAATTAATACACAACTTAACCTCGCCCCGGGCATATAAACCCTGATTGCCGCTAAACTGCCAGGGAATATTCTGCATATTTAACGACTGGATAAAACCTTGGGCGTCAGAATTCGAGCGCACCAAAATAGCAAAATCTCTGTACTTAAACTTTTCTAAACTTACTTTATCTTGTATAATCTTACTTACTTGGTCAGCTTCAGCCGAATGCGTATCAAAATGTAAATGGATTGGCTTTCCTCCTTCTTTAGTCAAACCAACAAGGTGTTTATCAATATTGGCTTTTACTTCAAAACGCTCCGGGTTATTATTTTGGATCAACTGATAAGCGCTATCCAGAATAGCCTGCGTAGAACGATAATTCTGAATCAGGGTGATATTTTCTGCATCAGGATACTCTTTGTTAAAATTTACAAGATTACTGTAGGCAGCTCCGCGCCAACGATAAATACAATTATGAACAACTACCTCATTAGCTATATAATTATGCGTCTTTTCGATTTCTAAATCATAAACTGTATCTTGCTTGACTTCTTCCTCAACGCCAACAATTCTATCATAAACAATATTGGCATCTTTCTTAATCGGTAAATAGTGGCCCAATAAAACATTTGAAGCCGGCATCATAAGGGCCGGTAAATTAACGATATTAAACTTAGCCAATGTAAACTTATATTCCAAAATTCCATCTGTCAACTCCTTTAGCCTAAAAGCAAAATTTTCTGCTTTGTTTATATCTGTAAAACAATACCTTAAGGTTTGAGCTTTTTTAGTTTTCTTTAACCTTAATCCTATTTTCCTAATTTTATCCAAAGTTTCCTCATCCGAAGTCTCAAGAGTTACACAATGTATGTATTTACGGTAACAAAAATGGAGATTTATTTTTACTCTAACCTTAATACCTCTGGTAACTGCGGCTAAACAATAATGATGGAAATCTAAATTAATATCTAAATCTTCAGCTAGTTTTCTTACCCCCTCTTCTGTATGCAACTCTTTATAAAGTTTTTCCAACCATTCATCTGTAATAAGAATACCCTTACGTTCTTTAAAACATGCTGTGGGTATTCCATATTTCAAAGATAAATATACTTCTAGATACTGGGCTTCGCGTTCAGTTTTAAAAGCACGCAAGCCCACAATTTTATCTGCCGAACGCTCTAATTTTAATCTAACCGCCAGATCATTAGTAATACCTAAACGCCAACCTAAACCTTTTTTCCACATTAAATACACATAATAAATTTTATCTTTTAATTTTTTAGGCCAAGGCGGAACATAACAAAACATCTTATGCTCTGATGTAACTGTTATTTTTCTACCGCTTTTAGTCTTAAAGGTTATAAACCGCGCTTTCTTCTGTCTTCTAAATACTTTTTTAACTTTAGAAATTCCTATGTGGGATTTTCCTACCGCAGTTAATACCTCATCCCCCTCTTTTATCTCTTTTATTTGCTTCTTTCCTACAGGAGTCTCAATTAAAGAGTCTTCTGGTAAACACTGATCATCATCTCCGACAACGGTAACATTTTTTAAGCTGCCGGCAAGAAGTTTTACAATCTGAAACTGCGCAAAGTTAGTATCCTGGAATTCATCAACTAAAATATATTTAAATTGTTTCTGGTAATTTTGCAGGATCAAAGGGTGCTGGCGCAAGAGCCCTAAACTTAAATAAAACTGATTGCCAAAATCCACCAGGCCTTCTTCAGCCAGAAGCTCCTGATATTTAGCGTAAGCTGCAGCCACCTCCATCTGCTGCACTGCCAACTCTTCATTGGCCTTATCAAGCGGATTAGCTTTAGCCTGAATTAAAAAATCCTGGGCATATTTTAAATACTCCTTGGCTGAAATATCTTCATCTTTGGCCCGGCTAAAAAATGAAATCAAAGCCTCGATAAAACGGGTAGGTTCAGCCAGCGGCCGGTAATAATCAAGCGTAAATTCAAAGAGGTGTTCGCGGAAGAATACGGCGGCTTCCGGCTGAGCCAATACCTTAAAATCCGGATTAAGCCCGGCAACTAAAGCATTTTCACGCAAGACGCGGTCACCAAAAGCATGAAATGTAGAAATCCAAATATCTGTATAGCCATACGGCATCAAGATATCCACCCGTTCCTGCATTTCTTTGGCTGCCTTATCGGTAAAAGTAAGCGCTAGGATTTCATCGGTCTTAGACAGCCCCTGGTTAATCAACCAGGCAATACGCTGAGTAATCACCCGGGTCTTGCCTGTTCCTGCGCCGGCAATAATCAACAGCGGCCCGTCTTTATGCGTAACCGCCTGCACCTGCTCCTTATTTAATCCCTCTAATACTTTATCCATAATACTAGCTATATTACACTTAATCTTTATTAATAACCTTAATCATTTCACAAAGCCGGCCATAATCACGCAGATTAAAGTTCATCACTAACCGAGGCAAGTTAAGGAATTCTTTTTCTTGGATTTCTTTGGGTGTAGGAGGCGAAACCTTGATTTGGCCACTAGTCAAAATGTCTTTAAATTTCTTATTTATAAACTTGAGCGTCTTCTCAGAAATCTCTCGATTTAATCTTAATACCGCCAGGCCCAAAACATATCTTATCGAGTGATATACCCGGTAAAAATCCTCGATGTATCTAACTGCTTGATCCGCAGTTTTTACAATCGCAAAGAGACTAAGATCTTCTTTTTTAATAAATCCCTTTTTAACCAACTGGCTCTTTACAAAATGCAACCAGGTAGCCCAGTAGGTTGAACCTTTCGGCTCCATTAAAACTATTGGCCGGGGCCGGGATTTACCGGTTTGCATTAAGGTGATCATTTCAAACCCCTCATCCAGCGTGCCGAATCCTCCCGGAAAAAGAGCAGTGGCATCCGTCTCTTTGACAAAAATCAATTTTCGGGTAAAGAAATATTTAAAGTTGATCAATTTTCCTTTTTCGTCAATATAGGGGTTGGGTTTCTGCTCAAAAGGAAGACGGATATTAAGCGCAAAATCTTTGCCGGATCCGGCACCCTTATTCCCGGCCTCCATTACCCCGAGGCCGCCGCCGGTTACAATCATATATCCTTTTTCAGTTAATTTCCGGGAGAGCTCTTCCGCCATCTTATATTCAGCGGAATTATTTTTTGACCGAGCTGACCCAAAAATGATTACCTTTTTAATGGCGCGATAGGGAGAGAATACCTTTAAAGAATAACGCAGTTCTTTGAGTGTATTATTTACCAGCTTAAGGTCTCCTCGATCAATAGACTCCTTACCTAACTTAACACTGGTAGTCAATATTTCGCGTAATAAATATTCAGTTTCAAGAGAACCGGATTTCTTGGCCAGTTGGCCGATTAAGTTGTCAATAACCTGATCCCCAACTTCATAATCTTTTAAGAATTTTTCCATAGAAATATCCTTTAATAGTAAACAAAGTCCTATTTTCTTTCAATATGAAACCCTATTATTTTCTTCTCTTTAACCGGAGACGGCTCCAAAAGTTGCTTAATTGCGCCAAATATAGACTTTATGGTTTGGTCATGCTCGGCATACTTTCTCTCCAGGGCCTCAATTTTTACTGCCAGTTCTTTATGGGTTAGGAGAATTTCCCTCAATTTGGTAAATGCCCGCATAATCAAGATATTAACCTGAATGGCTCTTTCGCTGCTTAAGACGCTAGAGAGCATAGCCACGCCTTGTTCAGTGAATACATATGGCAACTGATAAGAAAATCTCAGAAACCGAAGGTGGTCACAATTTGTGACCACCTCTTCTTTTTCTTTCTCTGTCAATCTAAACATAAAATCTCCCGGGAACCTTCTCGCATTCCTTTTTACTGCCTGATTTAGAACTTTGGTTGAAACTCCATAAAGCTTAGCTAAATCATAATCCAGCATTACTTTTCTGCTTCTTATCTCAAAAATCCTTGTAGCGATAACTTCTGTAGCTATTGCTTTAGACATATCAGCCTCCTCTCTACTCTAATTGACGTAGAAAAAGGCAAAGTCTAACTAAGTAAACGCCTTATCTTTCGCGGGTCCCCGCCACAAAGTCCGTCACTAAAGCATTGGCGGATTCGCCGATGAATTGTGGCGAACTTGGCGGGGATCCGCTTATATTCTATCTTGACAATACCGTAATTTCAAGTATACTTATTGAACTAAATTGAAAGGAAATTCAAAATGCTTAGAAAATGCGTAATCTGCAAAAAAGGTGCACTTCAAGGAAAAGTATTAGCCAGAAAAGGCCAATATAAATCTAAGGGCGGTACAGGCTCAAAGATCGCCCGCTGGTCTAAGCGTAAATTTTTCCCAAATCTGCAAAAGGTAAATATTCTAGTTGATGGTACATCGCATAGGGTATTCATCTGCACCAAATGCATCAAAAAGGGCGATTTCAAAAAAGCCACTCCCAGAAAACTTCAAATCCCTACTTAAAAAATATATCCTTGGCCTCTAGAATCATCGATTCTTCCTGGCGCCAACTATCTATTTTAGGGGTATATACCAGATCAAAAGAATCTGCCTGCAATAAACTCTCTCTTAAATTACTCATCCCAAAAGCAATTACCTCAGATGTAGCCGCTCCATCCGTTACCCAGAATTTTAAAGTCCCGCGGTTTAAAAGCTGCACCTGGCCTTTAAGCTTTAGCATACGGGTATAAAACAAAGGCTCCGGATTAGCCATGCCAAACGGCTCCAACAGCTCTAATTCCTTAACCAGCGATTCATTTAAATCACCTAAAACCAGCTCAGCATCAATATCCTTGCTCGGAAGCAAATCCTCTAAAGTCAACCGGTCGTTGGCCAGCTTATTAATACTCTTCCTGAATTCATCGATATTATCTTTAGTAATTAACAACCCGGCAGCATGGGCATGGCCGCCAAAACTATCCAGGAGCTCCTTAGAATCCATTAACGCGTCAAAAAGATGGAAATTTTTAATTGAACGCGCCGACCCCTTACACAAATCTTCTTTTATTGAAATCACAATTGCCGGCCGGTAGAATCTATCCGCCAGCTTTGACGCCACAATCCCTAAAACACCTTGGTGCCAATCTTCTTTGGCAATCACAATGACTTTATGTTCTTTAAAGTTCATCTGCTGGTTAATCAGCTCCTCTGCTTCCTCTAAAACCTTACTTTCAATCTTCTGGCGCTCACGGTTAAACTTTTCAAGCTCTCGAGCTAGATCTTGCGCACCTTGAGCACTCTGACACATTAAAAGCTTCAATGATACCTCAGCATAATCCATGCGTCCGGGGGCATTTAGCCTGGGGGCGATAATAAAACTTACATAGGTAGAATTAAATTTTTTATTTTCAATTCCCGCATTTTCAATGATGGCCCGCAGGCCCAGCCTTTTAGTTTGCGGCAGCCTGGCCAGCCCCTTTTTGGCAATAATCCTGTTTTCGCCGGTTAAAGGCACACTGTCAGCGATAGTGCCTAAAGTAACTAAATCCAGATCATCCATTAATAAAGAACCGGTTATTGCTTGAGCGAATTTATAAGCAACTCCTACCCCGGCCAATTCCTTGTAGGGATAACCTGAATGCTTAACCTTAGGATTAATAATGCTGGAGGCTGCAGGCAGATTGGAATCCTGCGGCTCATGATGATCCGTAACAATTACATCAATATTTGCCTGCCGGAGAGCTTCTATCTCTTTATGGTTGACTATACCACAGTCAGCTGTCACCATAAGTTTTACCTGGTTTTCCCCGGCAAACCGGACAATCTCCTGGTTTAAACCGTAACCTTCATTAATGCGATGCGGAATATGATGCAGGACTTCCAAGCCCATACCCATAAGCGTATTTTTGAGTAAAACCGTGCTGGTTATCCCATCAACATCATAGTCACCAAAGACCATTACCTTCTCTTTATTCTCTTGCGCCTTCTTAACCAGGCTGATGGCCTTAGGCATATCCGAAAACAAGAGCGGACTGAACAAATCGCTGATTGCGCTTTTGAGAAATTTTCCGGCTGCAGTAATTGTAGTTATTTTGCGGTTAATCAGGATCTGGGCCAATAGTTTAGAGATGCCTAATTCTTTAGAAAATTGATTTTGTAAGGAGATATTAGGAGTGGCTAGTCTTAGGATTGAATGGCTGGACATTTACATCTTCTCTGGCTGGGTTATTCCTAACAGCTCTAATCCGCTTGATAAAACAATTTTTACTCCTTTAATCAAAGCGAGCCTGGCGCAAGTTAGGGCCTTATCCTGATTTAGGACCCGGTGTAAATCATAAAATTTATGGAAACTTTCAGCGAGCTCCTGCAGATACACCGTAAGCATATATGGGTCGCAAGTAACCCGGCAGATGTTAAGAGTCGTATTAAACTCCAGTAATTTTTTGATCAGATTTAACTCTTCTTTCTCCTTAAGCACAGCAAGATCTAAGTTATCTTTGATTTGCGCCACACTGCTGCGCAATATGCTGCAGATCCGCGCGTGGGCATACTGTACATAAAATACGGGGTTTTCCGCGCTTTGTTTTTTGGCAATCTCCAAATCAAAATCCAAATGGCTGGATGTCCGGCGCATTAGAAAAAAGAATCTGGCGGCATCCGCACCCACTTCATCTAAAATCTCCCGCAAAGTTATATATTGTCCGCGCCGCGTGGACATCTGAATCGGCTGGCCATTGCGGAAAATAGTAGCCAGTTGGACAATAATTACATTCAGGTCCTTAGGGCTATGTCCAAAAGCCTCAATCGCAGCCTTAACCCGGTTGATATAACCGTGGTGATCCGGCCCCCAAAGATTAATCAACCAGCTAAACCCGCGGTTAAATTTATCCTCGTGATACGCAATGTCCGTGGCTAAATACGTCTGGCTGCCATTACTTTTAACAATTACCCGGTCTTTATCATCGCCAAAAGCCGTGGATTTAAACCAAAGCGCTCCATCCTGTTCATACAAGAATCCTTTTTCTTTTAACTGGCTAAATGCCTGCTCGATTTTTCCGCTTTTAGCCAGCTGTTTTTGCGAATACCAGCAGTCAAAATTAACCCCAAAATCAATCAGCTCCTGTTTAATGATCTTTAAAATATAGTCAGCGGCAAAGTTTCCCAGATCAGCATCTTTAATCTTTTGACTATCCGCTTTCCTCGCGATATCATAGATATAATCACCCTGATAATAGTTCTGGGGAAACTCTATCTTTTCGCCTTTTAACTCTTTAAGCCGCAAACCCACGGATGCGCCAAGAATATTAATCTGATTGCCCTCATCATTAAGATAATATTCCCGTTTAACATCAAAGCCGATAAAAGATAAAACATTGGCCAGACAATCACCCACAGCTGCCTGCCGCGCGTGGGCCACGGATAAGGAACCGGTAGGATTGGCGCTCACAAATTCAATTAAAACTTTTCTTGCACCCCCGGCATTACTGCTTAAAGCTTCTTTGCCCTGAGTAATGATTAGTTTGAGCTTCTCGTAAAAATAATTTTCTTTAAGATAAAAATTTATAAACCCCACTCCTTCGACTTTTACCTGAGTAACTAATTTTTTCAGTTCAGATTTAGTTATTTCCTGCTGCAGGCAAGCCGCTAACTCTGCGGCAATCGCTTGGGGCGGACGTTTTAGCAATTTGCTTAATTTTAAGGCAATATTAGTGCTAAAATCACCGAAGCGATTATCGGTAGGAAACTCAAGAGAAATTTTTTCTAAAGTGTTCGCAAGCCAACCTAACTCCGTTAAGCAACGCGTAACTAAGTCGATCAGCTCGACTTTAATATCTTTAGGCATTTTTAATTTAAGCAGCGGTTGGTGCAAATTGGGTAAGCTTAGCGCTTGGGGGCAATAACCCTTACTCTTTTGGCGTCAGACCAAAGCCCCTCTAAAGAATAAAACTCTCTCACAGGTTTATAGAACGCATGCGCGATTACTGAAGCGTAATCCAGGGCTATCCAGCCTGATTCATCGTTCGGAGAAACCTTAGAGAGAGATTTTATTTTTCGTATTTCCAAATCTTCCTGAATTGCCTGGGCAATCGAGGTAGCCTGCCTTAAAGAATTGCCGCTGGCAATCACAAAATAATCGCAAAACCCAGCTACCTTGGAAACATCAAGAATAATAACCTGTTCGGCTTTTTTAGATTTGGCAACCCAGGCAATGCGTTGCGCTAGTTGTTTTGAGTCTATTTTTTTACTCCTGTTCTTTAGAGCAGTTATTTGGCTTTTCCTAAAATCTTATACATTCCGGTGCCGCAGTCAGGGCATTTGCCTTTCATTGCTGCGCGGCCGTTTTTCATGGTAACCTTCTGCTCATCCTTCATTAATTTTTTCCCTTTGCATTTTACGCAATATCCTGTTTCTGCCATTTGTTTCCTCCTTTTTATACTACATGCACGTTCCCATTATTCTTAATTTTAACATAGGAAAATTTTGATGTCAAATTATTAATGAACACTTGACTTACGAGTACGACAGTACGAGTAAATCAATGTGTGAATTAATCCTGCGCTTACGCAGTACTTTTCGAAGAAAAGTTCAAGTGGTTAAGCGCAGGGTCTTTCCCTACCCCTCAAGCATTCCTTCCTTTCATAGAATGCTTTT
>JAUYDL010000011.1 GCA_030691865.1 Candidatus Omnitrophota bacterium | reverse complement strand
CTCAAGCAAGCGCTTTCTTTTTTAGGCCAAATTGTATTGATTTTGCCTTTTTTTGCTTGCATACTTTAGTTGAAATTAAATACCTTCTCAGTATCAATCCTAGGCAAAAATCAGGGGATTGATTTTAAGGAAAACATGAGAGACCTACTCTATAAAAACCTGACTTTCCCTAATCGGGGCCGTAAAATAATTGCTAGCTCTGAGGTAGCCGATAAAGAGGGCGTGCATAGCGTGGTGCGCAGGCATTTTGCTTATATCGTCAAACCGATCCAAAGTACTGATGTAATCAAACCGCAGCCGTATCTGTATGTTTTAAAAGAAAGAAATACTAAACAGAAGCGGGAGCGTTTTTTCTGTAAGATTAAAGGAAGTGTTCTGGCGGTTAATCAGGGAAATTTCTTTCAAATTTTATTTGTGCACACTTTAAGCGTTGATCTTACTGCTTCTGTAACGTTAAGCGAACAGATCGGATAGTTTAAAAACTAGGGGACGGTTCAAAACAAGGGGACGGTTCTATTTTTCTCGAGTTTAGTTCCAGAAAAATAGAACCGTCCCCTAGTTTTTAGAAAAATAGAACCGTCCCCCTTGTGTTATTTTAGGTAAATATCTATCTTCTTAATTTGCCGAGACCTTATTGCCCGGGCATAGGGGGAGGGTATGACTGAGGAATTAAACTCTACAGGTTTATCCAAATCCTGGATAATAATTTTGTTAATCCTGGCAGCATTTTTTCCGAAAGTATTTTTCCTTTTAGGATTATGATAGGTTACTTGAATTTGGCTTAAGAAATTAAAAGAATATTCTCCGGTTTTATCGAATAACCAACCCGCAAGACCAGGCTTAAAGGTTAAATTAAGCTGACCGGTCTCATTTAATGAAAAAGGGCAAAGCCCGGAGTTCATCACCAACCAGATATGTAAGAATTCTGCGGTTGACCCGGAAAGCCTGGCTACAAAACCGTTCCCATGTAGATTTTGGTCCGGGAAAGCACTGCTGACTAAAAATGAAGAGTTCTCTAGTATGCTGCGGCCGTATCTTTGTGGATTTTGAAAAGGGATAAGCACGTTTTTAAACTCTGCATAAAACTCTTCGATTAAGCCGGTTTTTAATAACTCTAAAATATATTTATACTCCATATGCAGCCAGATAGATTCATTTTCTAACCAGCCAGGGGTAAATACCCGGCATCTACCTATCTCTTCTGGCATACTGCGCAGCGAAGCAGATACCTTATACATCTTTAGTTTCTTATCAAAAAGTTCACTCTTCTTGGTTGCCTGGTAAAGATCAGTGGCTTGTTTTAATCCTCCGGATAATCTTAAGCCATGCATTTGCCCTTCTAAAAATAGCGGAGCAGGCTTTTGAGTGAACTTCTTGGGCCTTATATAATGGTCTTTTACTAAATCATACTGGGCAACTTCATTAATAAAATATGAGTTGTATACGCCTTGGGCTTGGTTTAAAGCTTTATCTAGTCCCGCTTCAACCTTCTTTAAAGCTGCATCTAAAAAAGAAAGAAGATCCGTGGTTAGGATATTTACCGAATTTCCAGAGAAACCTAAACGCGTATTATGCCTGTATTCTTCTTTGGCGTTGTTGCTCTTATCCCAATAGCTAAAAGCTTCTTCCGCTAATAAATTACCCAGCTCCTTAATAAATTTAGCCACTTCTTCAGCAATCTCGACCTGGTTAGTTTGAGAGTTTTCTAGGGCCTGTTTTATCATTTTTATCAAACGTTTTAATTCAAATGTTTCGCAACTTGATGAACCAAAGAGAGCAGGCAAGCCATTAAGCGAATCAAACCAGTTGGGTTTATTAGCTTCCATTTCAATGCCTACGCCAAAAGGATCCAACGAGGCTAGCTTATTCGCTGCTAAACACAAAAGCTTAGCAATCAAGGTAGTATAATAGATTTCACCGGATCCATGCAGTGTGCGTAGAAGGTGGGGGTTGTTTGAGCGTTTACGTAAGAGTTCCTTTTTTGCAGCATCCACGATAAGAGAGTGTAGTTGTCGAGGTTTGCCGTTGTAAAGAACATATTTTTCGCTGCGCGGCCTGACTAACTCAGTATTATCGTAAAAAGAGAATACCTTTTTGCCAAAGAAAAGCTCGTGGAATTTTTCTGGGTAAAGGCTAAGATAGCGTTCGATTAAATCTAAGTTATAAGTCCAGTGATCCGTCCAAAAACCTTCGGCATGTTCAGCTTCTTGAGATTTTACAGAAGAGGTAAGGATAAGATCTAAAAGCTCGTCGTAAGAACCTTTAGCTGTAATCTTGTTTTCTTCAAGAAAAAAGATAAGGTCCCCGGGGGTAAAAGTTTTTTTAAAGAATCCTAAAAGCTTATCAATATCACCTTTCTTAAGTATCGCCTCTAACAGTTTGCTTAAGTCAATGTTAGTATTTAAGAGAAAGCTTTCACCTTTGATTATCAGTGGATTAAAGCCATCCGCCTGGATTAAATTCATAAAGAAAACTATATTCTCATCTCTAATCTCCGGGTTAAACCAAACATCATTACGTCGATTTTGATTCATATCCCTGTAGTTACCGTTACCTTGGGAGAAATACGTAGGAGCTAATGCAAACTTATTGTAATCTCTTTCCAAATCACCGTGTTTACGAGAATAGAGATAAAAGATTGCTCCGCTTTTAAAAACTTCCGGATAGCCACCGCGCATAATGTTATCTAGATAAGTTTGGCCGGCATATAGGTCCAATGCTTTGGAACTACTGGAAGTAGAAATATCATTTTTAAGCTTAGTTATAAGCTCATTGTTTTCAGTAGACTTGGTCTCTATATATCCGAACTTTGTAATTTTCATAACCGATTGATTTAGGGTCTTGCTATCACGGGCTTGGCCAATTACCGAATAAAAAGTTTGCTGCGCTCCTGGAACTAGTTTTAAATTTAATAGCAGTAATGCACTAGGAGTTTTACTTCTGGTCATCTGTTTTGCAGGATAACCAAAATTACTCTTTGCTAGGAATAAAGAGGGGTAAGAAAAATCAGTTGCTGCGCCAAAAACAGCCTCCGGGTCTACAATTGGCCGGATGAGTTTTGTGGTTGTGCCATTAAAATTAAAACTTAAATAAAAATTACCCCCGTCAATATGTACAACTTCAGGCCGATCAGCTGGATCAACCTCCAATTTATAGAAGGGGATATCATTATCCAGATTATCAATCTTCATCCAGGCCTCAATAGTGCGGCTGAGTTTCTTTAAGAAAAAGTTATGGGTGCCAAAAGGCACGATCTGCGGCAGGCCATCAATAAGCTGTATAGCTTTAAGCTTATTACCAGTGTTCTGTATACTTACTGTGCGGCTTAAACCAGCATAGGTATCATTAGGGATATTAAAGTATTCAACCTTTGTTTTTATCCCTAATGTATAATTTTGTTCCTCTAGGATTAGCGCACTTGAGCTTATGCGCATAGAATTAACCGTATGGTATTTTAGGTTGTTATAACCATTGTGAAATGGCTCGTAATAGATAGCTTCTTTTTTAGATTTTATTTTTATAAAAGTACGAAATCCCTGGCTACAGACAAACTGCCAGGCTTTATTTGCGGGGAAAAACTCTAGAATAGCCTGGTCTTTATCTTTGGTACCAAAGCTAGAGATACACTGGCCGCGGTTAACGTAAAAAACCCACATCGGGATTCCGTATTTTCCGGCAATCCCCGGGAAGAAATTAGCAAAAGGCTTGGCGTAATTGTAGTTTCCAATTACAAATTCGCCCTGTTTATTTAAATGATACTTGACTTTTAATTGGTTAGTTTTTGTTTTCATAAGAATCAAAGTGGTTCAAAAATTGGGGTTTATATGGAGCAGGGCTTTTTTACGAATTTTATGAGGAAGACGCAGGTTTAGCATCTTCTCCCAAAAGTTTAGGGCCTTGTCAAACCAACTGCCGCGGAACGGATGGGTGATGACTCTTTTTATATCATTTTCAGTATATATCGAGTATAGCCATTTTAAATCATTCCAATCCCCGTAGTTTAATATCCGTGTAATTATGGTTTCCTTGTCTTTCTCTAAACCCATCTTCCGCAGGTCATACGAGCATAAAACCGAGCGCAAAAAACCAGGTACCTTATTCATCCTTTTCATTTTTTAATGGTATCCTTAAATTCTTTGACAGACGCGATAATAAATTTTTTTGTCTCTTCCCAAGATACGCGTTTTAGCATTGCCAAATTTTGTTCGCTTGCGGCCTTGTCAGCATCATCGTAATAAATCAATGCCTGCAACGCGAGGTATTTATTGAAGAGCGGATATTTTTTTTCACACGCCCGAAAGATTTTTTTTAGCCCCAGTAGTTTGATTAAAAAATATAGATCAATGAAATCTCTGCGTATACCTCGTTGTATGATTGCTACCACCTTCATCGCCGCGATATCTTCAAGCGAGGCTATGTCGAGATATTCGGCCTTTGTGAGCGGCATTACCAATCGGTAAGGATAAGTAAACAAGCTTACTTCTATACCATTGGCTTTAAAGATTAAAGTGTCTTCTTGCGTCTGTATTAGATTAATTGTTATTTCGGATTTTTCAAATTTACGTAGTATTTTCCGCGAGTCAAAACCTTTAGGCGTGTAGAAATCAAAATCTATCGAAACCCGATGGCCGATATATAACGCCAACGCTGTCCCGCCGGCAAGATAAAAACCGACTTCTCTTAGAAATTTCAGAATAGGCAGAAGCGCGAGCCTTTTCTTGTCCAGAATGTCCAATTGTAGTTTTGCGCTATCCTTTTCCATCTTAATAATTATATCACATATCGGTAAATCCGCAATCCATTTTTCTAGTTGCAAAACAAAAGATGCAAAGATGCAAAACAAAAGATTGCAAAAATTATGAAAAAGAGTACAATTAAATTATCATCCAGGAGGTGTTATATGCATAAACAAATCTCTTACCTCATAGTTAGTCTCTTTTTTCTCCTTTGCTTGCCTGTTTTAGTTTTTGCCGAAGAATCCATCACCATTACCACCTATTATCCTTCACCTTATGGAGTTTATCGGGAATTAAGAAGCCAGCGCATGGCAATAGGAGATAATTATATCACAGGCGGTACTTACGACTGGGAGGCTTATGATGGTGACCCAGCAGGCGAGATTGATTATTTAGCTGACTTAGTGGTAGAAGGCAACGTCGGCATCGGGACGACGAGCCCGGTGTCAATAACACATCTGTATGGGGCAGATCCAACACTAAATATACAATCTTCCGGCACAGGAGTCGGAAATTTTGCAGGGATTAGGTTCAAATCAACGAATAATATGGCTGTTGCTGATTACTGGAACGCCGGTATTTTCTTCGAAAGAACCAATGAAGCCTTCAATACTGGTGGAAAACTACACTTCGCTATTGATGCTACCGAGCTTGGAACAGTTGCTACAACAGACGCAAAAATGACAATATTGCAAGGCGGCAACGTCGGCATCGGGACGACAGGACCTTTAGGCAAATTAGACGTCAACGGCACTATCTTTCAGCGGGGCGCTTCACTTCATGCAGACTATGTCTTTGAGCCTAGCTATAAGCTTGAGTCCATTGATGACCACTCCGCGTATATGTGGCAGAATAAGCACCTGAAAGCTGTGCCGGTTGCCGCAAAGGATAGAGAGGGACAGGATATAGTTAATTGGGGTGAAAGGAACCGCGGCGTTCTGGAGGAGCTTGAGAAGGCGCATGTGTATATCCAGCAGTGCAATGAACGTATAAAAGCGTTAGAGATGAAGGTGAGCGAATTAGAAGCTAAAAAATGACATCCCATCCCGACATTGCAGAATTAACAACAGACCCACGCCGAGATTGCGCCTTCAATTGAGAAAAACCTTTCTGGCGATTTAAGATATTCTTACGCCCCTCGTCCCTTAATTACCTTAGATTTATGTATTTTTCCCGGTCTTTGACAAGGAAATGGGACAAACCGCCATAAAAATGGCGGTTTTGGGGTTTGTTTCAATATCGGGCAATGTCGGCATTGGGAGGGCTTGTAGCTCTCCCTTTTTTATTTTCGTTAGATTTTCCTTCTTCACACGTCTGTTATGTTAGAGAGTGTCAAGCTATTTCATGACTAAGGTCTAAGTTTAGGAGCCTTTTAACTTTCTGTTATTCGTGGCAACCGAGTTTAGCTTCGGTTCACACTCTTTAATTTTGCGTTTTGAAGCCTTAGGGGTCTCTGTCTATTATCGAGTCTTACTGCTCTGACGTAGAACCGAGTCGTCCCCAGAGGCAAGCGTTGCTTGTGGCCCTATAAAGCTTAGCATTTAAATGTTAGTAATATATTCGCGTTGTTCTTTTAAAACTCTATAGATAATTAATGTCAGCTTCCGCGCTACCGCGACAATGGCTTTACGTGCGCCAACCTGCGGGTGGTGCTTAGAGCGGATACGGTCGTAGAATTGGCGCAGGCGCGCATCTTTAGTAATATTGGCCCAAGCTGCTTCAATCAGTAAAG
>JAUYDL010000035.1 GCA_030691865.1 Candidatus Omnitrophota bacterium | reverse complement strand
AACATTCGACCAGCTTTAAGAAAGATATTTGGCTGTTCATTTTTACCGGATTTTGATTATGGCAAAGGCGGCCGGGGCTGGCGCGATCATTGGCAGGATTGTTTGGGGCTTATTTTAAATAATCCGCAGTCAGTGCGGCAGCTTTTAATTAATAATTTTTGTGGAGTAAAAATCGACGGGTCAAATGCTACCATTATTGGCAAAAAACCGGGAGAATTTATTGCTGATCGTAATAATATCAGCCGGGTATGGATGGATCATGGGGTCTGGCCTTTGATTACCATGGATTTATATATTCATGAGACTGCTGATCTGGGGATTTTATTTGCGCCGGCTACTTATTTTAGGAATCACCAGGTAAACCGCGCCAGGGGCATTGATTATCGCTGGAGCCCGGCATACGGGAACCGGCTAAAAACAAAATCCGGGAAAATTTATTCAGGTACGGTATTAGAGCATTTACTTGTTCAGAATTTGGTGCAGTTTTATAATGTTGGTGCGCATAATCATGTGCGCCTTGAGGGAGCAGATTGGAATGATGGCCTGGACATGGCTAAAGAATATGGGGAGAGCGTGGCTTTTTCTTCGATGTATGCCCAGAACCTCCTTACTTTATCGCAGTTATTGCTTAAGTCAGGCATCCAAGATCTGGAAGTGGCCCAAGAGTTAAAAGTCCTACTGGTTGATTTTAACTATTCGGATATAGCGCAAAAACACAGGATTCTAGAGAAGTATTTTTCTAAAACTAAAAAACATCTCACGGGCAAGAAAATTCGTTTAGATGCGGTAAGCTTGAGTGATTCCCTAAAGGAAAAGTCTCTCTGGATGAAGGAGCACATTCAAAAAAGTGAATGGTTAAAAATAGGGTTTTTTAACGGGTATTATGATAACCGCAAACATAGAGTGGACGGTAAAAAAGGAAATTTAGTGCAGATGACTTTGGCTTCCCAGGTATTTCCAATTATGAGCCAAGTTGCCAGTGCCGCTCAAATAAAGAAGATATTATTGAATGTTCACTGCTATTTATATGATAAATCTATCGGAGGAATCCGTTTAAATACCGATTTTAAGAAAGAGCAGCATGATTTAGGCAGGGCGTTTTCTTTTGCTTATGGAGATAAGGAAAATGGCGCGGTGTTTAGCCATATGGTAGTGATGTTTGCCTATGCTTTATATAAACAGGGTTATGCAGACGCTGGTTGGAAAGCTTTAAGTTCACTTTATAAAATGGCCACGCATACAGCGTATAGCAAGATTTACCCTTGTCTACCGGAATATTTTAATCTCGAAGGCCGGGGGATGTATCCGTATTTGACTGGTTCAGCTAGCTGGTTTGTCTTTACTATGCTTACTCAGGTTTTTGGGGTTAAAGGCCAAGACGGTGATTTGGTAATTGAGCCAAAATTAAGTGTAGAGCATTTTTGTAAAAATAGCTGCATTAGTATTGAGCGGATTTTTGCCAATAGAAGGATAAGAATAAAGTTTTTTAATCCTAAAAAGGTTGGTTTTGGTAAATATCGGATCTCCAAGGTTTTGCTTAATTCAGAAAACCTCACCATTGACAAATCCCGTTATTTAATTATCACACGCGAAGTAATCATTGGTCTGCCGGCGGATAAGCTAAATTTGGTTGAAATCCATTTAGGTTGATATTTTAGGTTAATATTTCCGCTTTACAAAATATTAATCTGCCGCTATAATAACTTCACATAGTGATACTTTTAAATAAGAGGAATATTTATCATGAAAGAAAAAATTTTAAAACTAGGGCTTCCTAAAGGCAGCCTCCAGGAGTCTACCTTTAAAATGTTTAAAAAAGCGGGGTTTAATGTAAACCTTTCCAGCTCGCGTTCTTATATTCCGTCGATAGATGATGCCCAGATTCAACTGGTGCTTTTGCGGGCCCAAGAGATGTCACGCTATGTTCAGGATGGGGCATTGGATTGCGGGATTACCGGCAATGATTGGATCCTGGAGAATAGATCTGATGTAGTTAGAATTACAGATTTAACTTATTCTAAGCAGAGCTTAAATAAGGTCAGGTGGGTTTTAGCCGTGCCGCAGGATTCCGGGATAAAAAAGGTCAAAGATTTAAATGGTAAGCGTGTTGCCACCGAATTAGTCAATGTAGCTAAGGATTATTTCCAGAAAAATAAAGTTAAAGTAGAGGTGGAGTTTAGTTGGGGGGCAACGGAGGTCAAGGTCAGCGCAGGGCTGGTTGATGCCATTGTTGAACTTACTGAAACAGGCAGCTCCTTAAGGGCGAATAAATTAATTGAGATTGCCACTCTTTGTGAGTCTATCACTCAGTTTATCGCCAATAAAAGCGCTTATAAAGACAGTTGGAAGAGAGCTAAGATGGAGCAGATTGCCCTTCTTTTAAAAGGAGCGATTGCCGCGGAAGATAAAGTCGGACTAAAGATGAACGTGAAAAAAGAAAATCTTAAAGCAGTTATAGCAAAACTGCCGGCATTAAAGAATCCTACAATTTCCGGCTTAAGCGATGGTGGTTGGTTTGCTGTTGAGACAATTATAGACGAGAAAGTTGTGAGAGTGCTTATTCCCGCGTTAAAAGCGGCAGGTGCTTGCGGGATCATAGAATACCCGTTAAATAAGGTCATTTACTAAATGAGAGCTTAAGTTATGGAGATATATATTAAGCACATCGACATAACTTAATGTACGAGTTTATCCCGACTAATGTGTAAAAATTTTTAACAAAATTTTTACACATTATATGAGTCGGAATCCATACATTGAGAAAAGAGGAGAAGTTATGCCTTGTGGAAAGAAAAGAAAAAGACAAAAGATTAAAACCCATAAGCGTAAGAAATTACGTCGTCGTCTGCGTCACTTGAAGAAGAGAGCCTGGGGTGGTAAGGGTTAAATATCTTAACGGTGTAATCTGTTTTTGCCTTACATTGGCCTTAGCTGTTTTACCCGCACAGGCTCAAGATACGCATAAAGAAGATACCAGAAGTTTAATCCACTATATTGTAGGGGTTTATTGCGAAGGCCTCGGGGATTTAGAGGGGGCTGTTGGGGAATATAAAAAGGCGTTAGAAACTGACCCTGGAAGTTCTTTGTTGCATTTGAATCTGGCATCAGTTTTTATCCAAAAGGATAATCCGCCTTTAGCCATAGAAGAATTAAAGCAGTCTATTGAGCTTGCTCCGGAAGCTGTGCAGCCGCACGCGTTATTGGCTTTAGTTTACGCCGCCCAGAATAAATCGGATTTGGCGGCTGGGGAATATATCCTTGCACTCCAAAATGCCACCAAGGCCGAGCCAGAGAATATTGATATTTATAAGGGCTTAGGCGCAATTTATCTGCAGCAGAAGAAATTAAAACAAGCAGAGGGTATTTTTAAACTGATTGTAAATATGGCCCCGGCAGATGCCGAGGCGCATTTTTATCTGGGCAACATTTATTATAATTTAGAAGATTATCCTTCTGTAGAGAAAGAGCTAAAGAGCGCAGTAAAATTAAAACCTGATTATCATCAAGCCTTAAATTTCCTGGGATATTTTTATCTGGAACAGGATAAAAACATTGATCAGGCGGGCTTAATGATTAAGCAGGCTTTAGTTTTTGAGCCGGATAACGGGGCTTACCTTGATAGTTTAGGTTGGTTTTATTACAAAAAGGGAAAATTTAAGGAAGCATTAAGTCATTTAGAAAGAGCAGCATCTTTTTTGACTGACCCGGTGATCTATGATCATCTGGGGGATGTTTTCTTAAAATTAGGTAATTCCGATAGCGCAAAATTAAATTGGGAGAAATCCCTTAAATTGGATTCTGGGCAGGATAAGGTAAAAGCAAAACTGCTTAAACTTACTAATCATGGCAAATAAGCAATTAACCACCGAAGAATTAGTTGTTCAGGCTCGCCAAATCCGGCGTTTAATAATTCAGATGCTCGCTTCCGCCGGTTCAGGCCATCCCGGAGGAAGCCTTTCTGCCACAGATTTAATTACCGCGCTATATTTCAATGTTTTACGTTTTAATCCTGGCGACCCTCAATGGCCGGATAGAGATCGTTTCCACATGTCTAAAGGCCACGCCTGTCCGCTTTGGTATGCGGTATTAGCCCAGACCGGTTATTTCCCAAAAGAAAAATTATTCACCTTACGGCAATTTGGCTCGATGCTTCAGGGGCATCCGGATCGTAAAACACCGGGAGTTGAATCCGCTTCCGGTTCACTTGGCCAGGGGCTTTCAATTGTTTTGGGGATGAGCTTGGCGGCAAAAGTAGATAAAAAAGATTATCGGGTTTATGTTTTATTGGGTGACGGAGAGGTACAGGAGGGTAATATCTGGGAAGCAGCGATGGCCTGCGGACATTTCGCCTGCAGCAACCTCTGCGCGATTTTGGATTTTAATGGTTGTCAGATTGACGGAAGATGCGAGGACATTATGGGCCTTGAGCCCTTGGCTGCCAAATGGCAGGCATTTGGCTGGCATGTTATCGAGATTAACGGGCATGATATGCAGCAGATTCTAGCTGCGTACGATCAAGCTAAAACAATTAAAAATAAGCCGACCATTATTATTGCCCGAACCGTAAAAGGTAAGGGTGTTTCTTTTATGGAGGGAGTAGTGGGTTTTCATGGCCGAGCCCCTACTCAGGAAGAAGCCCAGAGGGCTTTAAAGGAATTAGCATAATGGCAGAGCAACTTTATCAAAGAGATGTCTATGGGGCGACCTTAGTAAAGCTGGGGTTACTGGATAAAAATATTGTGGTTTTGGATGCAGATCTTTCCAGTTCTACCCGCACTAATCTTTTTGCCAAACAATTTCCGGATAGGTTTTTTAATTTTGGAGTGGCTGAGCAGAATATGATGGCCGCGGCTGCGGGTTTGGCCTCCTGCGGCAAGACAGTTTTTCTTTCCACCTTTGCCGTATTTGCTGCAGGCCGCGCCTGGGATCAGGTGAGGGTCTCTATAAGTTATAATAATTTTAATATTAAAATCGTAGCTACGCATGCCGGCATTACCGTCGGACCGGATGGAGCCAGCCATCAGGCTTTGGAGGATATTGCGCTGATGCGCGTGTTGGCGAACATGAATATCATCGTTCCTTGCGACGGGCCGCAGACAGAGGATGCGATAATGGCTGCTGCGGATAAACCAGGGCCTTTTTATATTCGTTTAGGCAGATCCAAGGTTCCTACTATTGAGAATAAAGGTGAGTTTAAATTTGGCCAAGCCCAACTTTTAACCGAAGGTAATGATGTGGCTATCGTTGCCTGCGGGATAATGGTTACGGAAGCGCTTCAAGCCGCAAAAAATTTGGCGGCCAAAGGCATTAAGGCGCGCCTGATTAACATGCATACTATTCGGCCTTTAGATAATGCCATTATCTTTAAGGCAGCAAAAGAAACCAAGCTGATTATTGTTTGTGAAGAGCATAATATTATCGGCGGCTTGGCTTCCAGTATCGACGAAGTGGTTGCCGAGAATTTTCCGGTTAAGGTAATCCGCGTGGGTGTACGTAATCGTTTCGGCCAATCGGGCGAGCCGGAAGAACTCTTAAAAGAGTATAATTTAAGCAGCCTGGATATCGAGAAAGCAGTTTTAGCTAATATCTCCCAGAATAAAAAATAAGTTCACCAGGTATGCCTCTTAAGCCGTTGGTTACTAAATCCTTCGCCAAATTAAATCTCTATCTGCAGGTCTTAAACAAGCGTAAAGATAATTTTCATAATTTGAGCACTTTGTTTGCGCGTATTGATTTAGCCGATACGATAATCTTTAGAAAACGTCCAGATAGTTTAATTAAGATTAAGTGTGACAGCCGGCAGGTGCCTAAGGATAAGACTAATCTTTGCTATCGCGCTGCGGCATTATTAAAGCAGGAACTTAAGTTGAGTTTGGGGATAGAGATAGAGCTTAAGAAATGCATACCCGTGGGTGCAGGCTTGGGCGGAGGTTCAACTAACGCTGCCAGCGTGCTTTTGGGATTAAATAGATTCTGGAATTTAAATTTACCCAAAACAAGATTAGTAAAATTAGGGGCTAAATTAGGTAGCGATGTCCCATTTTTTATTCATCAGACGAAATTTGCTTTAGGCAGCCTCCGGGGAGATAAAATCAAGCCGTTAATTTCTTTGGGTAAGCTTAAGCTTTGGTTTATCCTGGTTTATCCTAATTTTAAGGTTTCTACGCCTTTGATTTATCAGAAATTTGATTCTTATCTTTCGGCTGGCAGGAGTTTTTCTCAATTGACAAGGCCACGCGGTAATGTTAAAATATTAACTTCACAGTTACTGAAAAAGGGTAAGGCAGTTGATGCGCATTGTCTTTTTAACGGCTTAGAGGTTATCACGAGCAACCTTTATCCTGTAGTCAACCAGGTCAAAAACGCCCTTTCTGGTATGGGGTTAGATAAAGTAATGATGTCCGGGAGCGGCCCAGCGGTATTTGCAATCTGTGATTCTTGTATGCAGGCTCAGAGTTTAAGGAGTAAGTTGCGTAAGCAGTATAAATCTTGGCAGGTTTTTGTAGTTTCTACGGTGTGAACTGCTTGGGTAAGGCACCCGGCGCTAATCGGAATTGCGCCGGTGTTGTGTTTGTCCACAAGGAGCAGGGGTGGAGATAACGGAAGTTAGAATAATATTAAAGGATTCTCAGGATAAGAAATTAAAAGCCTACGCTACGGTTACTTTTGATAATGTTTTTGTCGTAAGAGATATTAAGGTGATTGAAGGAGGCACGGGTTTATTTATCGCCATGCCTTCTCGTAAAGTAAAGCACGCCTGTCCCAAGTGTGCTTTTAAGAATGAATTGCGCAGTAAATATTGCAATCAATGTGCTGCACTCCTGCCAGTTGAAGCTAACCCGCAACGCGCAGAAGAGATACCCAGCAGTCAGGCCGAACATAGGGATATTGCTCATCCGATAACGCAGTCATTTAGGGAACACCTACAGAAAAAAGTTCTTGAGGTTTATACTCAGGAAAAAGCCAAGGTGCATTCTGGACCTGTTTGTTGAATAATTTTGGGACGTCGTCCAATGGTAGGACTCCAGAATTTGGGTCTGGCTATCACGGTTCGAATCCATGCGTCCCAACCAAATTAAGTAACTAAAGATTAGCTCCGTCGGAGACGAATCTAATGGGGGAAAGAAGAGAGAAAATGTCCAAGAGGATAAAAAAAGAGGTCGCCGTAATAATTTTAGCCGCGGGCAAAAGTACGCGCATGAAATCTGAGTTACCCAAAGTATTGCATAAACTTTGCGGCAGGCCGATGCTCGGCTATGTTCTGGATTTAGTAGGCGCCCTGAAGCCTGCGCAGGTGGTTGCGGTTTTAGGATATAAGCAGGAGTTAGTGCGTAAGTTTATACCTAAAGGCATTAAAATTGCCATCCAGAAAAAACTTATTGGCACAGCTGATGCTGTAAAAACGGGACTGGCAGCATTAAAAGGTTTTAAAGGCACGGTGCTGATTCTTTATGGAGATAACCCTCTTTTAAAGAAACAGACGCTTTCGAAGCTCCTGGATTACCATTACCAGAATAATGTTGATGCTACTTTATTAACTGCGCAATTGAAGAAACCTTCCGGGTATGGCCGGATTATGCGCGATAAATATTTCAGTATCTGCGGTATAGTTGAAGAGAAGGATGCGGATGAGGTGCAGAAAGATATCAAAGAGATTAATACCGGGATCATGGCGTTTAAAAAAGAAAAGTTGCTTGCCAATTTAGGGTCTATTCGGCCGAATAATCGTAAAAAAGAATATTATTTGACTGATATAATCGAGATTTTTGCCAAGAAAAATTATCTGGTTGATGGTTTAAAAATCCAGGATACTGCCGAAGCCATGGGGATTAATACCCGCGCGGAATTAGCCAAAGCTAACTGCCTTATGCAAAAAACGATTAATGATAAATTAATGCAGGATGGCGTAACGATAATTGACCCGCCAAGCACCTTTATTAATTTCGGGACGGCGATCGGCAAGGATACGGTGATTTATCCCTTTACAGTAATTGAAAGGGATGTTAAAATTGGAAAGCGTTGTTTCGTGGGCCCTTTTGCGCATCTGCGTGAAGGCGTCGGGCTGGGAGATGATGTGACTGCCGGCAACTTCATTGAGATGGTGCGTTCCCGGATTGGCACTAAAACATTCGTTAAACATTTTTCTTACCTGGGAGACTGCTCTGTAGGCTCAAACGTGAATATCGGAGCCGGGACAGTTACGGCTAATTTCGACGGTAAAAATAAAAATTACACGGTGATTGAAGATAATGTTAATATCGGTTCGGATACCGTGATTGTTGCTCCGGTAAAAATTGGTAAATTTGCAATTACCGGTGCCGGTTCGGTAGTGACTAGAAATATCCCGGATAAGGCAGTGGTGGCGGGGGTTCCGGCGAGAATTTTAAGGAAGAGGTAAAGATGGATAAACTAGCGATTTTTAGCGGTAATGCAAATCTGGAGTTGGCGCATAGTATTTGTAAAGATTTAAAGGTAGAATTGCAGGATGCCCTGGTGGGTAGATTCAGCGAAGGTGAGATCCGGGTCAAGATTAATGAGAATGTGCGCGGCAAGGATGTTTTTATCGTTCAGCCGACCTGTCCACCCTCAAATGATAATCTCATGGAATTATTGATTATGATCGATGCGCTGCGCAGGGCCTCAGCTCACCGGATTACCGCGGTTATTCCTTATTTTGGTTATGCGCGCCAGGACAGGAAGGATCAGCCACGCGTGCCGATTACGGCAAAATTAGTGGCTAATCTTTTAACGGTCGCCGGGGCCAATCGGATTTTGACCATGGATTTACACGCCGGTCAGATTCAGGGGTTTTTTGATATTCCAGTGGACCATCTATTTTCGGTGGGTGTATTTGTAGATTGTTTTTCTAAAATGAATATTAAAGATCTGGTTGCTGTTTCTCCTGATGTGGGAAGCATTAAGATGGCCAGGGCTTATGCTAAAAGAGTTTCCGCTGACCTGGCGATCATTGATAAACGCCGGGTTTCTCCCGAGAAGGCCGAAGCCATACATATTATGGGAGAGGTAGAGGATAAAAATGTAATTATTGTTGATGATATGATTGCCACCGGCAGCTCGCTGATTGAGGCGGTGGAGGCCTTAAAGAAAGCTAAAGCTAAAACTATTTACGCGGCAATTACTCATGGTATTTTATCGGGGCCGGCAATCCAGCGTATTGATCAATGTAAAGGTTTGGAGAAGTTGTTTATATCTGATAGCGTGCCTTTATCGGCGGAAAAGAAGAGCCCAAAAATCCAGGTACTTTCAGTGGCCAGTCTTTTGGCGGAAGCAATAAAAAGAATACACAACGAGGAATCAGTTAGCTGCCTATTTGACTAGGGGATAAAGGTGGCAGTCCGAAAAACTAGGGGACGGTTCTGTTTTTTATTATTTTTTAAATTTAAAAAATAGAACCGTCCCCATGATTCTCTAAATAAAAAGAAAGGTTAAAATGGAAGAGATTGTTTTAGAAGCAGAGTTAAGAGATGGTAAAGGAAGGGCCAACTCTAAAGATTTAAGAGAGAGCGGCTATCTACCTTGTGTGGTTTATTTTCATGGCAAGGATGCCTTATCGGTAAAAGTTTCCCGGAGCGCGCTCTTAAAATTAGTGCATCAGCATCGTTTAGAAAGCGTAATTATCAATTTAAAGATCAAAGATGATAAAAAGTCCAAAGGCAGGCCTTGTCTGGTCAAGGAGATCCAGTATGATCCAGTGCGTGAAGATATTATCCACGTGGATTTTAATGAGATTTCATTAACTGAGACAATTAAAGTTAATGTCCCTATCCAGACTAAAGGTGAAGCTATTGGCGTTAAGCAGGAAGGCGGATCTTTAGAGCATTTACTTTGGGAAATCGAAGTAGAATGTTTGCCTACGAATATTCCTAAAGATATACAAGTAGATATTACTGCCCTTAAAATGGGAGATGCTATTCATATCAAGGATATAGTTTTTCCGGAGGGGGTTAAGCCTTTAAATGACGAGGCTGCGATTGTCTTGCATGTGGCTGCTCCGATGAAGGAAGAGTCGCCGGCTGAGGCTATCGAAGGTGAGACAGGCAAGGAGCCCGAGGTAATTAAAGAAAAGAAAGAAGTTTCTTCTGAAGCCGCTCCAGCTGACGGGGCTAAAGAGAAAGATAATAAATAAGTTTCATAATGATCTCTGACGGGACAAAATTGATTGTGGGTTTAGGGAATCCCGGTTTAATTTATGCCGGAAGCCGACACAATATTGGTTTTGCGGTTTTGAAATCTTTAGCCGGTTCTTTAAAAATTAATTTTAAGAGGGATGGTTCGGTTTCGGCATTAGTGGCCAAGTACAAACTGCTCCAGCAGGATGTAGTCTTAGCCTTGCCGCAGAGTTATATGAATTTAAGCGGTATAGCGGTTGCGGCTTTGCTTAAGAAATTTAAGGTTAACCCGAAAGATCTTTTAGTGGTCTGTGATGATTTAGATTTAGAACTGGGTAAAATGAAGATTCGCCCGCAGGGCTCAAGCGGTGGGCAACGCGGCATAGCATCGATCATTGAGCAGTTGGGAACGCAGGATTTTGGCCGTTTGCGTATCGGAATTGGAAGGCCAAAAAGCTCAGGAAGGCAAGATTCCGCAAAGTATGTGCTTTCGGGTTTTTTACGTAAGGAGAAAGCAGCCGTCAAGCAAATAGAAGAAGATGCCGTTAGCTGCTGCCTGAGCTGGGTAGAAAATGGTATAGTGCAAACGATGAACATGTATAATACAAAGACACCCCGCGCTTAGCGGGCACCCGACCCTTAATGGAATTGGGCCGGTATCCGCCTCGTGGCGGAGAATTGCGCCGGTGTTATGTATCTACATAAGGAGCTAGAAATGAATAAGTATGAAGCGATGATAATTATTAAGCCGGATTTATCTGACGAGGATAAGAAAACATTGTTTAAGCAGATCGATGATGCGGTGGCCAAGAATAGCGGGCAGATTACTCAGTCAGGAGTCTGGGCAGAGAGACGCAAATTATATTTTCCGATTAATAAATTTATGGAAGGGATTTATTATTTGGTGGCTTTTGGTGCGCCGGCAGCGGCGATTAAAGAAGTGCGCAACACCTACAAGCTTAATGAAAATATCTTAAGAGTTTTATTTACCCGGATGGACTAAAAACTTAGGGGACGGTTCTCTTAAAAAAAGAGAACCGTCCCCTGGATTTAAATTTAACAGGGGGTTATCATGGCTAGTTATAATAAAGTACTATTAATGGGCAATCTGACCAAAGATCCTGAGTTACGTTATACTCCGCAAGGTATCGCGGTGGCTAATTTACGCCTGGCGGTAAATCGTAAATACCGCACTAAAGATCAAGAGCTAAAAGAAGAAGTTTGTTTCATCACCGCAGTCGTTTGGAGTAAACAAGCAGAAACATGTAATCAGTATTTACATAAAGGAAGCAGTCTTTTTGTTGAGGGCCGGCTGCAGTCGCGTTCTTGGGAGGACAATACCGGTGCCAAGCGCTCGGTGATTGAAGTCCGGGCAGAACGTGTGCAATTTATGGGTTCTCCGGGTCAAGCTAAGGCACCAATCCCGGCTACTCCAGCGCAGCCTGAGGCATTATCTGAAGAACCAAGCAGTGAATCAACATGGTTAGCAGAAAGCGAGGATGAACCTCGCCCTTCCGAAGAATAATTAAATTAATGTGTATGATGGAGGGCAGGGTGATGGGAATTATATTAATCAGAATAAAAGAGGAAGGGCTGGGTAAAACACATGAAGGTTAAAACCAGAGGTTTTGGCAAGGGTAAGGACAAAAAGATTATTAAAAAGAAGAAGGATTTGCTGGGCCCGGTAAGAAAAAGATTCTGCCGGTTCTGCGCGGATAAGTTAGGCAGTATTGATTATAAGGATATCAAGAGATTAGAGGTTTTCATAACGGAGAAGGGTAAAATCAATGCCAGCCGTTTTTCCGGTAATTGCGCTAAGCATCAGAGGAGAATTAAGGAGCTGATTAAAAAGGCTAGATTTTTATCCCTGCTTCCTTATACCCGTTAAAATGGAAGTAATTTTAAATAAAGACGTAGAAAAGATCGGCCGGGCAGGTGCGGTGGTTCAGGTTAAAGACGGGTTTGCCAGGAATTTTCTTTTTCCGCATAACTTGGCTAAGCCGGCTACGGCCAGCAGCCTTAAAAAATTAGAGCAAGATCAACTTGCTCGATCTGCACAATCTGCCAAAATTAAAGAGGAGTCCGAATTAGTTAAGCAGCGCTTAGGTACGCTGGCTTTAACTATTCCCGCATTAACTCAAGGTGAAGAAAAGTTATATGGCAGTATTAGCGCTCAGGAAATAGCCGAGGCTTTGGCTGCAGAAGGTTTTGCGATTAATAAGAATATTATTGATTTGGCTGAACCGATAAAATCTTTAGGAATTTATGCGATACCGGTGAAGCTGCATCCGGATGTAATTGCCACGGTTAAACTGTGGGTAGTGAAGAAATAAGCTGAAATAAAGGGGACGGTTCTGTTTTTCTAGAACTGAACTCGAGAAAAACAGAACCGTCCCCTGGATTTACTTTAAAAAGGTTGTTTAATATGGCTAAAGACTTAAATCTAGATAAGCTCCCCCCGCAAAATCTTGACGCGGAGATGGCGGTATTGGGATCTATGCTGCTGGATGAAGAGGCAGTTTCGATTTCTGCTGAGAAATTGGATGCCACCTGCTTTTATAAAGATACCCACCGCAAAATTTTCCAGGCAATAAGTGATCTTTATAATGCCAATAAAGCTGTGGACTTAATTACTCTGACTGATGCTTTAAGGAAGGATGGCGCATTGGATGAGATAGGCGGGGCAAGCTATCTAACCTCTTTGGCCAATGCCGTTCCCACTGCGGCTAATATTAATCACTATGCCGGAATTGTGCGTGAAAAATATATTCTAAGAACTTTAATCAATAACTCTACCAAAATTATTACTGTTTGCCATGAGAGTGAAGGGAATATCGCCGAAGTTGTGGATACCGCTGAGAAGCTTATCTTTGAGGTCAGCGACCGTAAAAATCAAGGCACCTATTTGCAGATTAAAGAAATTATTAAGGAAAGTATTGAAACAATTGATAGGCTTTATCAGAATAAGGCGCACGTTACCGGAATACCCACCGGCTATATAGATTTTGATATGAAAACCGCGGGGCTGCAGCCATCAGATTTAATTATTATTGCCGGCCGGCCTTCCATGGGCAAAAGTGCTTTTGTTTTAGGGATTGCCGATTATGCCGGAGTAATTGAGAAGGTGCCTACGGCAATCTTTAGCTTAGAGATGTCTAAAGAGCAATTGGTGCAGAGGATGCTTTGCTCGCATGCGCGGGTGGACGCGCATAAAGTAAGAACCGGGTATTTGGCTACTAGCGACTGGCCGCGCCTGACTGCGGCTGCCGGAAAGCTCTCTGAGGCACCGATATTTATTGATGATACTCCGGCGATCTCGGTGATGGAGCTACGCGCCAGGGCCCGGCGCTTAAAATCACACCATGGTATAAAATTGATTATTTTAGATTACATGCAGTTAATGCGCGGCTCAGCGATGAATATGGAGAGCAGGCAACAGGAGATTTCTGAAATTTCACGCTCCCTTAAAGCTTTGGCCAGAGAGCTAAGTGTGCCGGTGATTGCCATTAGCCAGTTATCCCGGGCTGTGGAGTCGCGTACGGACCATCGGCCTCAACTTTCAGATTTAAGAGAGTCCGGGGCAATTGAACAGGATGCGGATGTGGTGGTGCTTATTTTAAGGGAGGAGTATTACAATCCTTCCCCGGATAATCAAGGCATCGCCGAAGCAATTATCGCCAAACAACGTAATGGCCCGGTAGGCTCTTTAAAATTAGCTTTTATCAAGGAGTTCACCAGGTTTGATAATTTATCCCGGGTTGAATAATTATTTGATTTAAGAGGCCTAATCTTATATAATAATAAAATGCGTAAATTCATCTTTGCACTCCTAACAGCTTTGGTTCTTTTTAATAGCAGTTCTTTTGTTCTGGCTGAAGAAGCTCCGCAGGAGAAGGCTGAACAAAAAACAGCTGCTGCCTCCGAAGCTACCCCGGCAGTATTAAAAAATGTTACCGCAATAGAGGTTACGGGCAATAAAGCTATCAGCACTAATGTTATTATCTCCAAGATGAAGACGCGTATCGGCAGCGCCTATCAGGAAAATATTATTAGCGATGATTTAAAAAGGCTATATCTATTGGGTTTTTTCAGCGATATCAAAATCGATACCCAGGATTATAAAGATGGCTTAAAAATCATGATTAGCGTCGTGGAAAGGCCGATTATCGAGAAGATTAGCTTTTCGGGGATTAATCTTATCACGATGAAAGATGAGAAATTAAAGCAGCAGCTAAAATCCAGGGAAACACAGTACTTGGATTATCCCGCCATAGCCGAAGATGTGCGGATATTAAAAAAGATGTATGAAAAAATGGGTTATAGCCAGGCTGATATTTCCTATAAAGTTGAGGCGAATGCCGAAGCCAATAAGGCAAGTATAGTTTTTACTGTTGTGGAAGGCAGGAAGGTGCGCGTTAAAGATATTACTATCCAGGGTAATAAGGCCTTCCCCGATGGGCGTATCCTGAAATTGCTTAAGAGTAAGCGCGCCTGGTTCTTTAATGCCGGAGTTTTAAAGGATGAAGTGATTAAAGAGGACATCGAGCGGATTAAATCTTTCTATCAGCGCGAAGGTTTTACTGACGTTGCTGTAACTTATGAAGTTAAGCCCGATGCCAAAAAATCCTATCTGTTATTTGTAGCGATTAAAATTACCGAAGGCAAAAAATACCTTGTAGGTTCGGTCATCGTGCAAGGCAACAAAGATGTTACTGAGAAAGAGATTTTAAAAACCCTGACCGACTGTATCCCCGGGAAAGTTTTTAGCCAGGAATCGATGAAAAAAGATCTGACTGGTATCCAGGGGTTGTATTTTGACCGGGGGTATATTTCTGCGCAGGTTCAGGAGTCAACTATAGTTAACTCAGATACCGGGCGCGTAGACATAACCTATGGGGTTACTGAAAATCAGGTTGTTTATGTAGATAGAATTAAGATCCGAGGTAATATTAAAACTAAGGATTTGGTAATTCGCAGGGAAATGAGAATCCATCCCGGAGAAAAATTCGACGGAGAGAAGCTGCGCCGCAGTAAGGAAAGGTTAACCAATTTAGGATTTTTTGAAGAGATTAGCTATGATACCGAGGAGACAACAGAGCCGGCTAAAAAGAATTTAGTGGTGGATGTAAAAGAAACTAAGACCGGAGCTTTTAGTTTTGGCGGCGGTTACAGCACCGTTGATCAATTTGTAGGTTTTGTGGAGGTTGAGCAGAAGAACTTTGATTGGAGGAACTGGCCTTATTTTACCGGCGCCGGGCAAAACATGAAGATACGCGCCTCTATCGGAAGCTTAAGTAGTGGTTTTGATTTGAGTTTTACTGAACCCTGGATGTTTGATTATCCGGTTTCTTTCGGGTTTGATTTATACCGCCGTACGCATACGCGTGATACTGATTCAGGATATGGATATGATGAAGCGGTGACCGGAGGTGACTTGCGTTTAGGCAAGGAGATATCTGAATATTTAAGAGGCGATCTTATGTATCGGCTGGATCAGATAAAGATCAGCAACCCAACAGATGACGCTTCCCAGGATTTAAAGGATGAGGTAGGCACGAACATAATTAGCGTTATTTCTCCTAGCCTGACCTATGATTCCAGGGATAATGTTTTTAATACTCGAAAAGGAAATTTATTTACTGCGGCTTTTGATTTTGCTGGTCTGGGTGGAGATAAAAGTTATCTGAAGTTTTTCGGCCGGGCATCGCATTACTTCCCCATGCCGCGCGGTGCTGTGCTGGAGATAAAGGGCAGGTTGGGGTTGGCTGAGCCGTATGGCGACACGGAAAAATTACCTATTTATGAGAGATTCTTTGCCGGCGGAGCTTATACGATTAGAGGTTATGAGGAAAGAAAAGTCGGCCCGGTTGATTCTAAGTCTAATGATCCTTTAGGCGGCGCATCGATGGTGGTGGGCAATATTGAGTATACTTATCCGTTATTTAGTTTCTTAAAAGTCGCAGCTTTCTATGATGTTGGTAATGTTTGGGAAAAGCTAGGGGATATATTTTCTTCCCAAGATGGTAATGGAGGGCTTAACTCCGGAGGTTTTAAATCCGGCATAGGAATAGGTTTACGTATTAATACTCCGATTGGACCGATCATGTTGGATTATGGCATACCAATGGATAAAGCAGCTGGTGAGGATACTAAAGGTAGCGGGCGGTTCTACTTCAGTGCCAGTCACGGTTTTTAATAAATAATTATTAACCAGAGGAGGGAGTAGAGATGAGAAAGACAGTAGTAATTTTATGCGGGGTGATCATGGGTTTGGCTTTATTTCTGGGAAACGCCCAGGCTGCGGATAAGCTCGCTTATATCGATTTAAGCCGCACTTTTAGCGAATATACCAAAACCAAAGGATATGACAAAACCTTAAGTGATAAAGAAAAGGTCTATACCGACGAGCGTGATAAAAAAGTCGCAGATTTAAAAGCTTTTCAGGATAAATTGAGTTTGCTTAATGATAAAGAAAGAGAAGCCAAGGGGGCCGAGCTTGCCGCCAAGGTAAAAGAATTTCAGGATTATGACCGCCAGAAGCAGGCGGATTTACGTAAAGAGCAGGATGAAAAAATGAAGGAAATCCTTAAAGATATCGAGGAAGCGGTGAAGAAATATTCCGAGAAAGAGGGATATACCCTGGTGTTTAATGACCGGGTATTGGTTTATCAGACCAAGAGTATGGAGATTACCAATCAGATTGTTGCTATTCTAAACGCTCCTGGTAAAAAATAAATAAGGGCACAAGTTGATGAAGAAAACCCTAAATGAAATAGCTAAGCTTATTGACGGACAGGTTATCGGTAACGGGGATACCCTGATTACCGGAGCCTCCGGAATCAGGGATGCAGCCGAAGGGGATATTACTTTTCTGGCTAATTCCAAGTATAGCTCGCTGATGGATAAAACACGCGCTGCAGCGATTATTACCTCAAGCGACGCGCAAGGAACGGCTAAGCCGATTATTATAACCCAGAATCCTTCTTTGGCCTTTGTCAAAATCATTTCTATGTTTACGCCTGATGATGCCGGGCATCCTAGCGGCATAGATTATACTGCGGTTATGGGCAAGAATGTTTCTTTGGGTAAAGACGTAACGATCGGAGCTTATTCCGTTATCGGGGATAATGTCACTCTCGGAGATAATGTAATAATTTACGCCGGTTGTTATATCGGCCATCACACAAAAATAGGCAGTCAGACATTAATTTATCCCCATGTTTCAATACGTGAACGGATCAGTATCGGCAGCCGCGTAATTATCCATTCCGGAGCAGTGATCGGTTCCGATGGTTTTGGATTTGCTACGATTAAAGGGGCGCATCATAAAATTCCTCAGGTGGGGATAGTCCAGATTAATGATGATGTAGAGATCGGGGCCAATGTTACCATTGACCGGGCGCGTTTCGATAAAACGGTTATCGGCCGCGGCACTAAAATTGATAACCTGGTGCAGATTGGCCATAATGTCATCATCGGTGAGAACTCTCTGATTGTTGCTCAGGTGGGTATTGCCGGCAGCGCGATTATTGGCAATAATGTAACCTTAGGCGGCCAGGCGGGATTAGTCGGGCACATTACTATTGGCGATAACGCCATTGTGACGGCTCAATCCGGAGTAGCTAAATCTGTCCCGCCGGATACGATGGTTTCGGGTTATCCGGCCAGGCCTTTTATGACTACTCAGAGAGTTAATGCCAGCTTACAAAACTTGCCTAAGTTATTTAATTTGGTTAAGGAACTGAAGAAAAGGATCCAAGAGCTTGAGGCAAGGCTGAAGGATAAATAAATGGAAAAACAGAAGACGATTGTCAACCAGGTTACCCTTAAGGGCGTTGGTATTCACACAGGTAATAAAGTCAATGTAACTTTTAAGCCGGCAGAGGCGGATTCCGGGGTAACTTTTATTCGTACGGATATTCCAGGAGCCCCCAGGATCAAAGCGGATGTGGGATCTTTATTACTGGCGCCTAAATTCAGCCGGCGTTCTGCTATTGGTAATGATCAGGCAGAGGTGCAGACCGTTGAGCATCTGATGGCCGCCTTATCCAGTTTGGGGATAGATAATATTGACATCCAGATAGACAATAATGAGGTCCCCGGGTTAGACGGAAGCTCAATTTATTTTGTCGAGGCGCTGGAAAAGGCGCAAGTAGCGCATCAGGATACACCCAGATATGTCTATACTGTCAAGGAGCCGATATGTATTCAGGAGGGCTCAAGCTCGATTGCTATACTTGCGGCTAAAGAATTTAAGATTTCCTATACCTTAAACTATGATCATCCAATGTTGGCGGCGCAATTTTTAGAGATAGCAGTTAATGCCGAATCTTTTAAAACTGCTCTTTCTTCGGCGCGCACTTTTTGCCTGGAGAGTGAAGCGAGCGAGTTACAAAGTCAAGGCCTGGGTTTAGGCGCTAATTATGAAAATACTTTAGTGGTGGGCAAAGCGGGTGTAATCAAAAACAAACTCAGGTTTAAGGATGAGTTTGTCAGGCACAAGATTCTGGATTTAATCGGAGACCTTTATTTGGCAGGTTGCCCTCTTCGCGGCCATGTGGTGGCTTTAAAAAGCGGACATTCCCTAAATTTAAAGATCGCCCAGAAGATCTATGAACAGAGAATAATTGCGCAAGGCGCTAATAATATGGAAGGGGCAATGGACGTTAACCAGATTATGAGGATCCTGCCTCACCGTGAGCCGTTTTTGTTCGTGGACCGCATAATTCATCTGGAAAAAGGCAAGCGCGCAGTAGGGATTAAGAATGTAACCATAAATGACTATTTTTTTAGGGGGCATTTTCCGGGACGGCCGGTGATGCCGGGAGTATTGATTTTAGAAGCTATGGCTCAGGTTGGCGGAATAATGATGATGGAGAGCGATGAAAATCGGGGTAAATTAGCGCTATTTTTAGCGATTGATAATGCTAAATTTAGAAAAGTAGTTATTCCCGGTGATCAGCTGGTTTTTGAGGTAGTCGCCGGAAAAATGCGTTCTAAGATGGGCTCTGTGCATGGCAAGGCCCTGGTAGATGGAAAAGTAGTGGCTGAAGCAGATTTGATGTTTGCTCTGGTTGAGAATTAATTATGCTGATACATCCCTCCGCAATCGTTTCTCCAAAAGCAAAATTAGCACCAGGTGTATCTATCGGCCCGTTTAGTATAATTGGCGATCAGGTAAACATTGGCGCGGATACTAAAATCGGCGCGCATTGCGTAATTGAAGGCAATACGACTATCGGTAAAAATTGTGAAATATTTACCGGAGCCGTAGTCGGTAGCCGGCCGCAAGACCTTAAATTTAAAGGTGAAAAAGTTTTTTTAGAGATTGGTGATAACAATATTATCCGTGAGTATTGCACGCTTAATCCGGGGACTTCTGAAGGCTCCAAGACTTCTGTTGGCGATGATAATTTACTGATGGCCTATTCACATGTTGCCCATGATTGCCGGGTCGGTAACGGTTGTGTTTTAGCCAACAATAGCACCCTGGCCGGCCATGTCAGCATTGAAGATAAAGCAGTTATCGGCGGTATAGTTGCTATTCATCAGTTCGTGCGCATCGGCATGCTGGCAATTATCGGAGGATGCTCTAAGGTGGTTCAGGACATTCCTCCGTTCTCCACCTGCGATGGCCACCCGGCGCGCGTCTATGGCTTAAACCTTGTCGGTTTAAGGCGCAAAGGCATCTGCCATGATTCGATTAAGAAAATTGACCAGGCTTTTAAATTGATATTTAATTCCGGATTATCCGCAAAACATGCCTTAGAAAGGGTAGAAAAGGAAATAGAAAAAACCGAAGAGATAATTTATCTGGTTAATTTTGTTAAGAGCTCTGAGCGCGGTTTAACCCGCGCCTTCCGATGAAGAAAATAGGTTTAAAAACATGGGGACGGTTCTCCTTTTTATAATATAAAAAAGAGAACCGTCCCCAAGATTTAAATATGAAAAAGATCGGTTTAATTGCCGGAAATAGAAAATTCCCCCTGCTTTTTGCTGCTAGTGCCAAGAAAAAAGACTGTAAAATTATCGCTGTTGCCATTAAAGGCGATACCTCCCCAAAATTAAAAAAATTCGTGGATAAAATTTATTGGCTTAGGCTTTCTGAATTCCAAAAAATGTTTGATATATTTAAAGCCGAAGCCGTAGAGGGTGTGGTGATGGCCGGGCAAATCAGCCCGCGCAGGTTATTCAGCAAAGAAACTCATCGCAGCCCGGAATTAAGGCAGATACTGGATACCCTTAAAGATAAGAAGGCCGATACATTATTCACAGCAGTAGCCAAAAGGCTGGAAGCAGCCGGGCTTACCCTTTTAGATTCCACTACTTTTATCGAAGAATATTTACCTAAAAAAGGCACCCTCACTAAACATCAGCCGGATTTTAATACCTGGGATGATGTTTATTTTGGTTTGAGTTTAGCTAAAGCTGTGGCTAATCTGGATATCGGCCAGACGGTTGCCGTCAAAACCAAAGCCATAATTGCCGTTGAGGCTTTTGAAGGGACGGATAATTTAATTCGCCGGGCAGGTAAAATTGGCCGGGGCAGGGTGGTAATTGTTAAGGTAAGTAAGCCTAAACAGGATATGCGTTTTGATATTCCGGTTATCGGGTTAAATACGATCAAGAATCTGGTTAAGGCAAAATGCAGCTGCCTTGCTTTTGAAGCCGGTAAAACACTTTTTATTGATCAAGAAGAAAGTATCCGGCTGGCAGACCGTCAAGGTATTTCCATAGTTGCTGTCTAAAAAAGGGGACGGAAAAAAGAGGGATGTCCTTTTTCTCTTGACAGCAGCTTGTTGTAGTGTAAGAATAAGTGTATTCCCCCCGCGGGAGCTCGGGGTCATTTTTCCCCAAGCGCCGGAGGCTGGGGAAAAATGAGGAGGGAGTTATGCCACGGATAGCTGAAGCAAAACCAACGGAGTTTAAGTTATATGCCCCTGGGGCCAAGAAGGTTGTGGTTGCCGGAAGTTTCAATAAATGGGATACCAAGAAATTGCTCGCCAAGAAGGATAGTAAGGGTAGCTGGGCAGCCAAGGTTGCTCTTAAGCCGGGAAGACACGAGTATAAGTTTATCGTAGACGGAAACTGGATAAACGACCCTCGCTGCACCTCTTGCGTAGCCAATTCACTCGGGTCGCATAACTGTGTGGTTGAGGTTAAATAATCCAACCTTTTAATAATTATAGAGAAAACTTTAGGGCGCTGCTGAATGAGTAGCGCCTTATAAATTTACTACCATATAAGCAAACATTTCTATGAAATATATCTACGGGCCGATAAAATCGCGCAGGCTGGGGCTTTCTTTAGGTTTAAGCCTTAGCCTTGATAAAATATGTGACCTGGATTGCATCTACTGTCAATGGGGTAGTGTCGGTAAAACTGTCCTTGAAAGAAAAGAATACGCTAAAGCCGATGAGATTATTCTGGAATTAAAATCTTGGATGCAAAATAATCCTAAAGAAGCCCAAGAGTTGAAATTTGTTACTCTTTCCGGGCTGGGTGAACCGACATTAAATACTTATATTGGAAAGCTAATTGATCAGGTAAAAAATATTACTGGATTGAAAATTGCGGTAATTACTAATTCCACACTCCTGGGAGATCCCGCGGTGCGTCAAGGGCTCTTGAAAGCAGATTTGATTATGCCTTCTTTAAATACAGTGGATCCAGAGATATTTAAACAGATTGATCGGCCCCATGCAGGTATAAAATTAAATGAAATTATTGACGGCCTGATTGCTTTGAGAAAAGAATTTCACGGTAAGGTCTGGCTTGAGGTAATGCTTATCGCCGGCATGAATGATGATCTTGGGCATATCGAAGAATTAAAAAAGGCAATTTGGCGTATAAATCCGGATAAAATTCAGCTTAACTCTCCGGTACGCTCTACCGCAGAGAAAAACGTCTTTCCCGTGGAAAAAGCCAAGCTAGAGAAGATCAGAGAGATTTTAGGGGATAAAGCGGAGATTATTTAATGCGCCTGTAGCTCAACTGGATAGAGCGCTAGCCTTCGGAGCTAGGCGTTGCAGGTTCGACTCCTGCCAGGCGCATAAGCATGAATCGTAAATCCCTATATACGTAAATCCCTATATATAGGTAATGATGTAACTGATTGCGCTGCATCATTAATCTTCTCTGATAATGGTAACCCGGTTAACTAAAAGGAAAGGAATACCAAGCAGAAATGGGAGCATTTCTTCTACAAGCTTAAAGGAAATGCCTTGGCAGTAAATAAAGAAAAGTTATTTCTTATTACCTTTGTGCACAGTTTAAATATTGAACTCACTACTTTCGATAATAGGTTAAGTATCCTGTTAGGTTAGTTGGTTTTAGGATATATTAGATTAATCCATAACCAAGTGAATTTATCGCCTGGTTTTTTGTTTTTTACACATTTTTATTGACATTAATTAGAAATCCGATATAATAATTACAATTATGATTAAAGCATATTCTAGATATAAAGTCATGGCGCTAATCTGCTTAGCGCTTTTATTTTTACCTAACGCGCAAGCTTTCAGCCAAACCCAAGCAGCTGATTATCTTTGTGAACTCGGCAAGAATCTTTATGCTCAAGGTAAAACTGAAGAAGCCTTATCAGAATTTAATAAGGTCCTGCTGATTGACTCAGGTAATGAGGTGGCCAAAGATTATATTAATAAGATCTTTAAAGATAGTTCTGCTACCGAAGCCACTGTTTTAGAAACTCCTGCAGTGCAGGATGCAGTGCAGGATGCAATTCAGAATACTCAGTATACTGGGAATTCTGAGACACAAACCAAAGAAAAAAAAGTTTTAACAAAAGAAGAAGCAATGAATCAAGAGTTGGCTAAGATTAAACAGCAGCAGGTTGCTACTGCCTATCTTTATGGTTATCCGGATTTAATGCCGGAAGAAGAAAAAGAAGACAGGGGATTAAAAGTTGGCCCGTTAAAAATAACCGGAGAAGCGCAACTTAGCTTTGGGATTACTCCTCATGATTTTATCTGGAAAAGAGCTAACTTTGACTTGAATGAAAAATATAAAAGTTGGCGGCCAATGTCATATGATGGATTTAACCGGGGTTTTAATACCTATGATTCTAGGGTTTATGATTCACTAAGTGTAAATGTGGATACTGAGAATGAAGGTGATTTAAATTTTCATACTAATGTCACAGTTGATCCTTGGAGCTTTACAGGAAAAGGTACTGATTCTACTGGATTGCCGTTGTATTATTGGTCAAATACTGGGTATACAGTAAATAGTACTGCTTACTCAGCATCAGGCGCTGTTATAAATTTAGGCGAATTAAAGGTAGAAGATGGTAAAACTAGTTCTGCAATAAAGATCGATCGTGAATTCCAACCTATACGTGAGTTATGGTTAGATTATACTAATGACCAGATTAAGTTTCGGGCTTTTCCTCTTGGCTATCAGGATCAGGCTTATACTTCTGATGACCCAATGGGTATAACCAATCATCATATCTGGTGGCAAGATAGCCCGTGGCTGCGAAGGTACCTGCCGGGGACCTATCGTTCTACTGGTACGCCTAACCCAAGTTTTACTAAAGGCTATTGGGATGACTCGCTTTCATTTTTATCTAAAGATAGTACGGGTAAATATCTTACTGCATTAAGAGGTTTTTCATTTTCTTTTGCTCCGCAAGAACAAACATCTTTTGATACTACTATAGCCACGCCAAAACATCTTTGGCAGGATTACGGGGTGGTAGATAATGTTATTTCTGCCAGCCGCTTAAAACATTATTTTACGGACAACTTTATGCTGGGTGGCACATTTACTACGCGCACGGGATTTAAAACTGACCCTCAAAAGTTAGATAGCGAGAACTTTGTCGGGGGCCTGGATTTAGGCTATGAAATCGTTGATGGTATAAAGGCACAAGCAGAAGTTTTAACCTCGCAATCTTTTTACGATATGACCAACTCTGATTATGAAACTAAATCCCGCGGCAATGCCTATTATTTTGCTTTTATATCGCGCTATCCGCAGAAAAGTATTATGGATTTGAAATACGGTTATGATGAGATTGCTATGGACGAGGAAGAATGCTATCTTTTGAAAACCAAATTTTATCTTAGCCGTATGGATCAAGGGTTTGATTCATCCTTATCTAATTTTAGTAATACCCGTCAGGATACCGGTTGGAGCAGGCATATTCATTTTCGCCGGCCAATGGAGTATTATTATCTTGGTTTGACTAAACCCGCGGATGCGGATAAATGGGGACAGCTTAATGCCACACGCATTGGTGATGGTATTGATGCCGGGAGGAACGTCTTAGGTTTTCGCTTTGAGTCATTCCTGGATGATCGATTTTACAATCTTTTTGATGTACGCAATGTGCATAATGTAAATGGAAAATTTATTGAAAATGTAGTGCGCGATGAGGTTTCTCTAAGAGTTACGGATAAATTAACCGCTAAACTGTTAGGTATTTATCAAAAACTTCCCAAGACATTAGGCGGCATTGACCCATTTATTTATAATGGCAATACCGGTGATTATTTTATAAATGCGAATGTTGCTGATGGCCAGGATGTCACAATCAAAACAGGATCTTTTGGCTTAAACTATGACTTTTTTGACTGGTTAAGTTTAAACGGTATTTATGAACGGACCAATGATTATTCTTTAGGCTATGATAATTTCCCACGTAACGTCTTAAGAAACGATACCACCTTGGGCGTTATTTATTATCAAAATGATAATGCTTATCGTTATGTCAATCCGTTTCTCTATGACCAGAAGAATTTCCCTCAAGCGCCTTATGAGTTCTATAATATTTTCAAAATGGGCTTAAGGGTTTCTCCCCTGGAAAATATGGATATCTACTTAGATTATACGCGCAACGAATTCCAAGTCGCAAGTTTAAACTCAGATAATATGAACCACGTGGGCCTTGAGATAACTTATATGCCTACTCCAAAATTTGGTATGTTGT
>JAUYDL010000009.1 GCA_030691865.1 Candidatus Omnitrophota bacterium | reverse complement strand
CGTTTGGTATTAATTGGCGCGACAGTGCATAATCCGTATTTTTCACTTATTGCCGCGTTGCTTTCCCGGTCGAGTGTTTGTGAATTAAAAGCGCTGCAGAGTGAGGATCTAGTTAACATAATTAATAATGCTTTAAAGGATAAAGAAAGAGGGCTGGGTAACTTTAAGGTTAAGCTTGATAAAAACGCGCTTAATTTTTTAGCGAAGAGTTGCGAAGGTGACGCGCGCCGGGCTTTGTCTGCTCTGGAGTTAGGAGTTTTAACTACTCCGTCGGCCAAGGATGGTTATATTAATTTTGATTTAGAGATTGCTCAGGAATCTATCCAGAAGAAAGCCGTGGTTTATGATCACGATGGGGATGGCCATTACGATACGGCTTCGGCGTTTATAAAATCTATGCGCGGCTCTGATCCGGACGCGGCAATTTATTGGATGGCCAAAATGCTATATGCCGGAGAAGATCCGCGCTTTATCGCGCGCCGGGTTTGTATTTTAGCCGCCGAAGACGTAGGCAATGCAGACCCCTTGGCTTTACTTTTAGCCAATGCGGCTTTACAGATCTCTGAGTTTGTGGGTATGCCCGAAGCCAGGATTCCCTTGGCCCAAGCAGTGATCTATGTCAGTTGTGCTCCTAAATCCAATGCCAGCTATTTGGCGGTGGAAAGAGCTACTCAGGATATCAAAGAAAATAAAGTACAGGAGGTTCCGGACCACCTTAAGGATGCTTCTTACAACGGCGCCCAGGAACTCGGGGCTGGCTTAGGATATAAATATAGCCATGATTATCCGGGCCATTATGTAAAACAGCAGTATACACCTAAGAAAGTATGTTATTATGAACCGACAAATTTAGGCCATGAAGCTAAAATTAAAGAACGTTTAGAAAAATTGCGCCAAGCCTCCCCTGCTTCGGGTAAAAAAGCCTGCGGGGATATACGAGGCTTGCCTGAAGGAAAGGATAAGTCAAAATGATGCTCATCATGCAAATATTGGTGGCTTTAGGCGTGGGTGTAGTTATTTATGCGGTTTTTGGGGTATTTACAGCTGGTAAGCCTGAAATCCCTCAAAAGCAAAAAATCCAAGATCAGCCACTTCCTGCGGAAGATTCCGGTAAAGAGCAAAAAATCCAGCGTTTACAAAGCCAGATAGCTAAGTTAGAAAGCCAGTTAGAACAGGTTAAGGTTGCCTCTGTAGAGGAAAAATCCGGATCAATGGCAGTTAAAGAAAAAGAGGCGGAATTTTCTGTAGAGTTAAAGCGCAGAGAAGAGTGGGTGGCTAAAGCGGAGGCAGAGTTAGCCAAGGCTAGAGCAGAAAATTTAGATTTAAATAATAAGTTTATTACCAAGGAAAATGAGTTGCAGGGGGAGTTTACCAAAAATGTAAATTTGACCCGCCAGATGCGTGAAATAAAAGCCGCCCTGGAAGCAAAAGAGATGGCTTGTCGGCTTAAAGAAGATCAGTTGCAGGCGCAGAAACATCAAATCGAAAGCCAGCTTAAGAGCATTAATGAGTATTTGGCGACGATTGCTGAGTTTAATCGTAAAGAAAAAATCAGTGAGTGGGTGCCTAAGGCAGAGTTTAATCAATTAAATCAAGAGTACACAAAATTAGAGAAAGATTTAGAAGCCAGCCAAGAGAGATTGAAAAGTTTTGCCGTCGAGATTGCGCATTTGCGTCAGATGATAGATAAAAAAGCTCTACCGGCAGAAGAGGTTAACTTACCAGAAGCTGCTCCTGAAGAGGCTAAGCAAGAAGGAAAAAAGTTAGAAGAAACCAAAGTTGTAGAAGAAACCAAAGTGGTAGAAGAGATTAAGACCGTAGAAGAGAATATAGAAAAAAAGACAAAAGAAACAGAAGATCAGCAATAAAAGAAAGGAAAAAGTAAAATAATAACTATGAAAATGAAAATATTTATGCATTATTAGCGCTAGGCTTAACCTTTTGTTACGGAGAGATCTTCGCGATGAACGAAACAATTGTGGTTCTGGAAACTAATCAAGGAAACATCGAGATTAAACTGCAAAAATGGGGTCAGATCTATTTTTCCGGCTCCTAAGGTTGAAAAATAGATCTGACCACATTTTCATATACAAAACCCAACTCTTAAATATCCCGACAAAAAAAGTTAATAAAACAATCGCTCATGGAGAATAAGCTGTTTTAGCTTAAAAGCCCGAGGTTTTGAGAATATGAAAAACATAGATTATCATCGAGAACTAAATCCCGCGCAGCTTAAAGCCGTAGAGTCTATCCACGGACCGTATCTGGTTATTGCCGGTGCCGGAAGCGGTAAGACGCGTGTTTTAGTGCACCGGGTTGCCTATCTGGTTGAACAAGGTATAGCGCCTGAGCAGATCCTTTTACTTACTTTTACGCGTCGTTCAGCCCAGGAGATGCTGCGTCGGGCCAGCCTCCTGTTGGATGAGCGCTGCAAGAATGTTGCCGGCGGCACCTTTCATTCTTTCGCCAACATGATCTTAAGAAAATACGCCAAGCTTTTAGAAATTAGCAATAATTTTACTATTCTTGATCAGGCGGATGCCGAAGATACGGTAAATTTAATCCGCACACAGTTAAACTTTCATAAATCTAAAAAAACGTTTCCGCGTAAACATGCTATTTTAGAGGTAATCTCTAAAAGCGTGAATAAATCCGCCCCGATCAATGATGTCCTTTATGATGAATACCCGCAGTTTATGGAGTTTACCGAAGAAATTAAAAAGATCCGCGATGAGTATAATAAATATAAACGCCAAAAATCGCTTCTGGACTATGACGATCTTCTGGTTTTCCTGAAAAACCTGCTTAGCCAGCATGAAAATGTGCGCGCGAGCCTCTCTGCCAAATATAAGTACATTATGGTTGATGAGTATCAGGACACGAATAAGCTTCAGGCGCAGATCGCCTGCCTTCTGGCCGCAGGGCATGCTAATATCATGGTTGTGGGTGATGATGCGCAGAGCATCTATTCCTTCCGGGGGGCCAACTTCAAAAAGATAATCGATTTCCCCAAGATTTTCAAAGGCACTAAAATTATTACCCGGGAGGAGAATTACCGCTCAACCCAGCCGATTTTGAATCTGACTAACGCGGTTATCGCCCAGGCTAAGGAAAAATTCGAGAAAAACCTCTATACTAAAAAGAAAGAGGGGAAGATCCCGGTTTTTATTGAT